>NZ_JBRJGP010000078.1:0-1080 GCF_053628555.1 Roseovarius sp. MBR-79 | reverse complement strand
GCGGTCTCCGGCTTCCTCGAGGCTATCGGCGACCGCGCGGCATTTCAGCCGCCATTTGCGCAGAAATACCTTGCGGCGCTTTTCCACATCGGCCGCCGTCTCGGCATAGATCATGTCGCGGTAATCATTGCTTAACTCCTCATGCATATGCTGCGGAGCGTGCGCCAGAAGGTTGCGATGCTTGTGGACGGTGCAGCGTTGGATCGGCAGGTCATCGTCCCAGAGCGCCACCAGCGCGGCTTCCAGCCCCGGCGCGCCATCGACGATGACAAGCTCGGGGCGTTGCAGGCCGCGGGCATCGAGGTCGGCGAGGAACTGTGCCCACGCCGCCTTGCTCTCCCCACCCATATTCATGATGGAAAGCAACACCTTCTGTCCGTCGCGGCGCACCCCGATGGCCGCCAGAACCGAGATGTTCGTGGCCTTTCTATCCAGCCGCGTCTTGATCACGGTGCCGTCGAGAATGAGCCGGATGATATCCTCATCGGCCAAGCTGCGCGCGCACCAGGCGTCCCAGTCCCCCTTCACCTTGCGCCAGGCGCGGCTGACCACGTCCTTGCTCACCGCCCCCTTGAACAACGCGAAAAGCGCCCGCTTCACGCGGCGCGTATTCGTGCCCGAAAGGTAAACCGACGCGATCAGCGCCTCAGCGGTCTTGGTCAGACGCTGATAGCGCGGCAGCGCTTTTGAGCGCCATTCGCGGACGCGGCCAGCCTCATCTTCCACCCGCGCGCGCGGCACGCTGATCGTCTCGGTGCCGAATGTCCCGGTGATCTGGCGATCCCGGCTGCCGTGGCGATACCCCTTCACCGCTCCGGCCCCGCGGCCATAGCGCAGACGGCCCAGAAAGCTGTCCAGTTCCTCGTTGAAAACCGCCTCGATGGTACCGCGGATGTTGGCGCGCAGACGGTCCTCGATCGGGTCAAAACCGTCATCGCAAGCAAGTAGCGAAAGCGCGCTGGTCTGTGTATCTTGGTTCATGGCGTGATCTCCTTGGCGGTGCCAGCCGCCGGTTGGGTGGGTTTCGTTCACCCGGAGATTACGCCACCTTCAAATTTCCACCACCTTCGCGACACGACC
>NZ_JBRJGP010000077.1:0-1165 GCF_053628555.1 Roseovarius sp. MBR-79 | reverse complement strand
CAACATGGGCATCGGCGGCATCACCCCCGCTATGAAACTGAAAATGGCCGCGTGAACTCTACGGACGAACCCCGTTAAAAAGGGGGGGATTACCGCTGGACAGCACGTCCCTTCTTGCGCTGGAAACCCTGCCGGAAAGCCTGGTCTTTCTCGGCGGCGGCTATATCGGTGCGGAGCTGGCGCAGATGATGGCGCGGATGGGAGTGCGCGTGACCGTGGTCTGCCGCTCACGGCTTTTGCCGCAGGCCGAACCCGAAGTGTCGGCGGCGCTGACGCAGGTGTTCCGGGACGAGGGCATCACCATGCACTGTGGCTTGACCTATGATGCCTGCCAACGCGACGGCGACCGTGCCGTGCTGTGCCTCGATGAGGGCGGAAAGCGGCTGGAGCTGCGCGCCGATCATCTGGTGGTGACCGCCGGGCGCAGCCCCAATACCGAAGGTCTCGGACTGGCAGACATGGGGATAGTGACCGACAGACGCGGCGCAATCAAAGTGGGTGACGATATGCAGACCATCCGCCCCGGCATCTACGCCGCAGGCGATGTCACCAACCGCGACCAGTTCGTCTACATGGCCGCCTATGGCGCAAAGCTGGCAGCCAGGAACGCCATGGGCGGCGCGGAACACTATGACAATACTCCAATGCCCTGGGTGGTGTTCACCGACCCGCAGGTGGCGGGGGTCGGGCTGACCGAGGAACAGGCGCTTGCCGCCGGGCATGAGGTGAAAACAAGCGTTCTGTCACTCGACAACGTGCCCCGGGCGCTCGCAGCCCGCGACACGCGTGGGCTGATCAAGCTGGTGGCGGATGCCAAGACCGACAGGCTTCTGGGCGGCGTGATCGCGGCGCCCGAAGGATCCGACAGCGTCCAGACGCTGGCATTGGCGCTGAGGTTCGGCATGACGACCAAGGCGCTTGGCGAAACAATCTTCCCTTACCTGACTACCGTCGAAGGATTGAAACTGGCGGCGCAGACTTTCGATCGGGACGTGGCAAAGCTGTCGTGTTGTGCGGGGTGAACAAAACCAGACTGGTGGCCCAGAACGCAAAAAGCCCCCTTGGTTTCAGCTAGGGGATGCACACATCTTCAGGTTTGGTTTTCGCGGAGCGCTTGACGGGTTTTGCGTTGCATGATTCGATTGTCCTACCTTGAATGGAGGGC
>NZ_JBRJGP010000076.1:0-1190 GCF_053628555.1 Roseovarius sp. MBR-79 | reverse complement strand
CAGTTCGTCCAGGATTTCTTTCGAGATGGTCATTCATGCTTCCTTTTGGTGAAGCATGAACCGGATCACTCATACACAAAAGATCGGACACTCTCGGTCGCCTCGATCCGGCCGAACGCCTTCAGTCCAGGAAAATCATGGTGCTCGGCCAGCCCCTTGGCCGGAACGACCACCGCAGTGCGACTCTCCGTCCGCCCATGCCCGGTCTCTTCGACGCGTGCCACCGGGTGGTTCTTGTTCACCTTGCCGAAGCAGGCCCGGGCGTCGGACAGGAGCGAGTCCTGGTTGGCCTTCAGCGCCAGGCACCAGTCCCCGCCCTGTGCGTTGATCGCCGCAACCGTGCGGCGATTGCAGTGCAAGGCATCGGCAGTCACGACCTTCCCCTTCAGTGCGATCAGCCCGAGCACATCGAGCGCGGCATCCAGCTCCGTGCCCCCGTCGGCGGTCACGCTGGCGAGCGTCAGGCGCAGCCGCGAGGCGTAAGCCGACACCATCATCCGCGTCCGCGCGCTCTCGCCCTTGTCGCGGGCGCCGCGCAAGGACTTCCCGTCGATGGCGATGACATCGCCCTCGCGCAGCAGGGCGGACACGTCGGCCAGCACCTGCCCGAAGGCGGCATCGAGCGCCTTCGGATCGATCATCCCGAGCACCAACGAGAACGTGTCGTGCGACGGGATGGAGTGCTTTAGCTTGAGGAAATCCCTGAAAATGTTCTCTTTTGCCCGGCCGAAGGCGGACATCTCGGCGCAAGACGTCGCGCCGCACAGGACGGAAACGAATGCGATCACCAGCAGCTCACCGAGGTCATGCCGAGCGTTCTCTGCGCGGGGATCAGGGACGCTGTCAAAGGCGGAAAGGAAGATGTGCATGGCGGCAACGGGCTCCGTGGGATGAGCTTCCCCACGCAGAATCCATCACGCGCCCGGCAGCAAGAGGGTCAGATCACAGCCTCAAAGCCAACTGCGATTCCCCTGATCGGGCAACGGCTGGCCTGCCGGGCACAGGACTGTTCTACACGGTTCATGACCGTCAGCGCGCCGGGGCTGCTCCGGCGCGATACGTGCGGCAGCGTGACCGGCTGAAGCTCGGCTTCTTCTGTCAACGGCGGAGTAAAATTCGGCCATTGTGGCGGAGCAAAAGTCGGCCAGTTTGGGGCGAGCGCCTTGGAGCGTGCGGCCCTCATATAGCAA
>NZ_JBRJGP010000075.1:0-1320 GCF_053628555.1 Roseovarius sp. MBR-79 | reverse complement strand
TGTAATCGGCGGAGCAATACTCGGCCACGGTAGCGGCGGCATAGTGTTGTCGCGGGCGGCGTAAAAGTCGGCCACTTTTGTCCTTTCGGATTTCGGGAGGGCTTGGGGATATACACCGTGGACTTGTATTTGAAGGTGCGTCACGCTCATTTCCAGGATGGATTGAGCGGGCGTCAGATTGCCCGGGATTTTGGGATCAGCCGGGACAGTGTTGCGAAGATGTTGGCCTATTCGGAGCCACCGGGATATCGGCGGACAGCGCCGATCAGGCGCCCGAAGCTGGATGCGTTCACCAGCCAGATGGACCAATGGCTTGCTGAAGACAGGGGCCGCCCTCGCAAGCAGCGTCACACCGCAAAGCGTATTTTCGAGCGGTTGCGGGACGAGTGCGGTTTTGATGGCAGCTACACCATCGTTAAGGATTACGTTCGAGACCGGAAGCGGACCGGCAAGGAGATGTTCGTGCCGCTGAGCCATCCGCCCGGTCATGCACAGGCCGATTTTGGTGAAGCGCTTGTCGTGATCGGCGGCGTCGAGCAGAAGGCACACTTCTTTGCCCTCGATCTGCCGCACAGCGACGCGTGCTACATCCGGGCCTATCCTGCGGCCAATACCGAGGCGTGGCTTGACGGCCATGTCCATGCCTTTGCGTTCTTCGGCGCGGTTCCCCAGTCGATTCTTTATGACAATGACCGCTGCCTGGTTGCTCGGATTCTGCCGGATGGCTCCCGGCAAAGAACCCAGCGGTTCAGCGCGATGTTGTCGCATTACGTGATCCGGGACCGCTATGGCCGTCCGGGCAAGGGCAATGACAAAGGGGCCGTGGAGGGGCTGGTCGGCTACGGGCGTCGCAACTTCATGGTGCCGATCCCGTCCTTTCCGGACTGGCACGCGTTCAACGCTCACCTGGAAGAGCAGTGCCGCAAGCGCCAGGGTGATGTTCTGCGTGGCCACAAGGTCAGCATCGGGGAACGGCTGAAGGCCGATCTCGCGGCGATGCGGGATTTGCCCGGCACCCCCTTTGAGGCCTGTGAGTTGCAAAGTGGCCAGGTCACATCGACATCGGTGGTGCGCTATCGCGGCAATGATTACTCGGTGCCGGTTGCCTACGGCCACCGTGCGGTCTGGATCAAGGGCTTCGTGACCCGGGTTGTCATCGGCTGCGGCGCCGAGGTGATCGCCGAGCATTCGCGCTCCTATGACACCGGCGACATGGTGTTTGATCCACTGCATTACCTGGCGCTGATCGAACGCAAGATCATGTCCTTCGATCAGGCCACGCCTCTGCAGGGCTGGGAGTTGCCCGAAGCGTTCAAAACC
>NZ_JBRJGP010000074.1:0-1421 GCF_053628555.1 Roseovarius sp. MBR-79 | reverse complement strand
TGATGAAGGGGGTGGTGCCCATGAACATGATCTCCTCCTTTCGCCTCTACTCAGGCCGCCGCGAGATCGTCCCAGGCGGGACCGAGACCGTGGGCAGTGAGGACGTGACGGAGATCGGCGAGGCGGCGGTAGAGCGCGGACCGGCTGCCGAATCCCTCGGCCGCCAGCGCGGTCACGGGGCGATGCGCCAGCGCCGCGCAGAAGCGGCGATCCTCGGCCGGGAGCCGCGCGAGGGCTGCCTGCAGGGCATGGTGAAGCTCGGTGACAGCGGCGGCGCAGCAGGTCTGGCCGTGCCAGGCGGCAAGCCCGTCGTCCTCGGTCAGCGTGTCGCCGACTGGCTCGCGGGCTCCGGCCAAGGGCACCTCGAGCGAGAGCAGCGACCCACCCTGCGCACGGCGCCGGCGGTGATGGCGCATCGCGATCCGCGAGGACTGGTTGCGCAGGACGATGTTGGCGAAGGCGCCGATGCTGCCGCGCGAGGGATCGTAGGCGGGCAAGCGGCGCAGCAGATCGACCAGGAGATCCTGGCCCAGATCCTCGCGCTCGCAGAGCGGCAGGCTCAGCTTGCGCCGAAGCCGTTGCGCCGCCGCATCGGCCTCGCGGATGATGGTTTCAATGTCGTCGGGGGTGAGTTCGATCTGCATCGCTGTGCGCCTCGGTCATCGTTTCTGATGAGCCCAAGGTGCCGGATGCGGTCGGCGCGCAGGTGGGAACGGGGTGGGAATAAGGTGAGGGTTTGGTGGGTCTGGCCCTTTGCCCAAGGCGACGAGTAGAGCGCTTCACTAGGCCCTTGTGGGTGGACTGCCTATTGTCGGGCGGGTTTTGCGTTCAGCCTACCCCGGGTAATAATAAATGGCGTCGAGCATTGCCGCCCGACACTCCCAAAGCTGTCCATCGCGATTTTCGGGCTTGTCGATATTGTACCACTCCGACGCGCGGATCACTTCCACGACTCGGTCCCAGTAATTTTCGAGGTTGAGAGTCGACTTGGCGAAGCCCATCCCATTCGCCGCGGCCACAATATTGGGATTGGAGATGCAGAGGAATACGTCGGGCCGTTTCATGGCAAGCAGGCGTGACGCCGTCGCGACGCCCCCAACTCTGCTCGAATTGGCAAACGCCTTGACAAAAAGGCTGGCAAATCGGTCGAAATGCTCTCTTGTGACCTTTCCCTTCTGTGGAATGCTGTCAACGGCGCGAGCTAGAAACCGGTCGTTCTCTGCAACGCGATTCTTGAAGTCTCCCGCGCCACGCATTGAACCGAACCAACCCCAATCTCTATCAAGCGATTCGTCACCGGCCTTTTCTTGAACCCCTATTGCACCTGGGTAATCCCCCCCGAAATTAAGGGGCTTCAAAAGTAGAATTTTCTCGGCAAGATGAACGAGGAGAATTCGAATGAAGACAAGCAGATACACTGA
>NZ_JBRJGP010000073.1:0-1440 GCF_053628555.1 Roseovarius sp. MBR-79 | reverse complement strand
TCATCTTCAACTCCATCTAGGGTTAAGATGAGCCGCAAACCCTCCGCTATGCAATCAGCCCAAACAGTTCCATGGGCGCTGATGGCCGACAAGAAGCGCTGAGGTATGTAAAGTCGCCGCTGACCTGACTGCGAGATACGAGCTGATGCGCGCGAACCTTAGCGCACGGACGCCAGCTGCGCTGCAAGGCATCCTTTCCGGAATTGTCGAAAACTCGGAAAGTCTGTCGCTTGGGCCAATGGTGCGGGAGATGGAACGTAATCTGAACGGAGCGACGCTGGTTACCGTCTCTGCCGCGCGAATAGATGGCAACCTTCCTCTGGATTTTCGCTCGGACAGGGATGTTTCCGGCCTCCTCTATCTTGATGGAGCAACTGTTGAATTCGCCCGTAGGCAGGCAACTGAACTAGGCGGGTTCAATGTCAGCATGGCACCCGGCACCCAAATGCTGATAGACAAGCCGCTGAGCATTTCTGTCGTGATCGAACAACATCTGAGAATATGGGGTAACCGATACTTCGGCGGGTCCGTTCGCGTTCAGCTCTTGGATGCCACAGGTACATCGGACGGCCTAGAACACAGGATCAGACTTCCCATCACGTACGATCCAAATGCTGGGAGCATCGATGAAGTAAAAATAGCTCCGCGTGAACAGGCGGGCCAGACGACGGTCGATCTGACTTTGCATCTCAGCGCCAAGCCATTGGCGGAACTGAGAAAAATGCGGGGCTGCTGACCCACCTTGCGAGTGCGTTCATTATTGCTTATCTTGAACACGCAAGCAGATGGAGGCGGTAATGTCCCAGACCACAACGATGACGGTGCGGATCAGCGGCGTGCTGAGCGAGTTCGTGGCATCCAACGTCGGTGAGAACGGGTCCTACGAGAACATCAGCGAATACGTCCGCGACCTGATCCGGCGCGACAAGGAGCGTGCCGAGCGGGAAGCGTTCAACCGGCTGAAGTCTGAACTGACACGCGCTTTCGCAGCGCCGGAGGAAAGCTACCACGCGCTGACGGCCGCCGAGGTGATCGCCCGGAACCAGGGCTGACAGGATGGCCGTGCGCGTCCAAGAAGCTGCATCGCTGCGGCTTGACGAGATCTACCGGTACACGCGCGACCGATGGGGCGCTGAACAGGCTGATCGGTACATTACAGCGCTGTTTGCGGAATTTGACAAAATCGAGGGGCACGGCGTGGCGTCGCGGCCGATCCCGGCAGAGTTCGAGGTCGAGGGGTTTTACTTCCGGCACGAGCATCATTTCGTGTATTGGCGGCGCCTGCCGAACGGCGACATAGGCATCGTGACGATCTTGCATGAACGGATGCACCAGATGGATCGTTTTGTCAACGGCGGAGTAAAATTCGGCCATTGTGGCGGAGCAAAAGTCGGCCAGTTTGGGGCGAGCGCCTTGGAGCGTGCGGCCCTCATATAGCAA
>NZ_JBRJGP010000072.1:0-1454 GCF_053628555.1 Roseovarius sp. MBR-79 | reverse complement strand
TCCGAAAGGACAAAAGTGGCCGACTTTTACGCCGCCCGCGACAACACTATGCCGCCGCTACCGTGGCCGAGTATTGCTCCGCCGATTACAGGTCAGCGGATAGGGGCGGCGCAGGTAGCGGCTGGCGGCAATGCCGATGCATTCCGCCGCCAGCAGGGTCTTGCCGCCCCCGGTGGGCAGGCGTAGACAGACATAGGGCACATCGGGCAGGCCTGTGAGCGGTTTGTAGGTTTGGGGGGCAAACACGCGGCCCTCAAGCCGGGCAAGATCGGCCTGATGCGCGGCCTCATGGCCAAAAGCGTCGGCGGGGCCGGTGGCAAGGGACCGGGTCAGAAACCGGTCAAGTGCTGCAAGGGTGGCGGTTTGGTAGTTCTTTAGCTGCATCGCCTAACCCCGCGCCGGAATGTCGAAAGGGGTCTGGCGGAAGGTGATGCCTTCGGCCTTCAGCGTGGCCTCGGACAGGCGGCAGGCGGCGCCGTAAACAACCAGATTGCCAGTAAACCCGGCGGGAAGTTCGGCCCGCAGCAGCGCCAGCACCGAACGGGTCAACACGTTGCCGCCGCCCACGCTGCGGTCTTTCAGAATGCCGTTGAACAGCAGGGCAATGGCGCGGGTGTCATCATGGCCCAGGATCGGGCCAGCAGGGGCTGTTGCCAGCGGCTGGCGGGTTTCGGAAAACCAGATGTGGCGGGCAAGGTCGGCAAAGCGGATGGCGGGGTCGATCTGGCCATCGGCGGTGAACACGGCCTGCCCAAGGGTGCAAAACCGAAAACCCCCGCCGCCCTGCCAGCCCACATCCTGGCTGATGCCGCCCTGTTCGCCGTCAATCACCTTGCGCAGGCGCAGGGCGCAATGGGTGCGGGCATGATCCCCCATCTCGATCCCGATCCATCGGCGGCCCATCTTGTGCGCGACAGCGGCAGTGGTGCCAGAGCCGAGGAAACTGTCGAGAACAAGGTCGCCGGGGTTGGTGGCGATATCCAGTATCCTCTTCAATAGAGGTTCTGGTTTAGGCGTGTCAAACGATGCCTTTTCTCCGAAAATCAACTCCAGTTCGCGAGCGGCGTGTTGGTTCAAACCGACGTCATCCCAAATTGTGGGTGCGGTCATTCCCATTTTAGCCTCTGTCTTGAAGAGCTTTCTCATAGGGGTCCCCGCGCGCCCGTCTTTCCCCCAGAAGTAGCGCCTATCTGCCACCATTTTTTCCATGACTTCGCGCCGATACACCCAGCAGCGTCCCTTGCGTGGAAAAACTTCTTCTCCTGTAAAGGGATTGACGACTGGATATACGAGACTGTCTACATGGCGACCGCCCTTTGCATTTCCAGTAGAATCAACTTTTCGAAACGGACCTCTTTCGTAAGCCTCCGGGGGCGGCCGTCTGAACTTGTGTTCGCTCCGATGGTAAGTCCGCCCTTATGTCCGACTTTATCAACCGCCCTCAAATCGAAGTT
>NZ_JBRJGP010000071.1:0-1472 GCF_053628555.1 Roseovarius sp. MBR-79 | reverse complement strand
CTAGGGGATGCACACATCTTCAGGTTTGGTTTTCGCGGAGCGCTTGACGGGTTTTGCGTTGCATGATTCGATTGTCCTACCTTGAATGGAGGGCGGCTTGTGATGACTTCGGAGAACTGGGGGCTGGGCGACTTTGGAGACGAGCGCCTAGCAAAAAGGGGGGTCTGCTGCTCGCGGGAATGGTGGCGCGCACGAGCATCTGCCTGCGGCGCCTGGCGGGTGGTCGACGCAGTGGGATTGTGGGGTTTTCGCGCTTTCTGGCCAATCCGCGCGTGACGGTTGAGGCGCTGCTCGATGGCTGGGGAGCGGAGCTTTCGCAAGGCTGCGCGGGTCGGCATATTCTGGCGATCCAGGACAGCAGCGAAATCAATTTCACGACGACCAAGGAGCGCAGTCGCGGTCTAGGCGAGATCGGCAAGGGTTCGGGACGCGGCGTTCTGCTGCACGCAATGCTGGGTGTTGATGCTGAGACGGGCGGCATTTTGGGCTTGGCCGCGGGCCGGATATGGACACGCGATGGCCGGGTTACGGTTCCTCATCGGCACCGACCGTTGTCCGAGAAGGAATCGCAACGGTGGCTGAGCACGGCAGAGGCCGCCAAGACGGTTCTGCGCCAGGCGCATATGGTGACCGAAATCAGTGATCGTGAGAGTGACATCTATGAGAAATGGGCGCGATTGCCGGAGCCGGGCTTTCACATCCTGACCCGCGCCATGGTGGATCGTTCGATCATGGAGGGGGGCGGAAAGCTCTCCTCGGCACCGTTGCAAATGGCGGGCACCGCCTTGATAGCGTTGCGCGCACGCCCTGGCCGTCCAGCCCGCAACGCCAAGCTCGTGGCTCGCTTTGGCCACGTCACGCTCAAGCGCCCCGCCATTCTGGCCAGGCAGGAAGGGTTGGCTGAGACGGTGAAAGTCAGCCTTGTCGAAGTCTGCGAGGTGAATGCGCCGCCAGGCGCCAAGCCCATTGCGTGGCGGCTTCTGACCACACATGGGGTCAAAGATGCGGCGATGGCCTGGCGCGTGATTGGCTGGTATCGGCAGCGCTGGCATATCGAACAATTCTTCCGCACCCTGAAACAGCAGGGATTGCAACTGGAGGACAGCCAGTTGGAAAATGCCGGGCGGTTGATCAAGCTGACTGCGATTGCCGCCCGAGCTGCCTGCACCATCATGCAACTCGTCCAGGCGCGTGACGGTCGGTCCGGGCAAGACGCCAAGATCGCCTTCTCGCCCCCCGAAATCGAGACCCTCCACGCACTACTGCCCGAGATCGAAGGAAAGACCGCGCTCCAGAAGAACCCTCACCCGCCGGAAACACTTGCTTGGGCCGCGTGGATCATTGCCAAGCTCGGTGGATGGGATGGCTACCCAAAATCCAAACCGCCCGGCCCAATCACCTTCCGCCACGGGCTCCAATACTTCAAATCCCTCGCCCACGGATGGAGGCTCCGAAATGTGTGAATCGCCTAG
>NZ_JBRJGP010000070.1:0-1585 GCF_053628555.1 Roseovarius sp. MBR-79 | reverse complement strand
TTCCAAAGGACAAAAAGCCCGCTTCCGTAATGGGGCGGGCCTCTGTCAAGGGTTTCGGGCAAGTCAAAAATCCCGGCGAAGATCTCATTCTTCACCGAGTTTTAAGGCACAAATTCAGAAGCTTGCTTTTTCTTTTTCACTGCATCCGCACGTCAGGACTGAGGGACACCCCCTACCCGGGCTTCGCTCTTCCGTCCGTAGTCAGCCGCATGGCTGCCACTCTATGCCTGGTCCAAATCTGGTCCCTGGGTACCTATCTTTTACGCGTATTCAGCGTTAGCCGATAACTTGCGGGCTTCCGGCATCTCCAGGAACCTCGTCCCGGCAAGGGACCTCGTCGTACCTGTCGTCAGGTGCAGTGCGTTCCTCCGTCCGATCAAGTTCTGGAATTGTTTTACTCAGACCGTTGCCGTGGAGCTCTGCGCATGGCGGAATGGTGTGCCGTCTCGCCACATGCGGTGCAAAACAATGCCAATGCGCCGCGCAAGTGCAATCAAGGCCCGTTTCGATCCACGCCGATGGGCCACTCTGAGCGCCCATGCCTGGAGCCAGTTTGGTGACCCACGGTGCATCAAGATCATCGCCGCTTGATACAAGGCCGTTCGAAGGGCCCGGTCGCCGGCTCGAGTAATTTGCCCGACAATGTCCATCTCCCCGGATTGAGTGCGCCTCGGCGTCAGCCCCACCCACGGACCAACATCCTTCGATCGCACAAAGCGGGTCGGATCGTCGATCGCGGATTTGACCGTCAGGGCGACGATCCGACCGACGCCCGGCATCGTCATCATCAGACGGCAAACGTCGTCTTGTTTTGCCAGATCCGCGATTGTCGCATCCAATTCAGCCAACTCGGCGCGCAACTGCGCACGCGCGCGCAAAAGGGCCTCTGTCGACGCCGACAGGATTTCATTTTGCTCAACCAGTTCCCTCACCCGGGCCTCGTACCTGATCCGGGTGACATGCCCGAGCTTCAGACCGAAGTTCCGCAAAACACCCCGCATGGAAAGCTCGAGGTTGATGATCACCTGCTGAACTGACTTGCGCGCTGTCAGCAACGCACGGATTTCCTGAGAGGACACGGATTTGCGGTGCACGGGCCTGTACCATCCCATTTGAAGCAACCGCGCAATCCCCTGGGCATCGCGCCTGTCGGTTTTGATCGGCATGGCTTTCAAAGCGGCCTTCACCAACCGCGTTTCCATCAAAACCACGTCAAATCCGGCCTCTTCCATGCCCTTGCTCAGCCATTGGGACAGTGGTCCGGCTTCGAGCCCGATCGCCTCGACCGCGTACGGCAATGACGCCATCGCACGCACCAGCGCCTCAGGTTCGCTGGCGGCCTCCAACTCCTCAACAACCTTCCCCTGCGGCCCCAGCACACAAATCGCCGTGCTTGCCAGAGATACATCCAGTCCGATAAAAACATTCATGTCGTTGCCCTTCTATTCTTAGGAATTGAGGCGCATGGAAACATACGACCTCGTAGACGCGCTGCAGGCGCATCAAGGGCAACGGCACTCCACATCATGCTGACAAACAAGCGAAACGTGCTCGATTCGCCGACAGCCCCATTACGGCATCTTTC
>NZ_JBRJGP010000069.1:0-1776 GCF_053628555.1 Roseovarius sp. MBR-79 | reverse complement strand
GCCCATGACCCTTGACCTCGCCGCCTGATCAGGCCCAAATCAACCCGCCCGGAGAACGCCGCCGGAGAATTTCCACCAGATTCGAGACACGACCATCTTCAACACCGATCAGGGATCGCAGTTCACCAGCGGCGACTGGATCGATGAGCTGAAGGCGGCCAAGGTGAAGATATCGATGGATGGCAAAGGCCGCTGGATCGATAATCGCATGATCGAGCGCCTCTGGCGATCTCTGAAATACGAATGCGTTTACCTGCGCGCCTTCGAGACCGGGTCACAAGCCCGGGAGGGTATCGGCCAATGGCTCGCCTATTACAATGCCGAACGGCCCCACTCGACCCATGGCATATTGACCCCCGACGAGGTCCATGCCAGCAAAACGGAACCCATGAAAATGGCAGCCTGATGTGAAACCCTGATCCACCTTAACTGGGCTGCATTCTGGTCGAAAAAGCAGGACCACCTCTCTCCCGTGACCGGACATCTGTTGTTCAGCTACGATCGCAACACCCAAGAAGCCCAAGGGCGCAAGGTTACCGGATGCACTCTTTGCGGAAGAGATTCCACTTCATTGCAACCGCCGTCTGGCTATAGTGAACCAACTGAGGGAGAACACAGCTTATGAAGGTGACAATTTGCGGTCGTGGTGTCCACAAACGCGAAGTTAAAAGCATTGAACGGTTGAAAAGGGATTTGCCTTCGGACTGGTACGCATTCACCAATCTCGATCTGGTTCTGGGCCTTGGAAAAACGCGCGAGGTTGATCTTGTCATCGTCAGCCCGCATCGCGTCTTCTTAATTGATATCAAGGAATGGCACGGAAAGATCGAAAACAAGGACGGGCGTTGGTTTCAAAACGGCGAAGATAAAGGTCCGTCTCCAGTAAAAAAGATAAGTGATATCTCCCGTGAGGTTCTACCGCTACTGTCCTCGGCGCTGAAAATGCGTCCCGTCGACCAGAAGGGTGCTGTCCCGAAGTTAGAGGGCCTCGTAGTCCTCGCCGGTACCGCAACGGCTGACCATCTTGTTGGATTGGAAAAGTCGAAGGTCCTTACACTGGATCAGTTTGTTAAACTGATGGGCGACGAAAAGCGAATGACGGAGGTTTTTGGTGAGCCGTGGACGCAATTCCGGTATATGCCGCTGACGGAGCAAATCTGGAAGAATATGCTGCACAGTTTCTTCAATGCATCATCCCCGCAATCTCCATTCAAGCATGGCAAGCGGCGATTCCAGAGATACGTAGCTGAAGACGAACCTTGTTTTGAGCATCCTCGCGACATTTACCAAGAATTCGAAGCAAGTGACGAGGATAGCAAGAACAATCTTGGGATTCTCAGGCTTTGGGATTTTACAAAGTGCAGCGACGGTCGGTTTCAAACCGAAGATGGTCGCCTCGAAATAGCGGGGCGAGAGAAGCAAGTGTATCATTGGCTTCTGGACCGTGACCAAGATTTTGAACGTACACTGCTTACGCCGCGGTTGGATGATCCAGATCGTGGTGCACGCTACTGGGAAATCTTCGACCGCCGCCGTCGCATGGCCCGCCTCAAGGACTATTCGGTGAGGGAGTCTACTTCATCCCTGCCTGCGGCGCGCGTAGAGCTGGCCCGCCAGTTGGTTGCCGCCGTTGCCTCAATGCACCGTCATAATGCGGCTCACCTCGATCTCGGCGGTCATAGGGTAATCCCCCCCGAAATTAAGGGGCTTCAAAAGTAGAATTTTCTCGGCAAGATGAACGAGGAGAATTCGAATGAAGACAAGCAGATACACTGA
>NZ_JBRJGP010000068.1:0-1803 GCF_053628555.1 Roseovarius sp. MBR-79 | reverse complement strand
GAAATCCGAAAGGACAAAAGTGGCCGACTTTTACGCCGCCCGCGACAACACTATGCCGCCGCTACCGTGGCCGAGTATTGCTCCGCCGATTACAACGCAGACAGCGCATCTTCCGCCTCATCTTCCTCCGAGAGCTCATCGACATCGTCTGACAGCTTCCTGAGCGGTTCACTCGTGGTACTGGCCAAATAAGTACTAAGTTCCGCCGCAACGACTGGGTCTTCCAGAACGCCAAATAGCTCCGAAAAATCATTGATGTCGGACCGTACGACGGTAAGGTCGGCATTTATTGAATGAAATTCTCTTCTAGCGATCTGGGCTATCCGCCATTGCTCAAGGGGCCAGCGGCGTGCCCGCACCGGTTTGCCGGTGTCGTCGAGAGTAAATTCGATGCGCTCAAACGCACCTCGGATAGATAGTGTTGCTTGGAATCGATCAGGGCGGCGGTGCAGGCTGATGAAGAGCTTGCCTTCATCCGGTTCGATGGGCCCGATGTTTTCTCTCACTATAGAAACTGCGATCTGGGCTCTATTTTCCTCTGCTACAACTTCCTTTGGCGCGGTGAGTCGTTCATAGATGAGATCGCAAGCCTCTTGCAGCGGCAAAAGTGTCGCTAGCTTTGGGTCCTTGTCCTGACATTCCCGCGCAGCAGTCAACAGCTTAGCAACGTCCTGTGCCTCGAGCGTGCTGATTGCGCAAATCTCTTCTACGATCTTCGTGACGGCAAATCGGTCCCGCTCGAAGCGATTGCCGGAATCAGGAGCATAGGCAAACGTACGAAGCTCACCATCGACGCGAGGTGCAAAATCCAACGCGTCGATAAGGATAGGATTCCCCTCATTATTTATGACTATATTTGAAGGCTTGATGTCCCCATGCGAAAAATTGTGCTCATGGAGATCGTCAACCACCCTCACAAGGCGGCGTGCGAGCTCAATTGCCTTAACCTGGTCAGCCAGTTCCGATGATGACTTGTCTAACAGGATGTCGAGAACGGTCCCGTCGATCCAGTCTTGGACGATGGCCATACTGTCGCCCAGCCAATGCACCCCGCGCACGTTGGGTATTCCGGGAAACTTATCCATCATGACAGATGAGGCCCTGTGCAGGAACGACAGGACGGTGCGGCCTTCATTCTGCAGCGCACCCCACGCAGCTGACTTCCAGTGCTTTATGATGACTGGTTCGCCATCCTCTTGAGAGCGCCACACATCCAGAGCATCGCTTTCTTTGATTACATCCCCCTGATCCGGGAAGGCTTGGAAAAGTTGGCGGCTGGTTCGAATGGAGCTGCGAAGGGCTTCCAATCCGGACAACACTTCTTCCTTAGAGGGTCGCGCCGCCGTCGCCTTATTGAAGGAGCTCAGAGCGACGGACGCGTCTACAAATCGGCTCCCGGGGTCAACTTCCAATGCCTCCGCGATCCAGCTATGCAGCATTTCAAATTCGCCGCTGATATCGATAGATGGATCCCATTCAGCAGGATCACCAGCCGGAATATGGCCAAACAGCAACTCGTGAACAGCAACGCCGAGCAGGAAAACATCCCTCTTTTTCGGCCCCTTGTCCTCGCCAAGAATATCCTCAGGAACGGTAACACTAGATAGGAACTGATATCGGGCATCGCCCAACGATTTTGTGTCGGGAAACCTTGCTGCAAAGAGATGCGAAAGCTTTACCGAGGTTGGCTCTTCAAGCCAGATGCTATGGTAATCCCCCCCTTTTTAACGGGGTTCGTCCGTAGAGTTCACGCGGCCATTTTCAGTTTCATAGCGGGGGTGATGCCGCCGATGCCCATGTTGG
>NZ_JBRJGP010000067.1:0-1906 GCF_053628555.1 Roseovarius sp. MBR-79 | reverse complement strand
CCATGACCCTTGACCTCGCCGCCTGATCAGGCCCAAATCAACCCGCCCGGAGAACGCCGCCGGAGAATTTCCACCAGATTCGAGACACGACCGATATGGAATGGCAAAAATACACAGACGAGTTCCGGCGGCCGCGCGGTTCCATCAGAAGCGGCAAGTGCCGTGAGGAGTCCCGGCGGGTTTCAGGTGTGCGCGGCCAGCCCGGCGTCATCCAGCTGTTCGGGGTCTGGCAGGTCGCGCAAGCTCTCCATCCCGAAGGCCGCGAGGAACACGTCCGTGGTCACGAAGGTATAGGGGGCACCACGACGCGGCGCGCGCGGCCCGGTTCCGATCAGGCCCTGCGCATTCAGCCGCCCGATCAGGTCCCGGCTGATCTCACGCCCGAAGATGTCCTTGAGCCCATCGCGGGTGATCGGCTGGTGGTAGGCGATGGCGGCCAGTACAGCGACGTCGAATTCACTCAGATCCAGCTGTTGGTCGCATACATCCGCCGCTGCGCGGATCGCGGAGGCGTAGGCAGCCCGCGTCCGGAACATCCACCCACCGGCGGCTTGGGCGATCTCGAACGCCCGCCCTTCGAGATCGGCGGCAAGATCCTCGATCAGCAAGTCGACAGACACCTCCTGCCCGACGACCCGCGCCAAGTGCTCGCGTGGCACCGGCGAGGCAGAGGCAAACAGCACGGCTTCGATCCGTCGCATCCATTCCCGCCAGCGAAGCTCCGGCGGCAAGTCGGTCAACTCGCGGTCAAGCTCTGGGTCGGGGTGTTCCTTGGCCATCCCTACACCCCGTAAAGCCGGAAGGTGTCGCGCCCGGTCAACTCGCGCACCGCGCCGAGATCAACCAGCCGATCACAGAGCCGCCGCGCGGCGCGATCCGGCAATGGTAAGGCCGAAGGTGCGACGGCGTCATGGGTCAGGAACATCTCAACCGCCTCCCGTGCCCCCTTGGCCCGCAGCTTCGGGGCAACGGCTCTCAGGTGTTCAGCCCGTCGGCCCAGGTCGGCGGCAAGGCGGACAGCCTCGATTGACGACGCGATGAGCGCGCGAAGACAGGCCAGGCGAAGATCATCGCCATGCTTGCGCAGATCGGCGCGTTTCAGATCAGAAGCCAGAACCGGCATAAGATGCTCCCAGCCAAGCGCCTGAGCCAAGGCCGCGTCCGCAAGGATCAACCCTGCTATGTCTGCGCGTGGTGCCTCGGTGAGCACTGTCTCGAGCACCATCGCGGCACGGGTCACCGGCGCCCCTTTCCCCGCATCGAGCCACGTCGCGATCTGGCGCGGCTCAAAGGTCGGCAAAGCCCGACCGAGCGCCTTGACCGACATCGGCCGTTCCACCGCGCGTCGCCAGGCCAGACAGATTTCGCCCGCCGGGCCGGGCAGATCGCCGGGGCGCATCAGATGCACCGCGTCGCGCAACTCCCCTACCCGCTCCGGTCGCCCGGAAAACGCGACACAGGCCTCGGCTGCGCGCAGTGCGAGTCGGTCCCGCAACAAGGCTTGGAAGGCCGCCGCTTTGGCCACCGCAAAATGCAGATGGGCCAACGCCGCCCCTGACAAAAACGCCACATCTTCAGGGGTTTCGGCGCGGGAAGAAGTGACCCAACCCGGTATCCGGGCAAGGGTCTGTTCATCGCCAAGACTGGTCTCGCAAACAGAAGTCATGCCGAGACCTTAACTCGAGGCGGCGCTTACAGCCAGAAAATAGCGCCAAAACCGCCTTGTCTTGTGTGATCCTTTTGTGTCCAATAAGTTTGCATTATCGGACATTAAAATATATGCTGGAAAGCAGTTCAATTTCATTGCTGGATGTCGGATAGCCGGAATTCATGAGATTCAAGCACTTCTCTGAAAAACGAGTCGGGGTTCATGAGATTCTGTACCGGTATTTATGAGACTGGATGG
>NZ_JBRJGP010000066.1:0-2464 GCF_053628555.1 Roseovarius sp. MBR-79 | reverse complement strand
ATCTCCTTGGCGGTGCCAGCCGCCGGTTGGGTGGGTTTCGTTCACCCGGAGATTACGCCACCTTCAAATTTCCACCACCTTCGCGACACGACCGCTGGATCAATACATCATCGAAAGCATCGAGGAGGCTCAGGATCAAGCCACGCAATGGCTATGGACTTACAACAACGACCGCCCCAACATGGGCATCGGCGGCATCACCCCCGCTATGAAACTGAAAATGGCCGCGTGAACTCTACGGACGAACCCCGTTAAAAAGGGGGGGATTACCCCGCCAGCGGACCGCTCACAACCAGTCTGGAGGCAATCGCATAGGTGCCCATGACCAGCGCCAGCGAGATCAGCACTTCGATCGAATAGTCGTCGATGGCGCGCATGGCGCGGTAGGCAACATAGCCCGTCACGGCGCCGAGGGCCGCACCGCCCAAAGCCTCGACCACGAACATCTGGCCCACCTGAAAGGCGTCGAAACCCTCCCCTTGGGCCGCATGGACAAGGACTGCGAACAGCACCACGCCCACACCGTCGTTGAACAGGGTCTCGCCCGTCATCACGATCTTGAGGTCTTCGGGGACCTTTACCTCTTTCAGTGTGGCAAGAACCGCGACCGGATCGGTCGGGCTGATCAACGCCCCGAAAACCAGCGCCCACGGCAATGAGATCGCAACACCCAGCAGGTCGGCTGCCGCCCAGACAACGCATCCGATGATCGCCGTAGACACCACAACACCCAAACTCGCCATCGTGCCGATGGTTACGGCCCGGCTGCGCAGGCTGACCACGTCGGCATGCAGCGCGCCCGCGAACAGGAGTAATGCGAGCATGCCCTCAAGAACGGTTTGTTGGAAATCGACTTGGCGCAGGAGAGTTGCCAGACCTTCATAGTTGAACAATCCCGGCATCGCCGCCTCGGCCCCGATGACAACCAGCGACGCGCCAAGCCCCATCACAAGCAGGCCAATGGTGTGCGGCAGGATCGACAATCGGAAATTGACCCAACTGAATGTGGCGGTCAGTACCAGCAGGATTGCAACAAGCTCAAACTGCGACATCGGATTCAGCGCTGACAGCTGTTGGACAAATTTGCCCTCTCGCAGCGGGCAGCTTTGTCTTTTGCACGATCAGAGAGCGTGACGCTGGCATCAGTCGACACCGTATTCCAGCATTTTCTCCAGACCCGTCGTCAGAAACTCTCCAACTTCCGGCTGGCCGAGCAGATAGCGGCTTACCAGCCCCTCATGCTGCTGCCGCGCGAGGACTTTGGTCGCCTCCCACTCTGCAGGTTCCCTGTCGCCACGACCAATCCAGAACAGGGCGACCAGCGCGTCCTTCTGCTCATCATTCATGCTTTCGATCTCTTGGGTGATCTCGTCGCGGCTCAGATCGCCCTCGGTTTCCTGCAGGGTCACGGTCACCTCGTCATCCGAAGCATTGCCGCCAAGGTCAGAGATATCCATCCCTTCCTTCGCCATCACGGCGTTGAACCGCAGCACAAGCTCCTCGATCCGGGCATCATCAAATGGAAGGGCAACCATCGACATCTCCTGTTCATGAAGCCTGCACGATAGCACGCGGGTCCGGCACGGCACTGATATCGATCATGACGCCCTGCCCTCTTTCGCTTTGGCAGATGTTTGGCTGGGCCCGCAGGCCAGGGACTCTGCAAGGCCAAGAAATTTCCGTCCGCAGAATGAACCGCCCCGGGTTTACCGGAGAGTAAAACTCTCAAAAGGTGAGCCTCATGACAGACAAGAAACACACCCCGAGCTACACGGCGGAGTTCCGCGCGCGCGGCGTTCGGCTTTTCCGCGAACATCGTTCTGATTACAGCAGCGACAGTGCCGCCTACCGGGCAATTGCCTCGAAGCTGGGCTGTTCGTCTTTTAGCCTGCGGGACTGGTGCCGGCGCGCGGCGCGTGATGCAGGCGAGCTGTCCGGGCCGACGAGCGAAGAGAAGGCACGGATCAAGGCCCTGGAGCGCGAGAACCGCGAACTGCGCCAGGCCAACGAGATCCTGAAGAAGGCCAGCGCATATTTCGCGGCGGCGGAGCTCGACCGCCCGTTCCGCAAATGATCGCGTTCGTCGACGATCACGGTTCTGTCCATGGTGTCGGGCCGATCTGCCGGGTTCTGGGGATCGCACCATCGACGTATTATGGCTTCAAGGCCGTGAAGCGTGATCCGGACCTCGCATCGGACCGGACCAGGCAGGATCATCTGGACAAGGCTGCCATCAAGGAGGCCTTCGATGGTAGCCGGGGCCGATATGGCGCGCGCAAGGTCTGGCACCAGCTGCGCCGCGAGGGGCATGACATCGCCCGTTGCACAGTGGAGAGGTTGATGAAGGTCATGGGATTACAGGGTGTTGTGGGGAGTGTCATGAACTCTGTGTATCTGGCCCGGTCCATGCGGTTTCAGATACTCAAGCGTCGAAGCGCTCGCCGAACATTATGGCGAACTGGTT
>NZ_JBRJGP010000065.1:0-2478 GCF_053628555.1 Roseovarius sp. MBR-79 | reverse complement strand
TGCTATATGAGGGCCGCACGCTCCAAGGCGCTCGCCCCAAACTGGCCGACTTTTGCTCCGCCACAATGGCCGAATTTTACTCCGCCGTTGACACCATTGCCGTTGCGATCAAGCGCAAGAAAGCCGTCATCGCCATCAAGCCAGCCAGTCCGTTCAGCAAAAAAATCGCCATCCAGATCGAAATATATCTCTGAATTAGCAAGCGAGTTTGTCTCAATCCCATCGCCATCCAGGTCAATCACTAACGGATCGGTGCCCGCGCTCCACTCTAGGGCCTTGCCTACACGTGCCAAAGCTCCCGACAGTGTGAGTAGTTCGTCAATCATTGGCAGACTGCGAACAATACCACCAATCGCAGGCATCGGAATCAAAGCCAAAAGCGCCAAAATTGGATTAGCCATTTTAAAGATAAGGCCGAGGTCGCCCTTTATGTCCTGATCGAAAAGCTGGACTCCCCATGCAACCACTGGCGCATTGAAATTCTCGATCAGCATCGAGCCGCGTGTCTCTTCAAGGCTCTCCGAGCCAAACAAGGACGTGAAAATATTCGAGACATAAAGCCCTTCGCCCTCAACCGGGAAATAAGTCATGAAAGGCAAGAAGAAATCGAAATAAACTTGACTCTGGAACGTGGCCAAACCCAACCCGAATGAACTGAGCGGTCCAAGGCTTACCACTGGAAGGTTGTTGTTGCCTCCCACCATCGGAAACCCGAAAAACTTCAGAACGTCATTCGGTCGTGCATCCACCACTGTGACATCCGGCCACCACCATATGTTGTCGGAATGTTCAGGCCCTTCCAGATCATCCGCCGGATCATTCGGATTTTGTCCATCTATCGTATCACCGAAAATGACCCCGCCTTTGGACGTATTGAAAATCCAGTCCCGCCCAAGACCGCCAATGGTGATGGCCTTCTCGCCGAGGATGGTGATAACCTGATCATCGCCATCCCCCCCATTCAGGATGAGGTTCATGTCACGTTGCGCCACCGTGCGTAAGTCAATCTCATTTTCAGATGGCGGCACGCCGATCCGTTCTCCTTGCTTTATTGTTTTTGGAAACAGTCCGATCAGCACATCGTCTCCGGCTTCGCCAAAGACCTCTCCAAATCCTGAATGAACCAGAAGATCGCTATTCTCCCCGCCAAGCAATGTGGCACCTTCGCTGCCATAAAGAAGGATGTCCTCGCGACCAAACGTATACGCAACGGATGTTCCATCCGCCGTCACAACCTCTTGTAATCCTATTGCTTGTAAGGTCGCATCGAAAACATAATCGAGGGCTTCCTTCGCCGCAGTACTTACAGAATCTTCGAGGCTGTTCATCTTGTCCAGAACGGCGGAAGCAGCTTTAAAGATAAAGGAGTCGGGCTCGTCCGCCCATTCGGTTACAATTTTCTCAGCAAGTTCTTTAATACCCTTGTACGTCGCGACGGCCGCAAGGCCCCATATCCCTATCGGGCCGAGCGTTGGCGCGGCACTAATTATCGCCGACGCGAGGGTGCCGACAATCGGAATTGCAATTGCCCCAATGATAACCGTTTGCGCTGCCCAGGTAGCGAATTCTTCGGATAGAATGCCGTGTTTCTTGGCTTGCACGGCAGACTCTAAAACGCCCAATCCCAGTGTGACGACTCCTAACGTCAATTTTCCTGCAAATTTCGCCGCGCTGCCGTCGTACTTGAACAAACCTACGCTTTCGTCCCAAGCATCTTTGTAGAATGCAGCCAGTCGAACAGCAGAACTGCGTAGGCTGTCCGGAACTCTGCTAACGTCAACATACCCGCTTTCGTCATTCCAGAAATCGTTACCAACTCTCGCCAGCAAGTTGCTTGTTCCCTCATCGGGAAAAGTCGTCGAAATTTCCTGCTGCAATTCGCCGAAACTCATCCGCGAATTCACCTGTTCCGGCGGGAGTTCACCAATCTTGGCGGCGAGGCCTTCGATATTGTCGTTTTGCCGAACGTCCGCCAACAACCGGATAAGGTCTTCGACATTGGTCTGATAGACGGAACTGGCAGAAAAAGCGGATGAAACGGCCAATTGTTTTCGGCCAACTTCATCCAATCGAGAGCTGGAGCGGGTGTTGACGATTTCATAGTCGATCTCAGCAGCGGGTTGAAGCGGAGAGGTGAACCCAAGCTTGGTCTGTCCGGCTTCGGTTATATCAATGCTGGCGCGCTGTAATGTTCCATTTAATCGAGGATCGCCGTCGGCCAATGATGTGACGTCCTGTCGCAGAACATCCGCAAAGTCACCGGACAACCGACCAAAGAAATAGGCGGCTTTCGCATCTGACGAAATATCAGAGGCAGTTAGCTCTGCCCTCAGTTCCTCGGCGGAAACACCGTTGAACTGAGTGACGTCTTGGTTGTCTATAAGTGCTCCATCCCGGATGATCACGTTTCTCCTCGGCGATCCGCCCTCTTCATGGCAAGATCGGTCCTGAGAGACATTTGGACGGAGGCGCGGACAT
>NZ_JBRJGP010000064.1:0-2729 GCF_053628555.1 Roseovarius sp. MBR-79 | reverse complement strand
CTCCTTGGCGGTGCCAGCCGCCGGTTGGGTGGGTTTCGTTCACCCGGAGATTACGCCACCTTCAAATTTCCACCACCTTCGCGACACGACCTCCAAAGCTCTCGCAGGACGGTCTCAAGACCGAGGGTGACGTGGCCGGGAACGTTTTCGAGGAACACCCATTCGGGGGAACATTCTCCGATGACGCGAGCCACGTCGGGCCAGAGGTGGCGGGGGTCGTCGGCACCGCCGCGCTTTCCGGCGGCGCTGAAGGGCTGGCAGGGATATCCGGCGAGGACGGTATCGAACGCCCCGCGGAAGGCCCGGGCGTCGAAGGACCGCAGATCATCCCAGATCGGGGCAGGGGCGAAGTATCCGGCGCGCTGGGCCGCAATGAGGACAGTTCGGGGCCAGTCCTCCCACTCGACGAAGGCGCGAGTGTGAAAACCGGGTTCGGCGAGCGTGAGGCCCAAATCCAAACCTCCGCCGCCTGCGCAGAGGGACAATCCGTGCCGGGGACGTGACACCACGGCATTCACCGCACCACGCGCTGGCTGAGGCGTGCAGGCGTGACCAGCCCGCGTGCCAGCATCAATCCGCACATGGCGGTGCTGATCATGCCCTTGGGCAGGTATTCGTCGGAGTTGACCTTGGCGGCATAGAACGCCGCCAGTTCATCCGGGCTGGGCGGGGGCGCTGCATCTGCCTTGCGCCGCCGCTTGGCCTTTGTGCCCTTCGAAGTCGCGATGGCTGCCTGCGCATCGCGCCGGGCTGCACGCTCCATGAACCGGTCGAGGGCTTTGGGGCCATCGGGCGGTTCGGGATGATCGCGCCGGGTCTCGGTCGCTGTTTCGATGATCCGATCCTTGGACAGCCCGAGATCATCGATCCAGCGGCGAACGTGGGTCCTGGCTGGCCAGCCGTGCCACCAGGCGGGCAGGGTGGCGTTGGCGGCAAAGCCCAGCGCTGTGAGCAGTTCTGCGAAGAACCGATCAAAATCGGCCTCGCGCGCAGCCGCGTCCTCCTCCTCCTCCTTTACTGGTTTAGTTAAAGGTTCTCTTACAAGGTTAGCCTCCGGATTCCGGAGATGGCTTTGGGCAAAATCCGGAGATGGCTTTGCGGCAAATCCGGAGATGGCTCCATCTCCGCTTTCCGGAGTTGGATCGTCGCTTTGTTCCGCGTCCGTTCCGGCAAACCCACCTCCGGTTTCCGGAATCGACTCTTGTGGAAAGCCGTCCTCGAACCCCAGGATGTAGCGTGTCGCCTGGCGCTTGTGGGTGCGCGGATCACAGGTGCGGACGCGGTGGATCAGGCGCAGTTCCTCCAGCTTGGCCAGATGCGCGTTCAACGCCGAGATCGACATTTCCGCGTCGTCCGCCAGCCGTGCCTGCGTCGGAAAGCAGCCGAAATCCGGGTTGTGCCGGTCGCAGAGGAACCAGAGCACGATCTTGGTGGCGGGCTTCAACCCGCGCTGCTGGATGGCCCAGACGGTTGCCTTGTGGCTGATGGTGCCGCCCTCCGCGCCGGGAGCTGCACGCGACTGGTGAAGCCGTTGTCCGCCAGCGCGCCCAGCGCATCGTCGACCGAGCGCACCAGCGCCCAGCCAAAGCCCTGCGCGTAGACCGTGTCGCGAAACACTTTCTGCGATTTGCGCAATCGGCCGGTCTCGCTTTTGACCTCGAGGAACAGCACGCGGCCACCGGAGATCACGATCAGGTCGGCAAAGCCGGGATATACGCCCATGCCAACGAGGATCGCCTGCCTCTTGGCTCCGGCTACTCCGGGCTGGGTCACCTCATTGGCGCAGTGATGAACGATGGCATCGCGGGGCAGGGCGAACCGCAACGCTTGCACGATGGCGCGCTGGGCGTCGGCCTCGGGGGTGCTGCGGCGGTTCATTGCGCGGCCTCCGGATCGGGCTGGTGATTGCCGCCGCGCCCTGGGGTCTTCGCATCCAGAACAACCAGCAGGATGCGCGCGTCCTCGCGCTCCTCCGGTGTTTTGCCATGCTGGACGAGTACATTGCAGGCGAGCCGGATCAGGTGGTCGGAGTGATGCACCACATCGGCCACGACCATGCGCGCCTCGCGCCGCCGCTCTTCGATCCAGTCGGAGCGCGCTGCGTCCCGCGCCTGGCGCTTGCGGAAGGGAAAGGGCGCGGTCATCGCCGACCCCGCGACGGTGTCTTGCGTGTCTGTTCTCTGGCCTCAAGCCAGCTGCGCACGGTGCTGCGCCGGTAATAGACCTTGCGCCCCAGCTTGATGCTCTGCGGGCCGGTGCGCCTCATGTCCCACCGCCACAGCGTGTCCTCGGATACCCCGAGGCTGATCGCCAGATCATGCCGACTGATCCAGTCCTCCAGCAGGCCCAAGTCGGGCCCTTCATGGCGGCTGTCCTGCGTATCCAACATCTGTGATTCCTTCCCCTTTGCGCCCGATTGCGGGCGATTGCGACACGGGGTGCAGGGGAGCAGATGGCAGGGGGTGGCAGGGTGGCATAAACCGGCGTATTCATCGCGCCCTTTGTGCCACCCCTTGTTTTATTGACGTTTTCCCACGTTCACCAATTTTTGTAGAGGCGAATGCTTCTCGAACCTTATCAACCAAAGATTGCAGAGTCAGGGTGGCTTCGGGCCTCCCCTGGCATGTCTGGAATCTGTAATCGGCGGAGCAATACTCGGCCACGGTAGCGGCGGCATAGTGTTGTCGCGGGCGGCGTAAAAGTCGGCCACTTTTGTCCTTTCGGATTTC
>NZ_JBRJGP010000063.1:0-2759 GCF_053628555.1 Roseovarius sp. MBR-79 | reverse complement strand
GTAAGCATCCGGCGTAGGCCACAACGAGGTCAACGCGCGCGGT
Organism: Roseovarius sp. MBR-79; assembly: GCF_053628555.1. NCBI lineage: Bacteria > Pseudomonadati > Pseudomonadota > Alphaproteobacteria > Rhodobacterales > Roseobacteraceae > Roseovarius > Roseovarius sp. MBR-79. The sequence continues at coordinate 2,716 of NZ_JBRJGP010000063.1, read as the reverse complement.
CGCGGTCCATTTCGATGAGCTCTTGCAGGTTTTCAATCCCGAACGGAGTGAAGGCGATGACGCTGTCGTCGCCAGGGCCGTAGACCCAGATCACTCCATCTTCGGTTTCCATGTCGATGGCGAGATCGAAGATCCGGTCGACGGTTTCGCCCAGTTCGGCTGCAACGCGGTCGATGGTCTTGACGGAATACACCTTGTTGAGCTGCATGATCATGCCGCCTCAGCGAGGTGCCACGACTTCCAGTTCCATGGCAGAAGGTCATGGATGCGCGAGACGGGCATGTCGGGCAGCCGGGCGAGGACATCGGCAAGCCAGGCCTGTGGGTCGACGTCGTTCATTTTGGCCGTGACGATGAGGGTATACATGGCGGCGGCGCGTTCACCGCCGCGCTCGGATCCCGCGAAGAGCCACGACTTTCTGCCCAAGGCCACGCCGCGCAGGGCGCGTTCGGCCGCATTATTCGTCAGGCAGATGCGCCCGTCATCGAGGAATGCCGTGAACGCCTGCCAACGGCCGTCTTTCTCGAACATGTAGTTGATCGCCTTAGCCACCTTGTTGTGTCGGGACAGTTTCGCGCGCTCTGCCAGCAGCCAATCATGGAGATTATCAACCAGGGGACGGGAGAGTTTCTGACGGGCGGCAAGCCGGGCATCGGCATCCAGCCCATTGATCTCGCGCTCGATGTCGAAGATGGCGTCGATCCGTTTCACCGCTTCCAGCGCGACCGGCGAGATTTGATGGCTGGGTTTGCCCTTGCGGACGTTGCCCGCGATGTCGGCCAGCTCGAAGAACTTCCGGCGGGCATGAGCCCAGCACAGCGCACTGGTCACAGCCCCCGCATCACGGTCGGCGCGATAAAGATCGTTGTATCCTCCATAGGCATCCGCTTGCAGCACGCCTTGCCATCCGGCCAGGTGCTGATTGGGATTGGTTGCCGTACGGTCGCGGGAGAAGTGGAAGACCGCCGCCGGCGGTGCGCCACCATTCCAGGGCCGGTCATCACGGACATAGGTCCAGAGCCGGGCCTTTTTTGCGCCGCCTCGCGCCAGAAGCGGCACGGTCGTGTCATCGCCATGCAGGCGGTGAGCGGCACGCACATGGCTCTCGATCAGCGCATGGAGGGGCTGCAGCGCGACAGTCGCGTGCCCGACCAGGTCCGCCAGGGTCGACAGGCTCAACTCGACGCCTTCACGGGCGAACCGCTCGGCCTGCCGGTTCAGCGGCTGGTGCTGACCATATTTCTCGAAGACGAGCATGGCGATCAGGCTGGGCCCGGCCCATCCACGCGGGATCGCATGGAACGGGCCTGGCGGCTGGCTGATCTTCTCGCAGGCCCGGCAGGTGAACTTCTCACGCACGGTCTGGATCACCTTCCATTGCCGTGGGATTACCTCCAGCGTCTCAGTGACATCTTCGCCCATCTTCACGAGACGATCCGAGCCACAGCAGGTGCAGGTGGCAGGTGCCTCAACGACAACCCGCTCGCGCGGCAGGTGATCGGGAAACGGCTTGCGCACAGGACGGCGACGCGTGAAGGCGCGCACCGTGGAGGCGGCCTTGTCGGCCGCCTCTTCGGCGGCCAGGGCATCCTCGGTTGCCGCTGTTTCCAGTTCTTCAAGCTGCAGTTCCAGTTGATCGATCAGCCGCGAGCGCCGTTCCGACGAGATGCCGTATTTGTCTCGGCGCAGTTTGGCGATCTCGAGCTTGAGCTCCTGGATCATCGCTTCCGAGCAAGAGACAACTGCGCGGGTCTGTGCCAGCTCGCTTTCCGCAACCTCCGCACGGGCCTCGGCGGCGGCCAGGGCAGCGCGTAATTTGGCGAGTTCGGAGGCGGCGTCAGACATGGCCAATATTTAGCAACCGGGGCCGCGGAACACCAATAAAAACAGGCCTGTCAGTGCAATTTATCCAGCCTTTGCAGGGCGTTGCGTCCAGCGTGGATTGCGCCAGTCAATACCCTCCAGAAGATAGCCCAACTGTGCCGCCGAGATCTGCACCGCCTGGCCAGACCGGCTCACCGGCCAGATGAACTTACCCGCTTCTAAGCGCTTCAGATACAGCGACATGCCCACGCCGTCATGCCACAGGATCTTGACCAGATCGCCCTTACGGCCCCGGAAGCAGAATATCTCACCCGCATGGGGATCGCGGCCGAGCCCCTCCTGCACCTGTAGCGCCAGCGTGTTCATGCCCCGCCGCATATCGGTGACGCCGCCCGCAATCCAAACCTTCACGCCCGCCGGAAACGCGATCATTGTCTGTCCACCACGGCCAGGATCCGCGCAAGCGCTTCGGGCTCCACGCCCACCGGCACGATGACCCGCCGCCCGTTCGGCAGAGCTATCTCAATCTGACAGTCCGGAGGCGGACAGGGATCAACTGAATGGGTCTGTGGCGCGGGCGCTTTCGTCACGGTCACCGGCGCGAACGATATTGGACGAGAAGACCCAAGCTCACCGTTTCGATACTGCCGCCGCCAAGTCGTCAACAGCGAGCGGCAAATGTCGTGTCGCCGCGCTGTGGCTGCCACCTGACGGTGGCCGATAAAGCTCTCCTCCACTATGCGCAGTTTGTCATCATCCGACCAATACCGGCGGCGTTCACCATCGGCAGCAGACAGAACTTCGATTTGAGGGCGGTTGATAAAGTCGGACATAAGGGCGGACTTACCATCGGAGCGAACACAAGTTCAGACGGCCGCCCCCGGAGGCTTAC
>NZ_JBRJGP010000062.1:0-3155 GCF_053628555.1 Roseovarius sp. MBR-79 | reverse complement strand
GCCCATGACCCTTGACCTCGCCGCCTGATCAGGCCCAAATCAACCCGCCCGGAGAACGCCGCCGGAGAATTTCCACCAGATTCGAGACACGACCAGTGTGGTCGTAGGTTGGGCCAATTTTCCTGTCGTTTGGAGCGCCATCACGCCGTTTCCACGCGATGTCTGCGATGAAATTCCGCCGCCCAAAAACCTCGTCCATCACCACTTTCAGGTAATGCCCTTCATTATCGTCAATGCTGACCCAGATGCTGCCATCCTCGGACAGAAACTCGCGCAGCAGGGTCAGGCGGGGCACGATCATCGACAGCCATTTGGCGTGTTCCAGACTGTCGTCATAATGTTCAAACGCCGAGCGGGTGTTGTAGGGCGGCTCGATATATATGCACTTCACCCGGCCCGCATAGAACGGCAACAGCGCCTTGAGCGCCTGCAGATTGTCGCCCTGCACCAGCAGGCCTTAGTCGCCGTCCCCCGCTGACAGATCTGCCACCGAGTCCAGCAGGCGGTAAGGCACCCGGTCTGCCGCCGTCACATCGGCATCTTTAGTCAACCAGTGCAGCGTCGGCATATCGTCCCTGTTTCGCCGCGCGGGCAATTGCTGTGGCAGTGATCCGTCGCGGACGGGTTACGCTAAAACCTTAGGGGCAATGCGCGGATAGGAAAAGCCAAGACCGCCCGGATGATACGGGAAATCGGTTCAGGCGCGGGGATGCCACGACCCTTCAACGAACTTTTCCAGAAACGCAAAACTGTCCCGCGCGAAATGTTGAAATGCTTCGCCGCTGCATGCCCTCGGCACACGCCAAGCGGACTTTATTGTAAAGTTCCACAGTATACATCTCCCCTCCCTGCTGCCGCAAGAATGGAAAAGTGGCAGAATTTTACTCCGCCGTTGACACATGTGATAGGCGATCGAGCGCACCTCCCGCTCGGCCATTTCGGCCTTGAGCAGTTGCGACAGGATCGGCATGGCGGACACGAACGTGTTGATTTCCGCCTCAGATTGACCCACTTTTCCATTTGGCGCTGACCCGCCTTAAATTTGTTAGTCTCATGAAAAGTCAGCGGAAATATTGGAAACCAGTGGGTCACGACATTACGGAATAGTTGGTCAGATTCTCGCAGAAATCAACAACCATGGACCAATTGGACAAGGACAGCCTCGCTTTCGACGTCCTGTTCGGAGAAGGACCTGATGACAGGATGCTGCGCGCAAGCGGGGCCGATGCTTGGTTCGACAAGCCGTGGGCAGACGAGATACCGATCAAGGAGCAGACTGTGCGCATCTATGATGATGAAGTCCTGACGCTGCTTATTGTGGAGGATGGTCGCATGCTTGCGGACTGATTGGGGCGAAATCGACCGTTTCTAAGCAGAAGTCCATGCTGAGTGTCAGGCAGCTTCCAGTTCAGCGACACCGACCCGAACATGAACGTGCAGACCAGCTGCAACAACCATGTTTACAAGGGTGTCGATGGTGAACTTATCGATCTTTCCCCGCATCAGGTCAGAAACGCGGGGCTGTGTCACGCCGAACCGTTCCGCCGCTTGCTGTTGGTTCCAGCCTTCGGCACGGATGCGGTCTTCGATAGACCGCATCAGGTCCGACCTGATCTTCATGTTTTCAGCCTGCTCGGGAGTGTCCTCGATGGCATCCCAGACGCTGTTGAAAGTGGTCATTTCCGCAACTCCTTCAAAAGGTCCTTGTAGCGTTTAGCGGCAAGATCCTTATCGGCCTTGCTCGTCTTCGGTGTCGTCTTCTTGAAGCAGTGGAGCACGTAGACAGTATCCGCAAACTTCGCGACATAGAGCGCGCGATATATCCCGCTCTCGTCCTTCACCCTGATTTCCTTGACTCCTGCTCCGATGGTTTCCATCGGTTTCCAGTCGTCGGGATCCCTACCATTCTGCACGTTGTCGATCTGATACCCGACCTCTCGCTTGGACGGGTTCGGGAAGTCGCGCAGGTCGGATAGGGACGATCCCCGGAAATCAACGTTCTTCATGCCCCGATTATACAAAAATTTGTATAATCGTCAAGTCCCCATGAACCTTCCCACAAGTCCCCCAGCGAGTTGATACGCTTGGCTTGCTCCAGGCAGATGCACTGTCTGCAAGGATAGACCAAAGTTCATTGGGAAAAGTATGCAGCGGAATCATCCAGAATCTGTTCGTCGAATAAATTAGAGTATTGCCTCAGATCTGGTGTATTTTCGCGCCCTCAACAGAGCATTTTCGGAAGGCCTTAGCTATCGGTGAACCCAACAATCGTCGCAAGCGGGTCGGAATACGGTCTCTCATCATGCCACCCAGCCATCATGCCGCGATTCCAAGTGGAGACTCAATGCTCAGGGTTGCGCATTCTGGAAGACGGGTTAACCATGTGCCTCTGTCTGTCATAAGTTGGAATTATTTACAGTGGCCAAGCAAACCGCCGATGAGGCTGCGCCGAAAGACGCGAATGCCCCGAAAAACACCCCCGCAAATAACGACACGCCCGCAACCGAGGTCGACCCCGATCTGGTGAAGAAGCTCTCCACCCTGAGGTCGCAGGTGCGTGAGAGCTTTGGCAAGGTGGTGATGGCGATGATGGGCTTGCCGCGATACCGGCATCAAACCCTCGCCGATCTTCAGCATCTGGTGCTTGACCCGTTGATCCGCGACCGGATAGCCATCGCTTTTCCAGCGCAAAAAGAGCGCAGCGAGCTTATGGATATCTCGGGACTGGCGATCTGGGCGAGCGTTTCGCAAGAGGTGGATGCCAAAATCCGCGACCAGATCCGCTCAGGCACATGGCCCTTGCGGCTGAAATCCGAAGACTGGACATCGGGCGAGATCAACTGGTTGATCGACGTGATCGCGCCCGATCGCAAGACAGCCGCCTCGGTGCTGGGCAATTTCAAGCAGGTGGTCAAGGACGGCGAGTTGCGCCTGCACCCGCTCATCGCGCGGCTGGTGGATAAAGAGACGCTGGAGAAGATGGGCGCCGCCCGTGACGCGGGCACAACGACAGCCAAGGACGCTGGCACTTAAGATCGGGTTCAAGGGGATGTGTGGGGTGGTAATCCCCCCCGAAATTAAGGGGCTTCAAAAGTAGAATTTTCTCGGCAAGATGAACGAGGAGAATTCGAATGAAGACAAGCAGATACACTGAA
>NZ_JBRJGP010000061.1:0-3155 GCF_053628555.1 Roseovarius sp. MBR-79 | reverse complement strand
GTGCTTTGGAAACAGCTCTGCTTTCAGCCATCAGAATAATTCCTTATTCATTATCTTAATCAAAGATAAGCAAATCACGATAAGAAAGCAAAAGAAACATGACGCATCGCACCATTCTGACCGAGCGCCAGCGTTCGGCACTTTTTGACCTCCCCACTGATGAAGCGGCGATGCTGCGTCACTACACCTTGGCAGACGAAGATCTCGAAATGATCCGTGTCCGCCGTGGCCCTCACAATCGTTTTGGCTTCGCACTGCAACTTTGCGCTTTGCGATACCCCGGTCGGTTGCTGGCACCAGGCGAGAATATTCCGTTGGAGGTCACACGCTTTTTAGCAGCGCAGCTTGGGCTGCAGCCAGATGATCTGATCGACTACGGCGCACGCGAAGAAACCCGCCGCGACCACTTGATAACCTTACGTGGGGTTTACGGCTATCGGATGTTTTCCGGTCGTGGTGCGCGTGATCTGAAAGACTGGCTTGAACGAGAGGCAGAGACCGCTCGTTCCAATGAAGACCTTGCCCGGCGGTTTATTGAGGAATGCCGACGCACCCAGACAGTCCTGCCCGGCGTGTCTGTCATCGAACGGCTTTGCGCTGACGCCCTTGTCGCGGCCGAGCGCCGGATTGAAAGCCGGATCGCTGACCGGTTGGATGAGACGATGAAGGGTCGGTTGGATGACCTGCTAACGGAAATGGTTGATGGCACTGTCAGCCGGTTCATCTGGCTTCGGCAATTCGAGGTCGGCAAAAACTCGGCAGGGGCAAGCCGCCTTCTGGATCGCTTGGAGTTTCTACAGAGGATGGGGTTATCGTTCGATGTTCTGGATGGTTTGCCGCCCCACCGAGTTACGCAGCTGCGCCGTCAGGGCGAACGGTATTTTGCCGATGGCCTACGAGACATCACCAGCAACCGGCGTCTTGCCATTCTGGCGGTCTGCGCGGTGGAATGGCACGCGGGGATTGCCGATGCGGTGGTCGAGACCCATGACCGGATTGTAGGCAAGACCTGGCAGGATGCGAAGAGGTTGTGCGATGCGCGCATCGCAGATGCTAAATCCACTCTGTATGACACGCTTAGCTCCTTCAAAAATCTGGGCGCTGCCCTTCTGGAAGCCAAGGGGGATGAGGCCTCTCTTGATGCCGCAACCGAAACGTCCTGTGGGTGGCTTGAGCTTGAAGGCCTTGTGGCAGCCGCTGCCGAACTGACGAGCACGATGTCCGCTGACCCTATCGCCCATGTCGTGCAGGGATATCATCGGTTCCGGCGATACGCCCCGCGCATGCTGCGGGCGCTTGATATCCACGGGGCCACTGTGGCGGTGCCTTTGATGCAAGCGGCACAGGTCGTGGCTGATGACCGGAATGGCAAATCCCAGTCCACCAGCTTCCTACGGCGTGGTTCCAAGTGGCACCGCCACCTTAATGCTCAAGCGGTCGATGATCACCGGCTCTGGGAGGTGGCCGTTCTGTCCCATCTCCGCGAAGCGTTTCGATCGGGCGATATCTGGCTGGCCCATTCACGTCGCTATGCTGATCTGAAACAGGCCTTGGTTCCGGTTGAAGCAGCACAGGCGACGCCCAGATTGATAGTTCCGTTTGATCCGGAAAGCTGGCTTGAAGACCGCAAGGCGCGGCTGACAGATGGGCTGGACCGTTTGGCCAAGGCGGCGAGGTCAGGCACCATCCCCGGCGGCTCCATCGAAAACGGCATCCTGAAAATCGACCGGCTGACCTCAGCGGTGCCAGAGGCGGCAGAGGCCCTGGTTCTCGACCTCTATGACCGTCTGCCTGCTGTGCGCATCACCGATCTGCTGCTGGAAGTCGACAATGCGACCGGCTTCACGGACGCCTTCACGAACGTGCGCACCGGTTCACCCTGCAAAGATCGCATCGGGTTGTTGAACGTGTTGTTGGCCGAGGGCCTGAACCTTGGGCTGAGCAAGATGGCCGAGGCCACCGACACTCACGACTACCTGCAACTGTCGCGATTGTCCCGTTGGCACATCGAAAGCGATGCCATCAACCGGGCGCTTGCCACGGTGATCAATGCACAAGCAAACCTACCCATGGCCAAATACTGGGGTGGCAGCGTTACCGCGTCCAGTGACGGGCAATTCTTCCCGGCGGCCCGGCAGGGTGAAGCGATGAACCTCATCAACGCGAAATATGGCTCCGAGCCAGGATTGAAGGCATATACGCACGTCTCGGATCAGTTTGGCCCCTTCGCAACCCAGAACATCCCGGCCACTGTGAGCGAGGCGCCCTACATCCTCGACGGGCTGTTGATGAACGAAACGGGCCGTAAGATCAAAGAGCAGTATGCAGACACCGGCGGCTTCACCGACCATGTCTTTGCCGTCACTTCGCTGCTGGCCTTCCGATTCATTCCACGTATACGGGATTTGCCTTCGAAACGGCTTTACCTCTTCGATCCGACCGCAGCGCCGAAGGAGTTGCGCGGCTTGATCGGCGGCAAGATCAGAGAGGGTCTCATCGTCCAGAATTGGCCGGATATCCTGCGGGCCGTGGCCACGATGGCGGCGGGCATCATGCCGCCCAGTCAGTTGCTCAAGAAGTTTGCGGCCTATCCACGCCAGCACGAGCTTGCACTTGCCCTGCGTGAAATAGGTCGCATCGAGCGCACGCTTTTCATCATCGATTGGCTGCTTGATGCTGACATGCAGCGCCGCGCCCAGGTCGGTCTCAACAAGGGCGAGGCCCATCATGCCCTCAAAAATGCACTGCGCATCGGTCGCCAGGGCGAAATCCGTGACCGAACCCCTGAGGGGCAGCACTACCGCATGGCCGGGCTGAACCTGCTCGCGGCAATAATCATCTACTGGAACACCAAGCATCTCGGGCAGGCAGTCGCCGCGCGAAAACGCGCCGGATTTGACGGCCCTCCAGAGCTTCTGGCCCATATCTCACCCCTTGGATGGGCACACATCCTTCTCACAGGCGAATACAGATGGAAAAATCTGTGAGCGGTGCGCTTAACGTACTATTCTGCACCCAGCCGGAATCTACCCCGGTGAGGATAGTACGATGCGCCATGTTCCTTTTGCTTTCTACATATGGTTTGCGTATTGATGATTAAGATACTGAATAGGGAATTGTTCGGATGGCTGAAAGCGCGTCGTTTTCCAGATCGT
>NZ_JBRJGP010000060.1:0-3510 GCF_053628555.1 Roseovarius sp. MBR-79 | reverse complement strand
CAGGAACCGCAGATGCGTCGCCCGAGGCCCAGCCCGCGACAGATCACGCAGGCCGAGGAAGCTATGCTCTGGCTGCGCTGGCTGGAGAAGGACGACGCGCGGCTCGTCTGGCTTCGGGCGAATGGCACGCCTTGGAAGCCGATTTGCTGGGAGCTTGGCATCAGTCGCGCCACGGCGAACCGGCGCTTTCAGTACGGCATCGCCGTGATCGTCTGGCGGCTCAACGGGAAGAGCGTGCCGCGGAAGCGATCGATGGGGTTTGTGGTCAGCCGAGCGGATGGAGGCTAGATGCAGATGAGTTGATCTGCTAAGCCACTACCCATTGTATAAGCTGGGCGTGAGGCCAGCGCGAGTCGGGAGGTACTACCGCAAATGATGGATTGGGCCTGTTTGCTGAGTGGCCAGCGCTTCGGAGAACTGCTTGAGCGCGAGAAGCCAGAAGGCAAACCGTCTGGACCAGAGTTTGCAACTGGCCAATTCCGCCTACCACAAGAGCGAGACCACGATCGCATACTGTTCTCCACGCCGTTTCGGAGGATGGGCGATAAGACGCAGGTCTTTCCTCTAGAGAGTATCGAAAGCATCAGAACCCGTCTGACCCACTCCTATGAAGTGGCAAACCTGGCGCGCTCGATCGGCCTCGAAATCGCTCACACGCTTCCTGAAAAGTTGCCGGAGCACGCCATCCGAGTAATACCTGCGACGCTTGCCGCAGTGGGCTTGGCGCATGATATCGGCAATCCGCCATTCGGACATCAGGGCGAGTTCGCAATTCGGGCTTGGTTCAAAAGGAACCAAAAAGTTCTCTTCGTCCCACCTGTTGATCCAGATCTTTCGACCGTTGCCGCTGACGTCAAATCGCTCGAGGACCAGCACAAGAACGACTTCCTTCTCTTCGAGGGAAACGCACAAACGCTTCGCGTGCTCACCAAACTGCAAGTTATTGGTGACGATCTTGGGCTAAATCTGTCCGTCGGCACGCTCGCCGCAGTGATGAAATACGTTGCGGCATCCGACGCAATTGATAAGTCGAAGCAAGCCCGCAAGAAGGTAGGCTACTTTGCCTCAGAGCAGTTGGTCGTCGAGCGAATTCGACAAGAGACGGGGCTCGTAGCTGATGCTCGGCATCCGCTCGCCTTGGTCATGGAGGCATGCGATGATATCGCGTACTCCGTTTTGGACGCAGAGGACGCGATCAAGAAAGGACTGGTCTCGCTTAATGATCTGCTCGCGGCGCTGGAGTACCACCCTGATGGTGAGGATAAGCTGGATGCCGTGACAAAGCACCTGTGCGAACTTGCTCGTTGGGAGTTGGATTTCCTGCGACGTCAACATCTGCACCCGAGCGAGCTGCAAGACGTCGCAACCCAGAAGTTCCGAGTACATGCGATCCACCTGATGGTGTCGGCAGTTGCCGAAGCTTTCAGGAACAATTACGAATCGATTCTTTTGGGTAGGTTTGACGGCGAGTTGATAAAGATATCTGCGGCAGCGAAGCTCTGTAGTGCCCTAAAGAAATTCGACCGGGAGAACGCATTCAGTCATAAGTCCGTTCTCGAGGTCGAGCTCAATGGGTTCAATGTTCTTAATCGACTTATGGACTTCTTGTGGATTGGAATTAGCCAGCGCGAAGACTATGAAGATTTGTCAAGTGATCGAACGACGCCATTTGCAGCATATGTCTATAGCCGGATCTCGAAGAACTACCGGCGCATGTTCGAGGGGAAGGTGCATCAGTACCATCGTGATCCTGGTCTTCCCATACGTTACAAGGAGATGCAGCTTCTTACGGACATGGTTTCTGGCATGACGGACCAATTCTGCATTGATCTTTATCGGGACTTCGAGCAGCACTATCGGGAAATGAGAAGAGTCGATGGAACGCCAGCTTGAAAGCAGAGTCCACTACTTTTTCACATCGCGGTATCGCGGGCGTGAGGATGTTCGCAGTTCTCTGAGGGAGCTCAGAAGATATGGACGCCTTGTGTTAATTGGCGGCATGCTTCGCGACCTTGCTTTGTTCGGAAATGCTGGCTTCAAATCTGATTTGGACTTCGTGATTGCGCCTTACGATCTAAACAGTTTTGAAAAATACATGAGTGCGATTGGAGCGCGGGTAAATCGGTTTGGCGGCTATGCCCTGCCGTCCAGAAAGTGGCAGATAGATGTGTGGCCGTTGGAGCGAACGTGGGCGCATGTAACTGGCCATGCGAAGGTGCGCACCGTGGGAGATCTTCGCAGCGCAACGTTTTTCAGATGCGACGCAATTCTCTATGACATTGACTATCGAAAGCTGAAGACTGCCCCAGACTATTTCAGAGACATCAACGAGAAGATACTGGAAATAAATCTCCGACCGAACCCCAATCCGAAGGGGAATGCCGTCCGCGCGATCAGGTATGCTTTGATGAAGGGGTTTCGGTGGGGGCCTCGGCTTTCCGAGTTTGTGGATGAGGTATTTGAGTGCGAGGGATGGCGCGCACTACTCGAGGCAGAGCAGCGATCATTTCGTTCGCAGCATCTGGACCGTATCTGCTTTGAGGACTTGAAACGATCGCTTCGGTCGCATGTTTCCGGCGATCGGAGTGATCCTTTCGATGTAGCCTCCTGTCACAGGAACGTGCAGCTTAGGCTGCCCTATATTCACTAAGCCTGCGCAAACGCTGTTTGGTTGGCTGTCAAGTGGTCTTGATCGGGCGAGACGATTTCCTGCGAGACACCGCAAGGCAAGACGGATTGCCCCGAAGCAGCTATCCATAGGGATATACTCGGGAGAGGAGCGCGCAGGCAGACGCCGCGCCGCTGGCTTCCGGGGTCCAGCGAAGGGTCCAGCCGGGGTCCAATGGGCTAACCCATTGAGTTCTTGGTTCCTTCCTGGCGACATTCGTATGCTGGCGGGCGAAGCGCGGGACATCGCCAGCGACAGGGCCGGATTTTTGGGAAGCCACCCGGAAGCCGGATCCACCTGACCCCGCGCAAACACCAATGAACGCTGGCCTTCCGACCGGACACCGCTGGTAGCCGCTGGACCCCGTGTGGAGTCCAGCGCGGCATCCGGAGTCCGGAAACCACCGGCATCCACCCGACCGAGGAACCTTGCCCACCATGACGCTGAGCTTCGCCCCGGACGCGATCGAGACGTGGCCGCTGTCGCGCCTGCAGCCCTACGCGAAGAACGCAAAGGCGCATGGCGCTGATCAGGTTGCGAAGATCGCCGCCAGCATGGCCGAGTTCGGTTGGACCGTGCCGTGCCTCGTGGCCGAGGACGGGGAGCTGATTGCGGGCCATGGGCGCGTGCTGGCGGCCACCCAACTGGGGCTGACCGAAGCGCCGGTGATCGTGCTCGGGCATCTGACCGAGGCGCAACGCCGGGCTTACCGGATCGCGGACAACAAGCTGACGGAGCTGGGCACCTGGGGTAATCCCCCCCTTTTTAACGGGGTTCGTCCGTAGAGTTCACGCGGCCATTTTCAGTTTCATAGCGGGGGTGATGCCGCCGATGCCCATGTT
>NZ_JBRJGP010000059.1:0-3661 GCF_053628555.1 Roseovarius sp. MBR-79 | reverse complement strand
TGTCACTGTACCCTAATTAATCAGAATCGGGCCTGAATTTGTCCCATAAAATCAATGGCGGTTTGTACCCTTAATTTTCATATTGTACCGTTAATTACCATACTGTATCCTTAATTGCCGTACGGTCGGAACTGTGGATAAGTGTCGGCCTGTTGGGGTGGGGGATTTACGTGGCCAGCGAGCGTATTGCGAAACATCGTGCAGCGGTTCTTCGGCCGATCCTGGAGCTTGAGAAGAGGGGCGAGCCGATCAGCGCTGCTATCGGGGACGCCGCTTGGGAACTCGGCTTGGCGAAAAGCCACACATGGTCGCTCTACCGGCGTCTGAGAGAGAACGATGCACGTGCCACGGCGTTGGAGTTGGACCGTCGCGGGCCGAAACCGGGGTCGAAACGGATCGCACAAGACGTCGAAATCATCATCGATGAGAGTCTGGAGCGCTACTATCTGGTTCGTGAGCGCTCGAGCTTTCTTCGCATCTGGCGCGAGATCCGTGCCGAGTGCGAAGCGAAGGGGTTTCAGCCCCCGACCCGGAAAACGGTCAAAGCCCGTCTCGACGCGATGGATCAGCGAGAGGTCTTCCGGAAACGGCGCGGGGCAGAGGAGGCTGACAAGGTTTTTGCCGCGCGTCCTGGCCGCCTTGAAGTTTCGGCCCCGCTGGAAGTCGTTCAGATCGATCATACAACTTCGGACATCACGTTGGTCGATCACGTCAATCGACGGCCGCTTGCGCGCCCCTATCTGACGGTGGCCATCGATGTCGCGAGCCGGATCGTTCTTGGGGTCTATGTCACTTTCGATGAGCCATCTGTCTTGTCGATCGCCCTATGTCTCGATCACTGCGTGCGCCGGAAATCGGTGCACGTCCCTGGAACTATGGAAGAGTTGGTTTGGCCGACGGCGGGCATTCCGAAGGCGATCCACGTCGACAATGCGCAGGAGTTCCACAGCGATGCCTTCAAAGTGGCCTGCGAAGATTGGGGCATTTCTGTCGAGTATCGTCCGCTTGGCGGCAAACACTATGGCGGCCATGTAGAACGGCTGATCGGAACGACCATGGGTGCCGTTCATGTACTGCCCGGGACGACGCATTCCTCAATCGTCGAGAAGGGCGACTATGACAGCGAGAAGCATGCGGCCCTGACACTGACCGAGTTCGAGGACTGGCTTCATCTCGAAATCTGCCGCTACCACAATACGGTTCACGAAGCCCTCGGCCGAACGCCGTTGGCTGCCTGGGCTGACCTCGGCGGGGATACTGCGGGGCGGCAGGTCGTTGACGTCGAAGCCTTTCGGACGAGCTTCTTGCCCTTCGAGTGGCGCCAGCTCGGGCGTACCGGGATCACGCTCTTCGGGGTCCATTACTGGAGTGATGTCTTCGCGTCGTTGGTCGGACGCGGGCAGGGCAAGGTGCAGGTGAAATACGATCCGCGAGACTTGTCGCAGGTCTGGGTCATCACCGGTGATGGCCGTGTGACCCCGGCGCGCTACCGGGATCTCTGCCACCCGCGGATCTCGCTTTGGGAAAGTCGGCGGGCGCGGAAAGATTGGCAGGAAAAACACGGTGGCCGGATCAACGAGCGGGTCCTATTCCAATTGATTGACGCGCAACGGCGGCTGGCCGAAGCGGCGCGCCAAAAGACAAGGACTGCCCGGTTGGAAAACGAAAGAGGTGCTCGGCTTCCCCGGCACCAACCACGTCGCGATCCGTCACGCGAAATGTTCGCGATCGACACGGGCAATCCTGATCTGCCAACCTATGAGATTGATGAGTTTAATGACCCCAGACGAAAGAATTGACCGTATCCGCGGCGATCATTGGATCGCGTTCGACCGTGCCACCATCGTTCTCAACCGATTGACATCCCTGATGGAAATGCCACAGCAAAGCCGGATGCCAGGGTTGATGGTTTATGGCAGCTCTGGCATCGGAAAGACGATGATCGCCAAGCGCATGGCGAGCAAATATCCAACGCAGTACAACGCCCAACTGGGCGCCACGAAGACACCCATACTGCTGGTTCAGGCCCCGCCCGCACCGGACGAAAGACGCTTCTATCAGCACATCCTGGCGACGATTGGGGCGCCGATGTGGGGCCGGCATACCGTGTCCGAGCTCGAGGTGCGCGCGCTCAGTCACCTTCGGGACATGGACCTTAGGATGTTGATGATCGACGAGGTGCACAATCTGCTTGCTGGCAGCTACCGGGAGCAACGCCGTTTCCTGAACATGCTCCGGTTCCTCGCCAACGATCTCTGCGCCTCACTCGTTGTCTTCGGTGTGAACGAAGCCCTGGAGACGGTTCGAGGAGACGATCAATTGGCCCGACGTCTAGACGAACACTACCTGCCGCTCTGGGAAGACGATGTGGAGTTCTCTCGCCTGATCCAGACACTGATCGCGGCGATGGCGCTTGAGCAACGCTCAGGCCTGACGGTGGCGTCGCTTCGGACGATCCTGAAGGTTACCGGGGGTGTGACCTCCCGCGTGTTTATCATGATCAAGTCCCTGGCTATCGATGCGATTGAGACCGGAGAAGAGCGGATCACGGACGAAGCAGTTCAGGCCTGGCAACCGGTTTGGACGAAGCATGCCTGGAGCATTCCTCGCCAGCCCGTTGCTACATTCGGGTGAACGTCAAACCGCTACCGTTTCGGCCACCGCCAGCGCGCGATGAGCTTCTGTCCAGTTGGATCGGGCGATTGGCAAAAGCCAATCACTGTTCTGTCGAAGAGCTTTGCGGCTATCTCGGCTTGGGGCAGGGCAGGGTGCCGGAGCGTATCAACGATCCCGGAGAGATGGACTGGGCCCGCCTCTGCTCGGCAGTTCAACGGACCCGGAATGAAATCGCCGCCATGACCCTTCCGGATACGGTGCATCATGCCGTACGATACGTGTCACGGCATGACTTCCAGTATTGTCCGGGGTGCACGGAGCAAACACCCGGTCTCGCTCTTCGTCATTGGCGCTTCGCGTGGTCGATGACCTGCGAAACCTGCGGTCAATCCCTCGCGGCGAAACATCCAGCCGAAGCCGTATCAGACCGGCTACTTGCGCGCGCTGCACGTGGCGCGCAGGTCTGGGAAACGGCTGTGGCGAGCAACGATCTCAGGCGTTTGCGCCGAATGGATTTGACCCTGTCTATTGTATCGATTCTGGGCGTCGGCAACTCAGCGTCCGTCATCTCCATGAACGAACTCGAAAGATTGATGGCACTTGCTGCGGTTGGTGTCGGCATGACCCGTCCCTTGTTGGGTGCCGCCATCATGCTGAGAGGAAACGGCCAGGTGGTTCGGGAGTTGCGCCGCGTCTTTCCTCAGCATCGCAGGGTGATCGAGCGGGTCCGTGGGTTGTCGCGTGACCTCGATCAACAGTTGACGGGACTGCGCGAAACGGGGCATCCGACCGGCCAGGAAACACACGGAATGAGCCGCCCAAATGCATCCGAGAGCGCTTTGCGAGCAGCACGTCAGGCCATCTCAGAGCTCGGACACGATGCAAATCGTCAAGCGTTACTGGCGCGCGCCGATGCAATCTGGACGCGCTCAAGTGGGGTTAAATCCTGAAGCGAGCAGCCTGTGGATATATTGTAATTAAGGGTACAAAAGTGCCCCAAAATGCCCTGAACCCGCAGAATCTGATTAATTAGGGTACAGTGACA
>NZ_JBRJGP010000058.1:0-3712 GCF_053628555.1 Roseovarius sp. MBR-79 | reverse complement strand
GGGGTCTGTTGCCGGAGGGGGCAGAATAGTACGCTAAGGCGGTTTGATCATCTTTTGGGCCATCTGTATTCGCCAGTGAGCAGGATGTGGGCCCATCCGAGGGGTGAGATATGCGCCAGAAGGTCTGGTGTGCAATACAATCCATCGCGGCGGCGGCCATTGACTGCCTGCCCGAGGTGCTTGGTGTTCCAGTAAATGATGATCGCGGCGAGCAGATTCAGCCCGGCCATTCGGAAGTGTTGTCCCTCGGTTGTTCTATCGCGAATTTCACCTTGGCGGCCAATGCGTAGGGCGTTCTTGAGGGCGTGATGTGCTTCGCCCTTGTTCAGACCTATTTGCGCGCGACGTTGCATGTCGACGTCCAGCAGCCAGTCGATGATAAACAGTGTCCGTTCAACCCGTCCGATTTCACGTAGCGCGACGGCCAACTCATGCTGCCGGGGATATGCAGCGAATTTCCTTAAGAGTTGGCTTGGGGACATCGCGCCCGCCACCATTGTGGCCGTGCTGCGCAGGATATCTGACCAATTTGAGCTGATAACGGGTTCCCTAACCTTGCCGCCGATCAACCCCTTCAATTCTTTCGGGCAGGATGCTGGATCGAAGAGGTAGAGGCGTTTGGATGGCAGGTCCCGGATACGGGGGATGAACTGAAAGCCCAAAAGGGCGGTGACGGCAAAGACGTGGTCGGTGAAGCCGCCCGTGTCGGCATACTGTTCGCGGATTTTCTGGCCTGCGTCTGTCATTAACAGGCCGTCCAGGATGTAAGGGGCCTCGTTCACCGTGGCCGGGATGGTCTGGGTGGCGAAGGGGCCGAACTGGTCGGAGACATGGGTATAGGCTTTCAAACCGGGTTCATGGCCGTATTTGGCGTTGATCAGGTTGATCGCTTCGCCCTGGCGCGTGGTGGGGAAGAACTGCCCATCACTGGACGCGCTGGTGCCACCGCCCCAGAACTGGGCCATTGGCAAGGCGGATTGGCCTTCGATCACCATGGCCAGTGCGCGCGCCATCGCCTCGCTTTCAACATGCCACCGCGACAAGCGCGACAGTTGGAAATAGTCGTGGGTGTGCGTGGCCCCGGCCATTTTGGAGAGGCCAAGGTTAAGCCCTTCAGCCAGCAATACATTCAGCATGCCGACCCTGTCCTTGCATGGGACGCCAGTGCGCAGATGGGTGAAGGCCTCGGTAAAGCCGATCTCGTCATCCACTTCGAGCAGCAGGTCGGTGATCCTGATCTCTGGCAGGCGTTTGTAAAGGTCGAGCACCAAGGCGTCGGCCTCTTCGGGAACATCGGCAGTCAAGCGATCGATCTTGAGCACGCCATCTTCGATGGAGCCTCCCGGAATGGCACCGGCCCTGGCGGCGCGGGCCAATCGCTGTAAGCCGTCAGCCAAACGAGATTTACGATCTGCCAGCCATATTTCCGGCTCATATGGCATGGCCATTCTTGGCGTTACCCTGGCAACTTCGGCCGGAACCAGCGTGTCCTTGAGGTCGCCATACCTGCGGGAATGGGCAAGCCAGATGTCGCCGGCTCTGAATGCATCGCGCAAGTGGCACAGGACCGCCACCTCCCAGAGGCGGTGCCCATCATCTTTATTGAGGTGTCGATGCCATTTCGAGGTCCGGCGCAGAAAGGTCAGCGGGCGGTCGCCTGTGGTTTCCGTTCCCGCGACGATGCTGGCAGCTTCCAACAACGGTTCGGCAACCTGAGCGGCCTGAATATCAAGCGCCCGCAGCATGCGCGGCGCATAACGTCGGAAGCGATGATACCCGTGAACAACATGTGCCAGCGGATCGGCAGCCAATGTGTCGGTGAGTTGGGCAGCGGTGGCGACAAGCCCCCTGAGCGACAACCAGCCGCCTGCGTTTTGAACGGCATCGATGAGGGAGGCCTGATCTTCATGTGCCTCCAGCAGCGCTGATCCATAATTAGAGAAGCCCTGCAAGGTGTCTTTCAACGCGGCCTTGGCATCATCTGCACGGGCATCGCATGCGCGTTTCGCCTCACGCCACGTCCTTCCAACAATACGGTCATGGGTCTCGACCACTGCATCGGCAATGGCGCTGTGCCATTCCAAAGCACAGACCGCGAGGATGGCAAGGCGACGATCACCTGAAATATCCCGTAGATCACCGGCGAAATATCGTTCCCCTTGCCGTCGGAGGCGCGCGATACGGTGGGGTGGCACACCGGCAAGGATAGATCTTTCCACGGGCATGCCCTGCAAGAATTCCAGCCGATCAAGTAGGCGGTTCATGTCGGCTGAGTTCTGCCCCACCTCAAACTGGCGCAGCCAGACGAAGCGGGTGACGGAGCTGTCTACGGTTTCCGTCAACAGGGCATCAAGTCGGCTTTGTGTCTCATCATCCAGTCGGTCAGCAACCCGCGTGTCAAGCCGTCGCTCGGCAGCAACGAGTGCGTCCGCGCAGAGGCGTTCAATAACCGTAATCCCAGGCAGAATGGTCTGGGTTGCCCGACATTGCTCTACAAAACGCCGTGCCAAATCCTCGTTCGACCGAGCGGTTTCGGCTTCGTTCTCAAGCCAGGCCTTCAGATCGCGCGATCCTCGGCCAGTGAACATCTTGTATCCGTAAATCTCACGCAGAGTGGCCAAGTGTTCGCGGCGCGTTTCGTCCCGTGTCGCATATTCCACCAGATCATCAGGCTTCAGTCCGAGTTGCGCAGCCAAAAATCGTGACAAGGCCGCAGAAATAACCTCGCCTGGCGCGAGCAACCGACCAGGGTATCGCAATGCGCAAAGCTGAAGGGCGAAGCCGAAACGATTATGGGGACGACGACGGGCGCGAATGATTTCCAAATCATCATCTGCCAGCGTGTAGTGACGCAGCATCGCCGTTTCGTCGGTCGGCAGATCAAGCAGCGCTTCCCGCTGGCGGTCAGTGAGCATTTTCCTGCGGGGCATGTGGTTCCTTCCAAGATCAAAGCGGCTGTCCGTAAGAGGTTCCTTCACCGGACATGTATTGCAAAGGTTGGCAGGGTCAGAGAAACCACACCTCAGAATATCTCGTATAGGTGGTACGATTTGATTCGCATATGCCGCCCCTTAATCGTACTTTAAAGCTATGACTGTGACCAAAATTGGCTATGCCCGCTGCTCGACTGACAAACAGGACCTGACCGCACAACGGCAGGCCCTATGCGCCTTGGGCGTATCAGAGGATCTCATTTATACTGACCACGGGCTGACGGGCACCAACCGCGCCCGCCCCGGTCTCGACCAAGCACTAGCTGCCGTCCGGGAAGGTGACGTGCTGGTCGTGCCAAAATTGGATCGCCTTGCCCGGTCCGTCCCCGATGCACGTGCGATCGCAGATCAGTTAGAGAAAAAAGGCGTCAAGCTCGCGTTGGGGATTTCCATCTACGACCCAACGGACCCAATGGGTAAAATGTTCTTCAACATTCTGGCCACATTTGCTGAGTTTGAAGCCGACCTCATCCGGTTGCGGACCAAGGAGGGCATGGCTATCGCACGGGCAAAGGGCAAACTCCGGGGG
The DNA here is from genome assembly GCF_053628555.1 of Roseovarius sp. MBR-79. Classification (NCBI taxonomy): domain Bacteria; kingdom Pseudomonadati; phylum Pseudomonadota; class Alphaproteobacteria; order Rhodobacterales; family Roseobacteraceae; genus Roseovarius; species Roseovarius sp. MBR-79. Next base: position 190 of record NZ_JBRJGP010000058.1, on the reverse strand, counting down.
AAACAGCCGAAACTCTCTGAAAAGCAACAAAAAGAACTCGCACGCATGCATGCCACCGGTGACTATTCCATCAGTGACCTGGCAGAGGTCTTTGCGGTCTCAAGGCCAACGATCTACAGAACTTTGCACCGCACAGGAGCCAAAATCAGCCCTTAGCGTACTATTCTGCCCCCTCCGGCATCAGACCCCT
>NZ_JBRJGP010000057.1:0-3735 GCF_053628555.1 Roseovarius sp. MBR-79 | reverse complement strand
AGCAGGTCGCCCTTGCAGGCGATGAAGGACTGGCACAAACTCAAGCCGCAGTTGTTCAGGAAGAAGCCATACTACCTTCCGGGATGTGACATATAAGCGCAGGCAATTCAACCTTCGCAAAGTCTCCGCCTAACTGTGCGGTATCGCCAATAATCGTGACGACATGTCCTTTGGCAGATTCTGCGAACTTTTCTGAAGCTTCTGACCAAGCCGCCTCACTTGGAATGTCAATGGCTTCGGCATCGGTGATGACGCCATCCAGTGCCCCGTCAAGTGCGAAGGATTTGAAAAAGCGCCCGATTTTCGTGTCGTCGATGACACGAGTCGGTTCCGGCGCGCGTTGCGCAATATCCTGGGCCACGTTGCCGGCAAAAACACCGTCGATCAGCCCGCTGTAAACAATCGTTCTGTTGGATGCGATAATCTCGTTGGTAGAGGGATCAAACAGTTCAAAATTTCCAGGGTCGCCAAGCGCTTCGGAAACAAACGCCCGAAGATCAGCAAGCGTCGGAGCGGTGTTTTCCTGAAGGAACCGGTCAAGAAGCGGATTGTCGCTCATATTACCAACTCCCGCTTTCGTTCACACTGAAGGTGCCGTCGTAATCAAGCTTCAGGTACGGCGTCCGTTCGCGCCACCCGGCCTTGGGGTCGCGGTTCTTGAAGCCGACAGTCGTGCGCCCTCCACTCATCTCACGTTTGCCGCACCGGCTGATTCTGGCCTGGATCAGGCGCATCAAGGCTTCGGCCGCGCCAAGATCCATCGGCAGTGGCTGATCCACTTCGGAAATCTCTTGGTGAAGAATTTTCATCTCTTTTTTCCAAGCGTCCCGTCTTTCACGAATCGCAATCCTTTCCTCTCGACTTGTGCCACTTGGCATGGGAAACAATGCTTCTGCCTGCCGTAAGCCGTGTTCGGCTCGTGTTCTGAACTCGAACTCTCGATCCGGCCCTTGAAAAAGGAACACGGTTTCGGCATCCCCCATATATCCTTCACGTCTGAGGGAACGGATCGACGTTCCATCCTTTTTGTTTCGGCAAATGCCTGTCTCGAGATCGTAATCAAAATCTTCATACATCGATAAATCTCCACGCATTCACTGCAAGAATTCCAGGCCCGGCCAAGGCTGAGGCGCTGCGCCAAAACCCCGATCCAATGACGTCCCCAAGATGATCTGGGCGTCGATAGTAAGAAGCTCGGAACCCGGGATATTGTCCCTCCCGCGATAGGAGATGACGGTGGTCCCGGCCAGCCCCTCAGCCCCCCCCGCGCCGATGTCATAGGCGAGGGCGTAGAAACCGGCGTCTTGCCAAGCTTGGTAATCTTCTGGTGAAACACCCGAGTCGGCTCTGGAACGAACCGTCGCGGAACCAACGCGGATGCCCGTGCTATCGCCCAGTCCGTTAGTGTCACCTTCGCGTTCATCCGCAACGCCAGCGCCATAACCGCGGTTGTAGGAGTCCATCGCCAGAATAGATAGGAAGAGGTCTTTTGAAATTGTCATCTGTAAATCTCCGACACAAACGCCGCAGGTGATATTTCTTGTCGCCTGCCCGTTGAACTCACAATGATTAACCACTCGTTGTAGCTTCTGAGCCACCCCAACACCCCCTCGACCACGCCGATCGTGACCGGCGCGGTGGTGATTTCCAGCGTCACCGCGCGCAGGGCGTAGCCTGCGCCGAAGGTGGCCGAAAGGTCGTCCGGGTCCACCTGCTGCACGCTTGTCGGATCGGCGATATCGCCAAATGTCACCAATCGCGGCCAATATTTGCGCGGCACCTCGAAGGGGCGCCCCTCGGCGCGCCGGATCCGTTTCCAATACTGCCGGTAGGTGGTTCCGTCCTCGATCAGGGCCCGGAACACGCCGCGATACCCCAGCCGCTCGCCCGCCAGCAGGACGAACAGATGGCGGTCGCCCAGCTTGGCCACCACCGCCTCGCCGGTCTCGCGGCAGGTCACCTTGGTGCCGCCAATATCCATCGCATACCCCGCCTCGCAGCGCATGGCGGTGACGGAGGAAAACGCAACCGGGCCATCCGGCGTTTGCAGATCCAGCGTCAGCTTCTGCCGCCACTCCGCCGCGTCCTCCCCCCAACAGCCCGCCAGAATGAGCGGCGTCGCCAAGGCAAGAATGAAACGCGCAAAGCCCCTCATGCCGCGCGCCCGCCGCCCAGTGAGTGGCCGGTCAGGATAACGTCGTTGGCCGCGCCGTTACGGTAGGATTGTCCGGTGACGGCGGTGTAAAACTCCAGCGCGAGCGGGGCTTGGGTCCAATCATCGATATTGCCCGCCCCGACGCTCCAGCCTGTCGAGTGATCAAGGGATGTATCCGTCCCGCGATAGGAGATGACGGTGGTCCCGGCCAGCCCCTCAGGCCCCCCCGCGCCGATGTCATAGGCGAGGGCGTAGAAGCCGGCGGATTGGGCGGCTGAAATGTCGCCCTCCCCGGCATTTGGATCGCGAAAAACCCGTTCCGAGTCGGTGCGTATTGTTGCAGTCCCGATCTTCGTCTTGCCGTGTTCAACACCAACGCCGTAGCCTTGGTTGTAAGAGTCCATGGCTAGGATCGAAAGAAACAAGTCCTTTGAAGTTTCAGTAGTCATTGCCCTACCTCAGTTGAAAAATTGCCAGTAGAAATTGAGTTTGCAAACCGATTTGAAGCTTTGATTGTCTCATATCTCTGACCATCTAGCTGGTTGGGCCAAACGTCGTGCAACCAGCCCAACACCCCCTCGACCACGCCTATCGTCACCGGCTCACCGGTGATTTCCAGCGTCACTGCGCGCAGGGCGTAGCCTGCACCGAATGTCGCGGCCAGATCGTCCGGGTCCACCTGCTGCACGCTGGTCGGATCGGAGATGTTGCCAAATGTCACCAATCGCGGCCAATATTTGCGCGGCACGTCGAAGGGGCGCCCCTCGGCGCGCCGGATCCGTTTCCAATACTGCCGGTAGGTGACACCGTCCTCGATCAAGCCCCGGAACACGCCGCGATACCCCAGCCGCTCGCCCGCCAGCAGGACGAACAGATGGCGGTCGCCCAGCTTGGCCACCAGCGCCTCGCCGGTCTCGCGGCAGGTCACCTTGGTGCCGCCAATATCCATCGCATACCCCGCCTCGCAGCGCAGGGCGGTGACAGACGAAAACGCGACGGGGCCATCCGGCGTTTGCAGATGCAGCGTCAGCTTCTGCCGCCACTCCGCCGCGTCCTCTCCCCAACAGCCCGCCAGAATGAGCGGCGTCGCCAAGGCAAGAATGAAACGTGCAAAGCCCCTCATGCCGCCAGCCCTCCGCCCAATGAGTGACCGGTCAGGATAACGTCGCTGGCCGGGCCGTCGCGGTAGGATTGCCCGGAGACAGCGGTGTAGAATTCCAGCGCGAGCGATCTTCGCGTCCAATCGTCGATATTGCCCGCCCCGACGCTCCAGCCTGTCGAATGATCAAGGGATGTATCCGTCCCGCGATAAGAGATGACGGTGGTCCCGGCCAGCCCCTCAGGCCCCCCCGCGCCGATGTCATAGGCGAGGGCGTAGAAACCGGCGGTTCGAGAATGATGCCGCATGGAAGGGATGGTTTCAAAATGATATCGAATGGGCCGCTTGGCCAGCAAACGGGCCGACCTGATCTGAACCTTACTCACCCGGTAATCCCCCCCTTTTTAACGGGGTTCGTCCGTAGAGTTCACGCGGCCATTTTCAGTTTCATAGCGGGGGTGATGCCGCCGATGCCCATGTT
>NZ_JBRJGP010000056.1:0-3745 GCF_053628555.1 Roseovarius sp. MBR-79 | reverse complement strand
TGTCGGATAGCCGGAATTCATGAGATTCAAGCACTTCTCTGAAAAACGAGTCGGGGTTCATGAGATTCTGTACCGGTATTTATGAGACTGGATGGTGCGGTATTTGTGAGACTGGTGCTGTCGCGCGGCTTTTTCGGCAGTCTGACGTGCTCTCTCGTCGCGCTCAGCGCGCCAGAACCGGGCCGAGATGCGTCGCCTCAACGAGAGAGGCCATGTCTCAAGCGCCGCCCGGACTCGCCCCTGCCCTTCCGCGTCACTCACGAGCAAGACTGAGATAGCACATTTAACCGGATCCTCAATGATCCGGCCGATGCCGGTCGTCAGCGCGAAACACTGCAACAGCGAGCCCTGCGCCAGGCTATGCAGACCGGGACGCACCGGCTTGGCCAGCACCGGCGCCACCTGATCATATTCGGGAACTACGACCGTGAGCGCCTGTCGGATGATCGGCGTGGTCAAAAAATCATGATAGTCCCGGCGGTCTTTGAGAGACATTCGTGGCTGCTCGCAAACGTTCGGGGGCGAGGCCCGGCGATGCCGCGCCGTCAGAACCTGAAGCACTTCGGGCGCTTTCAGGTCTCCCTGCCCCGCGCCGCGCGCCCAAGCATCGAGATGCGCGGCACCGGCCTCGGCATACCCTTCCAGTTTCTTGAAGCGATCCGTTCCGAACCGGTCGGACAGGGTCTCACCGGTGGCGTCCCGAAACTCCACAGCATGCACCGGGCAGCGAAATCGCCACGGCAGCGCGACGGCTTTGCGATGCAGATCTTCGGGACAGAGCGGGCACGGAGACCGGTTTTTTCGGGCGATCATCATGCGCGCCGCAGACACCAACTCCCGGAAAGTCATGGCCTGCACCGCTTCGGGCGAAAGGCCCGTCCGAGTCTCGATCAGAGCCCCCTGCCCTTCTGAAAGACGCCATTCCAGGTCGAACACGTCGCGGCCCTTTAGGCCAAGTGCTGCGACGAATTCCGAAACCGTCATGGCGTAGAACGGGGCCATGCGCGCGGCCCAGGAAGACAGCCGTTCGTCGGTGTCGGGGGCGTAGACAACCGGCAGGCGCCCGCGCCCCGTCACACCGGCTCTCCCAGTACCGCCTGCAACCGGTCGCCGCCCAGAATATCGCGCGAGAGGATGCGTTCCTCGCCGCTTTCGATGGCGGCGATCGCCAGCTGCGAGAGGATCGAAAAGATGCCCGAGGTGATACCGCCGGTCACCTTGATGATCCGCGCGAGCGCGTGTCCGTCGATCTGGCTTTGGCGCCGAAGCGGCAGCGTGCGGGTGAGCGTGCTCATCAGCCCGTTCAGATCCTCGCCCTCCCGCCAAGGCGGCAGGGCAAAGGCCTCGAAGCGACGCACCAGCTGATCATCGGTGCGCAGCGCGTTGCGGGCATGTGCGGTGCCGACGCAAACCAGCGGGATGCGCAGCTCGTTGCCCAGAAAGCGCAGCATGTTCAGGAATCGCGCCTGTTCGCGGATCGTCCCCGCCTGCAGGCTGTGGATCTCGTCGATGACCAGCATCCCCGGGCGCAGTTCGGCGAGCAGGCGCAAGGCCAGGCTTTCCAGCACAGACAGTGTCGCCCGCGGCGGCTCGGGGGCTCCGATCGCCGCCAGGATCCGGCGATAGAAGCGCGACTCGTCGGGTCCGGATACCATCTGGACCGCGACGACCGGCATATGCAGCCGTCCACTGGCCTCGTCGAAGCTCGACGCGTGATCGCGGGTGAACTTCTCGATGATCATAGTCTTGCCCATGCCGCTGTCGCCGACAATGAGCAGGTTCGGCATGCGGGCGCGCTCGGGAAACGACATCAGCGTTTCCAGCTTCTCCAAGGCAGCCTCGGCCCTGGGATAGGAGACCCAGCGGTCGGCGCGGATCCGGTGAATGCGCTCCTCGGCGCTCAGTGCGGCGATCTTGCCGGCTCCCGGATAGAGATGCGGGAACTCAGTCATCCTCGTACCACTCCTCAACCTTGAAGCCGGGGTGGCTGAGGAACGGGCTCCCCTCCCCTTCCGGCGCAGGCAGGGCTTCTCGCGCGGCGATATCCGGTGTCACATCGATCATCGCCAGAGGGGCGAGATGCGACCGCCGAGCCTGATGGCGCCGCATCGTCTTAGTCTGCCGCTCGGCGCTGTCGACGAGGTTGCGCTGCGCCTCTATCGTCCTGAAAATCAGTTCCTCATCCACCGACCGGCGTCCAGTCTCGCGCAAGACGCGCCGGGCGGCGCGGTGCTCCCAGAGCGTGATCGCAGGCCGTGTCAGATCCGCCGGTCTCGCTTCGATGATCCCGTTCTCTGTCAGCACGAAGATGCGCGAAAGATCACGCGGATCGTATTTAACCGTGAATTTGCGGCTTTCCCGGCCCATCAGCCAGCGCAACTCGTCCGCCCAATAGCGGATGTGGAAGAGATGCAGGCCGTCGCGCTGCAAAACGCGCTGCTCGGAGGGCAGGAAATCGACCAGGAACTGGCGCAGATCGGCCGGCATGCGGACCCTCGCCTCATCCACCCGCGCCGCCCAAGCCGCCGCAGGTGTGGTTTCCAGCGCAGAGTGGACCCGCACGTGGTACGAGCCGGTGATTTCGAGGGCGAGCCAGGTTTCTAGCTCTCCGAGAGTCATCACCGCCTCGGCCTCGGCATCGAGATCGCCGCGCTCGAAGATGTTCGAGAAATGCGACCCCGGCAGCAGGTGCACCGTACCCATCATGGTGCCGATCAGCCGCTCGATATGCCCACCGTAGCGCGGCGTTCCCGGAGGACGGTGCTGGAGATCGATCTGGTATTCGGAACAGGCAAGCTGAAAAGCCCGGGCATGGAACTCGGCGCCATTGTCAACATAAATCGCGTTCGGGATGCCCCGCGTTGGCCAATCCGTGCTGATTCCACGCGCGGTGAGCCAATGCGATTTGTCCATAACCGCATGGGTCAGACACAGTGCGACGGCCAGTAGCGATGGCGGCTCCAGTGACAGGTAAAACCCCAGAACCATGCGGGTATTCACGTCGATCGCGACCGTCAGCGTAGGCCGACCGAGCGGCCGTCGTGTCACTGGATCTACCACTGTCACGTCAGCCTTGGTGTGGTCGATCTGGACGATATCCAGCGGATCGTTCGCGACCAGCATCCCAGGCGTGGCCAGATAGCGCCGCTCGGCCTTGTCCTTGCCCTCTCGCCGGGCCATCAGCTTAGCCTGGTCATGTTGCTCCAGCCAGCGCCCCAGACGACGGATCGAGGGCGGTGCCAGCCCTTGAGCCCGACAATCGGCGGCGACCTCCCGCCAGAACCGCGTTCTGGTAGGTTTGCGGCGGGTGGCATAAAGCCCCTTGAAGTGGCGGGACACGATCTCTTCCACCGCCGGGTCCAGCGGCTGCATGCCAGGTTTGGGGCCCCGGGTGTCCGGCAGAAGTGCACTGGTCCGCCCGTCCTCGCGGAACTGCTTCACCAGACGAAAAAGCGTGGATCGGCCGACATTTAGCTGACGTATGGCCCAGTCGACATTGCCCTGAGTCAGCTGGGCCGGCAGCTCCGCGAGCACCCGGGCGCGAAACTCCGCCTCTTCCCAATCCTTGTCAGCTGGAAAATTATCGGACATAACTTACTCAGTGCATGGATGCCGGATAGTCTCACCAATGGTGATTCAAATCGGCGTCCAGTCTCACATACCTTGAATCGGTTTCAGAAATGCGACACAGGCAAGCTATTGAAAACACATGGAACGCAGTCTCAAGAACTCCGACAGACCGACA
>NZ_JBRJGP010000055.1:0-3754 GCF_053628555.1 Roseovarius sp. MBR-79 | reverse complement strand
GGCCCTGTACGCACGAAGGGGGTCAAAAGCGGCCACATTTTCGGGTTGTGCGTTTTGAGTTGACATAGCGGGATGATCCGTATGTATGCTCCGATATAGTTTAATTTGGAGCGGACATGGAACAACTTTGGTCAGCGGAGGCCCTGCGGTTACATTGGGTTTTGCAACCCTCAGAGCAGCCGCTGCTGAAGGGGTTGTCTGGTCCGAAGCGGCTTGTGCTCGGATACTACCTGAAGTTTTTCCAACGCCATGCCAGATTTCCTAACCGAATGGATGCTATACCAGAGATTGTTGCTCAGTTCTTGGCGGAGCAGATCGAGTATGACGGTCCACTGCCATCAGATGTGCCAGAGCGCTCGGATCGCCGGTATCGCCGTCTGGTTTCGGACCATTTGCGGCTCCGACGGTTTGATCAAGCCGCTTCAGGCGAGTTTGTGAAATGGCTTGTGGCCGAGGTCTTGCCGAACGCACCGCAGGTGTCCGCGCTTGATGAGCGAATGACGGCGTGGTTTCTGATCAACCGCTTCATCCAACCTGACCAATCGCGTTTGGACAAGCTGGTGGCCCAGTCAGAACGCCGGTTCGATCAGATGCTGTGCGCCAAGATTTCAGGGCGGCTGGTGTTGGCGCACAAACACGCCTTGGATGCTTTGCTGACGACTGATGAGGCCGCATCGCGATTTGCGCAGCTTGCGCGAGGTCCAGGCGGGACAAGCGTACAGGCCGTTCAGGATGCTGTGGTGCGGTTAGAGATGGTGCGTGCCATCGGCCTTCCTGCAGATCTCTTGGACGGTGTCTACCCAGACCATATCGCCAATCTGGCCCGGCGCGCCGCCAGCGAGGATGCTTGGGACATGCGCCGCCGTCCTGAGGTCGTGCGCCATGCCCTGCTGAGTTGCTTTTGCGCAACCAGGGGCACAGATTTGACAGATGATCTGAGCGATTTGGTGATCAGCATCATCCACAAGATCTCTGCGCGCGCTGAGAGTAAGGTGATCAAGGAATACGTTGCCGATTTCCGGAAGGCGGAAAGCAAAGACACGCTTCTGGGCAAGATCGTGCTCGCGGTCGATGGGCAGCCGGACGGTGACATTCCGCAGGTCATCTACCCAGTGGTCCCGCGCGAAACGATCCGTGATCTCGCACAAGCCTACCAAGCGGACACGCCTTCCTTCACGACCCGCGTGCATCACACAATTCGCCGCTCTTATGCGCGGCATTATCGGCGCGTCCTGCCGGTAATCTTGAAAGCGCTGACATTCCGGACCAGCAGTGCCAGTGCGGAGCCGTTGTTAGCCGCCCTTTCTATATTGACCGAGCCATCGGATCGGAAGCCGCAGTTTTACGCTGAGAGTGAGGTGCCGATCGACGGTGTCGTCCGCCCAAAATGGCGCGATATTGTCCTCGAGATGGGCCGTGGGGGCGTGAGCCGCGTCAATCGGATCAACTACGAGATATGCGTCCTGCAAACCCTGCGCGACAAACTGCGGACAAAGGAAATCTGGATAGAGGGCGCGAAGCGATATTGTGATCCGGACCAAGACCTGCCCGCCGATTTTGATGCGCGCCGCGCGCACTACTTTAATCTTCTTAATCAGCCCCAAGACGCGGATCAGTTTGTCCAAGCTTTGCGGGATAACATGAGAACCGCCTTGATCTCCTTCGATCAAAGCTTCCCGGCCAACAAGGATGTCACACTCAAGTCCCGGGGTGGCGGCACGCGCCTGTCTCTACGCCCCTTGAAGCCACAAACTGATCCTGTGGGGCTTGAAGACCTGAAAGCAGAGCTCGGCCGACGGTGGCCGATGACCAGCCTGCTTGATGTGCTGAAGGAAGTTGACCTGCGCACGGAGTTCACGCCGCTGTTCCGTGCGGCGGGATCTCGGCAGACCTTGCCACAGGAAGAGGTCTCCCGGCGCCTCTTGCTGGCCCTGTTTGGGATCGGGACGAATATTGGGCTCAAGGCCATTGCGGCGGGCCCCCATAAGGTCAGCTACAAAGAACTGCTCTACATCCGGCAACGCTTCGTTCACAAAACAGCGCTTCAGGATGCAACCCGGCGGATTGCAGACGCCACCTACCGCATCCGAAGCGCCGATATCTGGGGAGATGCGGGCACGAGTTGTGCCTCGGATTCCACGCAGTTGGCTTCCTGGGACCAGAACCTGATGACAGAGTGGCACCAGCGCTATGGCGGGCGCGGGGTGATGATCTACTGGCATGTCGATAAGCAGGCCACCTGCGTCCACTCACAGATGAAACAAGTCTCGTCTTCAGAGGTCGCTTCCATGATCGAAGGCGTGCTGCACCACGGCACGGACCTGGATATCGACCGCCAGTTTGTTGATACCCACGGGCAAAGTGTCGTGGGGTTCGCCTTTTGCCATCTTCTCGGCTTCGACTTGATGCCGCGCCTGAAGGGTATCGCCAACCAAAAGCTCGCCCGCGCGGACAAGCAAACCGACCATCGCTTCGCAAATATCGAGTCTATTTGCATGGCCCGGCCCATTGACTGGGGTCTGATCGGGCAGCATTACGATGAGATGATCCGCCTTGCGAGCGCCCTCAAGCTGCGGACAGCAGACGCGGAAACCATCCTACGCCGCTTTACACGGGGCCAAACGCACCCGGTGTTCTCGGCGCTGTTGGAATTGGGCAAGGCGGTTAAAACGATCTTTCTGTGCCGGTATCTCGGCAACGCGGAGCTGCGCCGCGAGATCCATTCCGGACTCAATGTCATAGAGCGCTGGAACGGGGTGAACGACTTCATCTTCTACGGCAATGGCAATGAGCTGGTGTCCAATCGTCGTGACGATCATAAAATCTCTGTCCTCAGCCTGCATCTGCTGCAAGCGGCGATGGTCTACGTGAACACCCTTATGATCCAGGAGGTGCTCCGTGAGCACGCCTGGCGCGAAAAAATGACAGACCGAGACATGGCGGCGCTGAACCCACTGCCGCACAGCCACTTCAACCCATACGGCGTCTTCGATCTTGATATGGACACGCGTTTACCTCTCGAAGAGGAGAGGATGGCAGCATGACATGTTCCGAAACTTATAACAAACGGAACGACCTTTTTTGTGCGCAAAATCAGCGCCTTGTAAAATCCGTATATTTGTTCCGTATATGGCGCCTTAAATCAAGGCAAAATCCATGCTGATCGGGTACGCGAGGGTCTCGACGACTGGCCAGAACCTAGAAAGTCAGATCGAACACCTCCAGAGCGAAGGTTGTGACACGATCTTCCAGGAAAAAATCACGGGGTTTGACCGTCGCAGGCCTCAGCTTGAAAAGATGATCGCTTCCCTACAGCCCAGTGATACGTTGGTCGTCACCAGCCTCGACCGTCTGGCCCGATCAACCAGTGATCTCTTCGTGATTACCCAGAAGGTAGAGGCCGTCGGAGCATCATTCCGCTCCCTGCGCGAACCCTGGGCCGACACAACAAGCTCCATGGGAAAGTTCTTACTTACTGTTTTTGCTGGACTTTCTGAACTTGAACGCAACATCATCAATGAACGCACAGAAGAAGGACGGACCTCCGCAAAGAAACGCGGCGTGAAGTTCGGACGCAAGCTGAAGCTGACACCACACCAGCAGGATCAGGTCAGGGCCATGCTCAAAGAGGGAAAATCGATTCGTGCCATCGCGCGCGACTTCAACGTCGGTGTCGCAACAATCGACCGCATCAAGCGCACAACAGCACTCTCATGAAATGTGGCCGTTTTTGAACCCCTTCGTGCGTACAGGG
>NZ_JBRJGP010000054.1:0-4184 GCF_053628555.1 Roseovarius sp. MBR-79 | reverse complement strand
CTTGCTATATGAGGGCCGCACGCTCCAAGGCGCTCGCCCCAAACTGGCCGACTTTTGCTCCGCCACAATGGCCGAATTTTACTCCGCCGTTGACAGCTGTCGCGCATCGAGCGCGAGTTCGAGGCATCGGACCAGCGCCGCTATTTCGTGCCCTGCCCGCATTGTGGCCATTTGCAGTGGCTGCAGTTCGAGAGGCTGCGCTGGGGCAAGGGTAAGCCCGAGACGGCCATGTATCACTGCGAAGGCTGCGAGAAGCCCATCGCCGAGCACCACAAGACAGAAATGCTGGCGCGCGGCGAATGGCGGGCGACGGCAGTGTCGGCGAACCCGAATGCCATCGGCTTCCACCTCTCGGCGCTCTATTCGCCAATCGGCTGGAAAAGCTGGGAGCAGATTGCGCGGGACTGGCTGGCGGCGCAGGGCTCGGACGAGATGCTGCGCGCGGCGCGCAACACGCTGCTGGGCGAGACCTGGATTGAAAGCGGCGAGGCGCCGGAATGGCAGCGCCTCGCGGATCGGCGCTTTGCTTTCCCAGCGCAGATCCCCGCAGGCGGGTTGTTCCTGACAGCAGGGGCCGATGTGCAGAAGGACCGCATCGAGGTCGATATCTGGGCCTGGGGCCGGGGTATGACCAGCTGGCTCGTCGATCACATCGTCATTCCGGGCGGGCCGGATGATCCGGCCTGTTGGGACAAGCTGACCGCGCTCCTGGGGCATACATGGGTGCATGAACAGGGCGCGGTCATGACACTGGCGAAGCTCGCCATCGATACCGGATACGAGTCCGCAGCCGTCTATGCATGGGCCCGCAAGCAGGGCATCGCGCAGGTGGCGCCCGTGAAGGGAATGGAGGGGTTCAACCGGGCAACACCCGTGTCGGGTCCGACCTACGTCGATGCCACGGTGAATGGCCGCAAGCTCAAGCGCGGCGCGCGGCTTTGGACGGTGGCCACGGCCACCTTCAAGGCGGAGACCTATCGGTACCTGCGGATCGAGCGGCCGTCTGAGCCGGAGGCACCCAGTCCTGCTGGCACGATCCACCTGCCCGACTGGGCCGACAGCGAATGGCTCAAGCAGCTGGTGGCCGAGCAGCTGGTCACCATCCGCGACAAGCGCGGCTATGCCCGGCAGGAATGGCAGAAGATGCGCGAGCGCAACGAGGCTCTCGACGCAAGGGTCTATGCCCGGGCCGCAGCGTGGATCCTCGGGGCTGACCGCTTTGACGAACGGATGTGGCGACAGCTGGAGAAACAGGCCGGCGTTGAAACGGCCTCATCGGCTGCGAAACCGGACACTGACAGACCGACGGAACCACAGGCCGGGCGTATCACCGCCCCCCGACGGCGTGGCTGGAAGATCAGCACGCCCCGATACATGGAATGAGCAAACCCCGATGACCCTCGACGATCTGAAATCCCGCCACGGCGCGCTGCTGGCCGCACGCTACAGCGGCACGCGGTCGGTCAGCTATGACGGCAAGACCGTGAATTATGGCTCGGACGCAGAACTTGCCGCGGCCATTTCCGACATCGAACGCCGGATCGCCAAAGCCGAGCGTGGCACCGGGCGTGTGCTGCGCCCATATGCTGTGAAGGATCTGTGATGAACTGGCGGCAGCGCCTTGGCGCGTTCATCGGTGGGTTCGATGCCGGTCAGCACCATCGCCGCCTGCGCGGGTTCCGCGCGACGCGCGCCCATGTCAACGCGCTGATTGCAGCCTCGGGCCCCGACATCACCGCCCGTGCCCGTTGGCTGGTGCGCAATAACGGGTATGCCGTGAACGCAGTGGAAAGCTGGGCCGCCAACACTGTGGGCGACGGGATCAAGCCGATATCAAAAATCGCCGATGCAGCCCGCAAGGAAGAGCTGCAGCGCCTCTGGCTCGCCTGGACCGACGAGGCCGATGCCGAGGGGCTGACCGATTTCTACGGGCTGCAGCGCCGCGCCGCACGTGAGGTGTTCATGGCGGGCGAGGTCTTCTTCCGGATCCGCATGCGCCGCGCGGGTGATGGCCTGACGGTACCGCTGCAGCTGCAGATGCTGCCGGCGGAGATGTTGCCGCTCGAGCAGGCCGGGACAGCGGCCAATGGCAACGCGATCCGCCAGGGCATAGAGTTCGACCGCATCGGGCGGCGCGTCGCCTATCACTTCTTGCGCCGCCATCCGGGCGACAGTACCGATCCGGGGCTGGCAGGTGAGGTGGTGCGGGTGCCTGCCAGCGAGGTGATCCAGGTCATCGACCCAGTTGAGGGCGGCCAGCTGCGCGGCGTGTCGAAACTGGCGCCCGCCATCGTGAAGCTGTTTCTGCTCGATCAATACGACGATGCCGAACTGGACCGCAAAAAGGTCGCGGCGATGTATGCGATGTTCGTGACCTCGCCCGCGCCGGAGAACCCCCTCGCCCCGGCCGAAGACGAGGACGGACCAGCCGGTGTCGAAATAAGCCCCGGCCAGATCGTGCGGCTGGACCCCGGTGAGGATGTCACCGTGGGCCAACCTGCCGACAGCGGCGCGACCTATGAGCCGTTCCAGTACCGGACGCTGCTGCAGATATCTGCCGCGCTGGGCATCCCCTACCCCTACATCGCCAATGACATGGTGAAGGGCAACTTCTCCAACTCGCGCCTCGCCCTGATCGAATTCCGCCGCCGCGTCTCGGCTTGGCAGCATTCGGTCATGGTGTTTCAACTCTGCCGACCCGTCTATGCGCGCTGGATGGATGCGGCGGTGCTGTCAGGTGCCCTTACCCTGCCCGGCTACGAGGCCAACCGATCCCGGCTGCTCACCGCCGATTGGCTCCCCACGAAATGGGACTGGGTCGATCCGCTGAAGGACGCCAATGCCGAAATCGCTCAGATCGAGGCCGGGCTGAAATCCCGCACGCAGGCCATTGCCGAGCGGGGCTACGACGCCGAACAGGTCGACCGCGAGATTGCCGCGGAACGGACGCGCGAGCGGTTGCTCGGCCTCGACTTCCGTCGCCCCGGATCGCCCGCACAAGGGGTGCAGGCTTTGCCGGGCCCGCAGCAAGAGGACGGGGGCAAAGGCGATGACACTGACCAAACAGACGAAAGCGATGACGCGGAGGACCGCCCGCGCCCAGACGAGGACCAGCCCTGATGCTCCATGCCCGCATTGCCGCGCGAGCTTTCAACACGCCGCTGCTGGTCGAACCGTCCAAGGCCATGGCATTTCTCTCTGGCCTCGGGCCGCGCATTCTGGGGCGGCGGGTCGAGATGGTGGACGGCAGCGAAACCGCAGATGGCACCATCGCCCTGCCCGCGCGCGCCAGCATTCTGGCCGGAGGTTTGACCGAAAGCCTGCGCCATCATGGCGATGCGCCCTATCCGGTGGTGGACGGGATTGCCGTGATCGAGATTTCTGGCGTGCTGATCCATCGCGGTGGCTGGATCGGGCAGTCCTCGGGCCAGACCAGCTACGAGGGGATCGCCGCGCAGATCGAGGCGGCAGCCAATGATCCGGCCATTCGCGGCTTTGCATTGGAAATTGACAGTTTCGGGGGCGAGGTCGCTGGCGTCTTTGACCTCGCAGATCGCATTCGTGCCATCCGGGGCAGCAAGCCGGTCTGGGCTTTTGTGGCCGAACACGCCTTCTCGGCGGGCTATGCGCTGGCCTCTCAGGCCGACCGCATCGTCTTGCCGCGCACCGGCGCGCTGGGCAGCATCGGCGTGGTGGTACTGCATGCCGACATGAGCGGCCAGTTGGATCAGGACGGGGTGCGCGTCACGCTGGTGCATTCAGGTCAGCACAAAGTTGATGGCAATCCCTACCAGCCCCTGCCCGAGGCCGTGCACGACGACATCCAGCGCGAGATCGATGTGTTGCGGTTCCTCTTCGCCGAAACCGTGGCCGCCGGGCGCGCTGGGCGGCTTAGCCAGGAGGCAGCTCTGGCGACCGAGGCCGCGACCTATCGCGGGGTCGATGCCGTGGCCGCTGGCCTTGCCGATGAAGTCACCGATCTGGCCCGGGGCTTTGCCGCCTTCCGGCAGATGCTGGCGCGCACTCCGATCCTTTCGCCCACGCGCAGCCAGCGCGTGGCGGCAACTCAGTCCCGCAAGTCAACCCAACCGGTCGTGTCTCGAATCTGGTGGAAATTCTCCGGCGGCGTTCTCCGGGCGGGTTGATTTGGGCCTGATCAGGCGGCGAGGTCAAGGGTCATGGGC
>NZ_JBRJGP010000053.1:0-4306 GCF_053628555.1 Roseovarius sp. MBR-79 | reverse complement strand
CCAAACCGCCCGGCCCAATCACCTTCCGCCACGGGCTCCAATACTTCAAATCCCTCGCCCACGGATGGAGGCTCCGAAATGTGTGAATCGCCTAGTGGGTTACAGGGGGACTCGTCAAACGTTGAGGTGGCGTTGACTCGTTTTGTGCTTATGCTTGCACAAGTGTTTTTGTCGGGCTCTAAGTCTTTGGAAAGGTTATATATTTTGGTTGCGGGAGGGCGCTACCGTCGTAACCTACCTCGACTCACCTGCCAGATCTGACCGAACTACTTCGACGAAGCCCCCTAGGCTCGAAGGTTCAATGTATCACTCAAAAGTTATAGAGATCATATGATATGGCCAACTACTCCAATACCTCTCTTTATTCGTCAAACGTCTACGGTGTGTCGTGCGCAGTCGAGGAATAGGTATGCTCAAGAGCAGCTCACCCTGCCGGCCTCCTTCAACAGCAGGGGTTCTGAAGCACAAAAGGCACAACTTGGGAATCCCAAGCCGATTCAGTGAAAAACTGAGACGCTCTAAAACACCCCGCCGGCACCGAGTATTGCGAGGCCCGAACCCATAAACACGAGCGAGAGCAGTGCGATCGCAGCGAAGGCGAGCGAGATGGCGGCGACGATGATCGCGATCAGGGCAACCATTGCGGCGGTATCCTCGGCCTCGGCCTTGGCTGTGATACGCGCCTGTCGCCCCAGCAGCAGTCCAACGATCGACAGCACAAGGCCGATCACCGGAATGAAAAAGGCAAGGACTGCACAGACGATTGCAATGATTGCCTTCTTCATCGAACCCGACATGTCGCCTGCCCCGCTGGTGGACCCGACCGCGGCATACACGGCGCGCGCCGATACACCGTCTGCCTGGACGAAATCGACCTTCTGGCCAACACGGGGAGTGCCCTCTGTCTGCCATTCGGCGGCGGCAAATGCATAGCGTTTCCCGTCGTCGCCGGAGATAACTCCTTCGCTGCGCTGAACGTTGAATTCCAGTATAGAGCCCTTCATGTGATATCCTTTCTCTAGGTTGATTTGGAGGGGTGAGGGTGGCTGGGGCAGCTTAATTCTCGGTTTCTTCGCCGGAACGAAGGCTCGCCTCGATCACGCTTCGGTTGGCCATCATCGCGACAAGAAGTTCGTGGCGGACATCCTGCAGGTCCATCGCCTGCGCCAGTGCAGCCACGTCTTCGATCTGCGCGACAATGAATTCTGCCCGGTTCATGGAAAGATTATTGAGGATCTCCCAAAGCTCCCCGGCCGTCGCACGCCCGGTCTTTCGGGCTTGCTCATACCCTGCCAGCAGTATGTGGGGATTGTTTTCCGCCATCCGTGCCACCTGCGCAGGCGGGGCGTCCGGCCAAGCCAGCAACCGCGCCCGGTCAAGGCCCTCTTCGGGGATTGATTTCCACAACCGCGTATCCATACCGTAATTGAAGGCCTTGTTGGCTACGGACGGTGGAAGCCCTTCGAGGATGCGCGCAAGTTCGATGACCGAGTCATCCATTCCGTTCCGCGCCTCAAGAGCTGCGATATTTCCGGCTAGAGCTTGCCCGAATGCGTAATTATTCTCGACCATGGTCGTCCCTGCATCCTGCTCGGCGCCGAACGACGTAAGGGCTAGGATACGCTCGAACGTTTCTCGTTTCCCTTGATACCCAAGCTCGCGCGCTCCTTCGGCTGCAGCGAAATATCCCCTGTTCTCGAAGGGTCCACCAAGCACCTCTGCCGCGGGCAGGACGGCGTCTGCGATTCCATATTTGGCAGCGTGCCACAGAACCTCGCCCTTCAGATGATCGCGTCCCCGTTTGATCGTTGCGATTGCGATCTCGGTCGCCTGTGCATCGGACAACTGGTCACCTTGGAAATCCGACAGGCCCTTGGTCATCAGCTCATCGTAATAATCCATTGTTGGGTTAGAATGCGCGGCCTTGATCCAGATCCAAGTCGGCACATGATTCTTGAGCCTTTCCGGGAAGGCGTCCCACGATACCCTGAGGGCTTCGGGATCAAGTGGGTCCGACAGCCCCCCGGCCAAAAAGCTCGCCAGCGGATCACCCGTCGCCGTATGTTCCTGCACTGCCATGTCCGCGATCCGGGCTTGCAACAAACTTCCTTCGTCTGCTGGAAAGACGAAGTTCGAATCTTCGACGAGTTTGTAGAGAATGGCAGCCCGGGGAGTCTGGACCTCAATTCCCTCTTTCCGCGCCGAATCGAAGAGGAAAGCGCCGACACGATCTGTCTCGCCCTCCGCGATGGCCATAATGGCGGCGAACGTCGCGGCCAACCGACGTTCATGGTCGGAAGAGAAGCTGATCTCTTCCAAGGAAACCGTCGGATCGAAGGCGATCTGAAACGCCTTGATCAGGTAACCATCCTTCGAAGCCCTGCCATTTTCGAATGATTGCGCCACAGTCGCGCGCAAACAGCCCACCGTGGGCAAGTCGGCGCAAGTCTCGATCTCACGCCGGGTTTCAAGTGTAGCGCGAATCTCGGGCAGCTTGGCCGGATCCAGCATGCCGAAGGGTTGGCGGCTGGCCAGATCTAGCCCCACGTCGGTGGTGGGGTATTCCCTCGCGATCTTGGCAAGACCGTCCTCGACGGCGGTCAACGAAGAAAGTCGCTCAACGGTCGGGGCAGCCTCGTTCTGCACCGTCTGAAAACTTTGCAACGTCTCGGACAGCAAGGCGCGCGCTTCCTCTTCCGAGTCCTTGCAGGCCATGAGCAACGGAGCGCAAGCCGCAATCACGGCAATTATGCGTAACCTTTTTGACTGGATGACTCTCATTTTCGTGCTCCTTTTTTCATTTTTCTTCCTCCACTTCGCGCCATCTAAGGCGGCACCACACCTGGATGTTTATTATTTTGATTCAGATACTTGATGCCATAAATGAACGGTTGGCGGGCTTGACGCAGAGCGCGGTACCTTTGGTGCGGTCATGCCCGAACGCCTTTCAAAAGCTGTCGATACGCATGGCATCGGCCATCTGCGTGATTTCGCTTGTGTCGCCACGCCCTTTCGACGACACGATACCGACCAGTCTTCCGTCCTGGATCACGGGCGATCCGGACCAACCGAGCGGGATCGCACACGCCAGTTCGACGAGTCCTCCGGCGCGCCCAAGGTAATCGCACCTTTTTGTTTGGGTCCTACCCGACGGATCGCGCGCCGCGATAACGACGGGACCCGGACGAATCATCGTGATGACGACACGGCCTGCACCGTCAGAAGGCAGTCGCAGAACCGCAAGATCGGCCGCCGCTCCTACTGTCGTGTCTAGGCGGGCGTAGGCTGGATTGGCTCGGGCGCCAAGAACAGGCTCGGTCGTATTCGAACCGGTAAGGAAAAAGGGTTCGGTGGCCTCAAGGCAATGTGCGGCAGTTGCTGCAGTATCCGGGCTGGTTCGCACGGCGTTGCAGACAGTGCCATCCGCCGACGTGAACAACAGCGGCTCGACCGGTCGGGGTGGCAGAACGTCCCGCTCCGCAACTCCTTTGCCGCTGCCGATGATCGGTAGCACGCAGCCCTGCAATGCCATTGCAACGATCGCTAAAATTATGGCTCTTCGCACGGATATTCCCTCGATCTGCAGGATATTGAGAGCGCCGCCAAAACCGACATTTCGGCGGCGCTGTTCGACTCAGATCAGCAGATCGTTGAGTGCGCCGATCCTGTTGTTCACGCTCTCGGCATTGGCCTTTGCCCCGACCGTCAGCTCCTTCTCGACATACCCGAGGTTGGCCACAGGGTTGCTCGTACGGGGCCGTCCCGCAGTGTTGACGCGCAGCGCCGTCCGCTGAGGGGTCGAGACCCGAGGCTGATACCGCTCGATCGAATCGACGAAGCCGGCCGTGTCCGCGCCTGTCTGGCGCAACGCACCAACGTAGACGTTCCGGGTGCGCTTCAAATCGCCGACCACGCCGTCGATGATGCGGTTATCGACCTGCACACTCGCGCGAATGCGGTTGAGCTTTGCCTTCGCGGCATCGCGATCCCCACCTTGACGGACCGACCGTTCGACGGCAGCGACCTGGGTCAGGCGGCAGTTATTGAGCGACGACAGGTTTTGCACCAAGCGGTTGGCTTCGACCAGATCGCGGTCGGCATCGCGGGCAACCGCCCCGCGCAACGCTCCTGTGGTCGAATTCCGCCTTTGGAGATCTGATAAATAGCCAGTTGTGGCTCCGGTAAGACCACCCAGAATGGCACCGAGAACTGCGCGGTCGTGTCGCGAAGGTGGTGGAAATTTGAAGGTGGCGTAATCTCCGGGTGAACGAAACCCACCCAACCGGCGGCTGGCACCGCCAAGGAG
>NZ_JBRJGP010000052.1:0-5827 GCF_053628555.1 Roseovarius sp. MBR-79 | reverse complement strand
TGATCTCCTTGGCGGTGCCAGCCGCCGGTTGGGTGGGTTTCGTTCACCCGGAGATTACGCCACCTTCAAATTTCCACCACCTTCGCGACACGACCACCCAACCCAGACAGGAGGCAATCATGGCCACCGAGAACGACCCCGTCGACAGCCCGCAAGACACCGAGATCGGAGTGACCGATATTGACGATGGTGAAACCGATGCTGCCGATGACCTGCCCACTACTCGGGTCCCGGCCCCCGCTGCACCTCACGCTTCCTCTTCTGCGGCACCTGACCCAGAGCAGACCGCCACGCAGACCAGCAACCTCGCCGAGCTCTCGGCGCAGCTTCGCGAGGCGGCGGCGGAGATCGCAGAGATCGCGGCGCAGGCAGGCCGCCTTGGGATCACAATCGACGCGGCCAAAGCGCTGCGCGACGGCACCGCACCCGAGGCGTTGCGCAGGCTGGTGCTGGAGCGCGCCAGCGCCGCTGCGGACGCCCGAGATATCGTCGCCGCACCGCCGTCGTTGGTCCTGCCGCTGGCAAAGGAAAGCCCAATCGTCGCAGCTGCGAAACGCGCAGCCGCTTCACCGCGCGGTTGATACCACCGACCAGCCAACTGGACTGCCCTCTCTCCCCCGCCGCATCGGCGGGGGATTTCCTTTGACCCCTGACACAGGAACCCCGCCATGACCGTTCTTCATCAACCCGCCACAACGGGCGATGTCCTCAAATACGAGGTCAACCCGAACTTCACCCGCGAGACCGTCACATTGCTGGCAGGCACCGCCTATCCGGTCGGCGCTGTGCTGGGCAAAATCACCGTAAGTGGCAAATACAAGCTCGCCACCTCGGGCGGTTCGGACGGAGCCCAGACGGCTGCGGCCGTCCTGCTTTATGCCGTCGATGCCACGCTGGCTGATGCCGTCGGCATTGTCGTCGCACGCGGCCCCTCGATCGTGTCGCGCGCAAGCCTCGCCTATGACGCCACCGTCGATGATGCGCCCAAGATCACCACCAAGCTGGGCCAGCTGGCGGCCCTCGGCATCATCGCGCGCGATACGGCCTGATCTGGTCGCGCGTTCTTCCGTCCTGCCCATCCCCTCTCTTTCCCCGGAGTTCCCCATGACCATCACCCGCAACCCGTTCGACGCGGGCGGCTATTCGCTCGCTGACATGACGCAGGCCATCAACATCCTGCCCAACCTTTACACCCGCCTCGGCCAGATCGGCCTCTTCCGCTTCGAAGGCGTCAGTCAGCGCTCCATCGTGATCGAACAGCGCGAGGGCGTCCTAAGCCTCTTGCCCTCGGTCCCGCTGGGCGCGCCTGCCACCGTTGGCAACCGCGAGGCCCGCTCGATGCGCTCCTTCGCCCTGCCATGGATCCCGCATGACGATGTGATCCTGCCCGCTGACATTCAAGGCATGCCCGCGCTGGGCCTGTCCGACGCCGCCGACCCGCTGGTCGAGGTGATGAACCGCAAGCTGACGCTGATGCGCCGCAAGCATGCCCAGACCCGCGAGTACATGGAGATGAACGCGCTGCGCGGCATCGTGAAGGATGGCGCGGGCACCACGCTTTACAATTACTTCGCCGAATTCGGGCTGGAGATGATCTCGGTCGACTATGTCTTCGGCACGGCCGGCACCAACATCCAGGGCAAGGTCCGCACGACCCTGCGCGCGATCGAGGACAATCTGCTTGGCGAGACCATGACCACCGCCCATGCACTGGTCAGTTCCGAATTCTTCGACAAGCTGATCAGCCACCCCAAGACCGAGGACGCCTACAAGTTCTTCTCGGCCACCGGTGGCCAGCCGCTGCGGGAGGACATGCGCCGCGCCTTTCCGTTCGCGGGCATTCTCTTCGAGGAATACAACGGCTCGGTCACCCTCTCGAACGGTACCTCGGAGCGACTGATCCCGACGGGCGAGGGCATCGCGTTTCCGATGGGCACGTTTGATACCTTCACCACCTATGGCGGGCCCGCGAACCTGCTCGAGACCGCCAACACCATCGGCCTGCCGCTCTATGCGCGCCAGATGATCGACGCCAAGGGCCGCTGGATCGACCTGATGACCGAGGCCTCGATCCTGCCAGTCAACAAGCGTCCGCGGCTGGCGATCCGCCTGCACAGCTCGAACTGAGGTCTAGCGCATGCCGTCGGGTTTGGCACTGGTCCACGATCGGATTGAGTGTTGCGGGTCAGAGAGTGACCTCATACCGGGCACGCAGGTCTTCGATATGCCGGGCCAAACAGTCTTGTTGCCCGGCAACCTTCAAAGACGACCACAGTTCCGGATAGCTCATCGCCCTGAACACCGGCGTCGCCCCAGCGACCCGCTCCGCGAAAGCCGCGACCTCTCGTCTGTGATCAGCGAAAATGGGGCTCGCTGACGGGTTGGCAGGCTCCCAGAACAGATACAGCAGGGTCGCCGGACGTTCGCCGAAGGTTCCAGCAATACCGAAAGCATGCTTGATCAGCTGCGCAGCATCCAGCCAGCGATAGCTGTCAGGTGCATCCGTGAGTCGAAGCATCTCTCGAAAATAGCCCTGTTCGCGCCGTCTGCCCTGAATTTGTTCCGCGTATGCGGGCGAAAACCTGGCGCGGTGCGATGTGAGATACTCCGTCAGTTTCGACTCGATCCCGACGACGCCGCTCTCTCCGGAGAGCAGCACATCGAGGTTCGGTGGCGTACCGCGCCGAAGGCCTGTCGGACACTTCTGCTCGAAGGCAAGTGTCTCGAACCGACTGTGGTCCGCCAGGGCAAGTTCGCCAATGCGCCGTCGAAAAGGTGCAAAGGCGTTTACGGCAAGCGCCGATGACGAATGCAGGGCGCGAAACTTGGTCTTCAACTCGTTGCCGCTCCCTGCACCGAGGTCAGCCTCGAAATCCTCCGGTGACACCATTGGCAGAAGGATGTCGCGGAAATCAGCAGCGTAGCCCTTGTCGTCGAGCACCACTGAGGGGCGTTGGCAGGAAAAGGCGTCTTGAAGAGCCGTGAGTGCCCGGTTTCGGATCGTGCCAGCGGAAATGGATTTGTGATTCATGAAAGCAGTATAGCCGTGACCAGCATATTTGCAGCCGCCATCGACAACCTCTTCGCCGATCCGAACATCGCCCGAGATGCCATCTTCGTCGCGGACGGTGGCGCGCCCCAACTCATCCGCGTGGTCCTGCGCCGCGCGGATGATGTCACGGGCTTCGGCGATGCGCGTATCTGGTCGGAAACCATGCGTGTCGATCTACGCGTGGCCGAGGTGCCAGCGCCGCGCCCGGGCGACCGGATCGAGATCGACGGCGAAGGTTTCAACATTCAGGGCGAGCCGGTACGCGACCGCGAACGGCTGGTCTGGACAGTCAATCTGAGCCCGGCGTGACCTGCAGTGAAACTGAAACTCGACCTCTCCCCCGACATCGTTGCGATGATGGCCGCCGAGGTCGCGGCAGGCGAGCGCGCGGTCTCCGCCGCGATCCGAGAGGCTGGAACCAGCCTCAAGACCGCCTGGCGGGGCCAGATCACCGGCGCAGGGCTGGGCACGCGGCTCGGCAACTCTATCCGCCTCGCCAGCTTCCCGAAGTCCGGAGACAGCCTGAACGCGGCGGCGCTGGTCTGGTCGAACGCACCGGTGATCGTCGGCGCGCATGACACGGGGCCGCTGATCCGGTCGAAAGACGGGTTCTGGTTGGCGATCCCCACCCCTGCCGCCGGGAAAAGCTCCAAGGGTGGCCGGATCACCCCCGGTGAATGGGAGCGCCGCACAGGATTACAGCTGCGGTTTGTTTTCCGTCGTCGCGGGCCGAGCTTGCTGGTGGCGGAAGGGCGGTTGAACACCAAGGGTCGCGCGGTGGCGTCCAGATCGAAAACCGGGCGTGGCAAAGTCACCGTGCCGATCTTCCTGCTGGTGCCACAGGTCAAACTGCGCAAGCGGCTGGATCTGGCGCGGGATGCCGAGCGCGCTGTGGACGGGGTGCCGGGGCGGATTGTGGCGAAGTGGGTAGACTGATGGCGATCATTGGCGAGGACGATTTGGGGATACTGATCGCACCTCCGAACCCCTGCATCATTTACGAGCCTCAGCGCCGTCCCAGTTTGCCGAATTCGCTGTCCAGCAGGGCGCGGATTTTTTTCGCCGCGCCGCGCAGAGCCGCGTCCACATTGGCGTCATTGTGGGTGATGGTCTGCGGCTGCATTCCCTCGGGCCGCGCTTCGACGGTGCAGCGAATATCGTCTGCCCCTCCCTTGGCGCCGTTCACATCGGCCAGATGCACCTCGATCCGTGACAATCGGTTGGTCAGATGCCCCAGCGCGGACGTGACCAACGTTTCGGCCACTTCGACCAGCCGGTCATCGCCTTGAATATTGGCATCGGTGTTCAGTTGGAACTGCATGTCGGTTCTCCTTTGTGTGAACACCTACCATAAAAAACCAGGAAGATGACAGATCCAGCGCAAGTCCACCTGCGCGATAAATGAAAACGCCTGCGCCCTGATAGCGTGAGCGAGGACACGAAGCCACCGGCAATGCCCACTACCCGAGAAACCGTCCTCGCCGCGCTGCACGCGCAGCTGCAGCCACTTGCCGCCCTTGTCCTGCGCGATGAGGTGCTTCCCGAGCGGTTCCCGGCAGCAGGGCTGATCATCCTGCGCGATGGCCAGCCGGGCGAGCCAGAGGTAACCTTGTCGCCATTGCGCTACCATTACCAGCATCGCGCCGAGCTGGAGGTCGTCGTCCAGGCGGGCACCGGTCGGGCCAGCTCCTTTGACACCCTGATCGCCAACATTGGCGCAACACTTGAAGCCGACCGCACCCTCGGCGGCCTCTGCGACTGGGTTGAACCCGAAGCCCCCGCCTCGGTAGAGGTGGTCGCAGAAATTCGGACCAGTTGTTAAGGTGGATCGCATGACGAGAGAGACGATCCATGATGACGAAGAGAAAAATGCATACGCCTGAGTTCAAGGCGAAGGTCGCGCTTGAAGCGATCCGAGAAGAGATGACGCTGGCCGAGCTGTCGAAGAAGTATGGCGTGCATCCGAACCAGATCAGCACCTGGAAGCGCGCGGCGATCGAGAATGTGGCCACGGCCTTCACCCGGCGGGGCGCTGATCCCGGGAAGGGGAACGAGGCGGAGATCGAGAAGCTGCATTCGAAGATTGGGCAGCTGGTGGTGGAACGGGATTTTTTAGCCAATGCCTCGGTTCAACTGCTCGGGACGCGAGGCAAAAAATGGTGAGCAAGGATCATGAGCTGAGCCAGCGGCGTCAATGCACGCTGCTGCAGCTGTCGCGCTCGACGCTGTATTACCGGCCCAGGGGCGAAAGCGCCGAGAATCTGCGGTTCATGGAGATCATCGACAAGCAGTTCCTGGAAACCCCGTGGTATGGCTCTCGCCAGATGGCGCGGCACATGAAGCGGCAGGGTCACGAGTGTGGCCGCCACCGTGTGCGCCGCTTGATGCGTCTGATGCGGTTGGTGCCGATCTACCAGGAGCCCAACACCAGCAAGAAGCACCCGGCGCACAAGATCTACCCCTACCTGCTGAAAGGGCTGGCAATCACCCGGCCCAACCAGGTCTGGTGCGCCGATATCACCTATATCCGGATGGAGCGGGGCTTCTTGTATCTGGTGGCCATCATGGATTGGCACAGCCGCAAGGTTCTGGCCTGGCGGTTGTCGAACACGCTTGAGGCGGATTTTTGTGTCGCGGCTCTGAAAGAGGCCCTGGCCGAATACGGCCCGCCGGAGATCTTCAAGGTCGTGTCGCGAAGGTGGTGGAAATTTGAAGGTGGCGTAATCTCCGGGTGAACGAAACCCACCCAACCGGCGGCTGGCACCGCCAAGGAGA
>NZ_JBRJGP010000051.1:0-2500 GCF_053628555.1 Roseovarius sp. MBR-79 | reverse complement strand
GGTAGAGCACTGGATGGGTAATGGGGCCCCACAGGCTTACTGATCCTAACCAAACTCCGAATACCGAGGAGTACTGGATGGCAGACAGACGGCGGATGCTAACGTCCGTCGTCGAGAGGGAAACAACCCTGACCTACAGCTAAGGCCCCCAATTCGTGGCTAAGTGGGAAAGCAGGTGGGACGACCAAAACAACCAGGAGGTTGGCTTAGAAGCAGCCATCCTTTAAAGATAGCGTAACAGCTCACTGGTCTAATCAAGTTGTCCTGCGGCGAAGATGTAACGGGGCTCAAGCCACGAGCCGAAGCTTAGGATGCGCATAGCGCATGGTAGCAGAGCGTAGTGTGACATGGTTTCCATCCTCTTTGGTGTCCCTCGGGGCCCCATGGAGGGTTCGAAATCTTCGATGAAGCCGGGGCGTGAGCCATCCGGTGGAGAGATCACTAGTGAGAATGATGACATGAGTAGCGACAAGGAGGGTGAGAGACCCTCCCGCCGAAAGTCCAAGGGTTCCTGCTTAAAGCTAATCTGAGCAGGGTAAGCCGACCCCTAAGGCGAGGCCGAAAGGCGTAGTCGATGGGAACCAGGTTAATATTCCTGGGCCAGATGGAAGTGACGGATCTCGAAGATTGTTCGCCCTTATCGGATTGGGCGGGCCGTTCAGAGGTTCCTGGAAATAGCTCCATCATGAGATCGTACCCTAAACCGACACAGGTGGACTGGTAGAGAATACCAAGGCGCTTGAGAGAACGATGTTGAAGGAACTCGGCAAAATACCTCCGTAAGTTCGCGAGAAGGAGGCCCGGTTCCAAGGCAACTTGGAGCTGGGGGCACAAACCAGGGGGTGGCGACTGTTTACTAAAAACACAGGGCTCTGCGAAGTCGCAAGACGACGTATAGGGTCTGACGCCTGCCCGGTGCCTGAAGGTTAAAAGGAGGGGTGAGAGCTCTGAATTGAAGCCCAGGTAAACGGCGGCCGTAACTATAACGGTCCTAAGGTAGCGAAATTCCTTGTCGGGTAAGTTCCGACCTGCACGAATGGCGTAACGACTTCCCCGCTGTCTCCAACATCGACTCAGCGAAATTGAATTGCCTGTCAAGATGCAGGCTACCCGCGGTCAGACGGAAAGACCCCGTGCACCTTTACTACAGCTTCGCACTGGCATCAGGATTGTGATGTGCAGGATAGGTGGTAGGCTTTGAACCCGTGACGCCAGTCTCGGTGGAGCCTCCCTTGAGATACCACCCTTCGCACTCTTGATGTCTAACCGCGGTCCGTTATCCGGATCCGGGACCCTGCGTGGCGGGTAGTTTGACTGGGGCGGTCGCCTCCTAAAGCGTAACGGAGGCGCGCGAAGGTTGGCTCAGAGCGGTCGGAAATCGCTCGTTGAGTGCAATGGCATAAGCCAGCCTGACTGCGAGACTGACAAGTCGAGCAGAGACGAAAGTCGGCCATAGTGATCCGGTGGTCCCAAGTGGGAGGGCCATCGCTCAACGGATAAAAGGTACGCCGGGGATAACAGGCTGATACTGCCCAAGAGTCCATATCGACGGCAGTGTTTGGCACCTCGATGTCGGCTCATCTCATCCTGGGGCTGGAGCAGGTCCCAAGGGTATGGCTGTTCGCCATTTAAAGAGGTACGTGAGCTGGGTTTAGAACGTCGTGAGACAGTTCGGTCCCTATCTGCCGTGGGTGTAGGATACTTGAGAGGAGTTGCCCCTAGTACGAGAGGACCGGGGTGAACGGACCACTGGTGGACCTGTTGTCGTGCCAACGGCAGTGCAGGGTAGCTATGTCCGGACAGGATAACCGCTGAAGGCATCTAAGCGGGAAGCCCCCCTCAAAACAAGGTATCCCCGAGGGCCGTGGTAGACCACCACGTCGATAGGCCGGAGATGTAAGCGTAGCAATGCGCTCAGTTGACCGGTACTAATCGCCCGATAGGCTTGATTTGATCCAGTAACAGATAGACTGGTAAACAAATCAAAAGCATACACACAAATCAGAACAACTTGACTTGGAACCCCGGGACTTTCCCGGTTTGGTGGTCATAGCACGAGCAAAACACCCGGTCCCATCCCGAACCCGGCCGTTAAGTGCCGTCGCGCCAATGGTACTGCGTCTCAAGACGTGGGAGAGTAGGTCACCGCCAAACCTGGAAAGCCCCGGATAAAACGTATCTCTCAAAAACGATACAACAAACCACAACACCGCGGGATGGAGCAGCCAGGTAGCTCGTCAGGCTCATAACCTGAAGGTCGTAGGTTCAAATCCTACTCCCGCAACCACCGTAACCGACTTAAGGCCCGCACTTGCTGCGGGCCTTGTCGTTTGCGCATCCCCCAACGCCAGAATCCCCGCCAATTCTCCTGCCAGTTCAATGTGATGGCCATTGGGGTAATCCCCCCCGAAATTAAGGGGCTTCAAAAGTAGAATTTTCTCGGCAAGATGAACGAGGAGAATTCGAATGAAGACAAGCAGATACACTGAAGCACAGATTA
>NZ_JBRJGP010000050.1:0-6144 GCF_053628555.1 Roseovarius sp. MBR-79 | reverse complement strand
ATCTCCTTGGCGGTGCCAGCCGCCGGTTGGGTGGGTTTCGTTCACCCGGAGATTACGCCACCTTCAAATTTCCACCACCTTCGCGACACGACCTCCATATCTGCTTCATGGCAAACCTTGCTCCAAAGAGACCGGAACCAAAACCGGGCAAGACCATTGTTCCATCTGCGGGATGCGTTCCGCTCCGGCGATATCTGGCTCGCCCAATCCCGGCGCTAAGGTGATCTGAAACAGGCGCTGGTTCCCGCCGAGGCGGTGAAGGACATACCAAGACTGGCAGTGCCGCTCGATCCGGAAGCCTGGCTTGCCGACCGCACGGCACGCATGGCCGATGGGCTGGCGCGGCTGGCCGGGCGGAGCGCGCCGGAGCCACACTCGGCGGGTCGATCGAGAACGGCATCCTCAATGTCGAGCGCCTGAGCGCAGCGGTGCCTGAAGAGGCGGACGAACTGGTGCTTGACCTCTACGACCGGCTGCCCGCCATACGGATCACCGAGCTGTTGCAGGAAGTTGATGCGGATAACCGAGTGGAATACGCGCAAGAACGGCGATGTCGAAGTGGCCAACAATCGCAGCCTGCAGCAGGTCTCTATGACCATTGAAATTTTCTATGAAATGGTCAACCACAACATCACCTCTGCCAATTTCTGGCCTGCCATCTTCAATCACACTTATCCATGTGGTTGGTGGTGGAAGTGTTCGTCTCGTTGGGCTCGATAGCACTGATTTCGGCTCGCTTCTCCAAGTTGGAATGGATTTCTACGATCACGGTTATCTGTGACCGGCTCTGATGCTGTAACCGCGCCCCGACGGCATTGATGTGCCTCGGTGGGATAGCAGGACTGAACCTCTGATACTTGCGCGTGGCAGGATCGATATGCGGCATGACTAAACTTGGTACGCTGCCAGTATGCTCGTTGAGGAATTTGTGAGGCTCATAACCCGCGAAGGTATTCGGGCAAGGTATCGAAGTGGTCGAAGGCAAAGCTGTGGGGCAGGTCTTCGACCGGGGTGCTGCGATAGCCGCCGCTGTAAAGCCCGAAGTGCCGCCCCGCCGCGCGGGCGGTCTCGGCATCGACCTCGCTATCGCCGACATAGAGCAGCGGGGGCGCGTCGAGCGCGGCAAAGGCGGCATGAAGCGGGGCCGAATCGGGCTTTTTCTGCGGCAGGGTGTCGCCGCCGATCACCACCTCGAAAAAATCCGAAAGATCGAGCGCGTCCAGCACCTGCACCGAGAGGCCGCGATACTTGTTGGTGCAGACGCCCAGGCGGTGGCCGTCGCGCCGGAGCGACTGCAAGGCCGCGACCACGCCGGGATAGGGCCGGGTCAACTCGGCGGGGCGCGCGCCATATTGCGCGAGCATCCGTTTGTTCATCTCGGGATGGATGGCGGGATCGAGCGCCAGCGTGTCGATCACCAGCCGCACCAGATTGGGAATGCCATGGCCGATGAACGACGTGAGCAGCGGCACCGGCAGGGCCGGGTGATCCATCTCCGCCAGCACGCGGTTGGCGGCAGCGGCGATATCGGGCGCGCTGTCCACCAGCGTGCCGTCGAGATCAAAGACAATGGCGCCTGTCATGGCTTACTCCGTGTAATGGGTGAGATCGGGCAGGACGGCCGCTGCCCCGGTGAAATCCTCGCCCGCCGTATAGGCCGAAGGCGTGACGATCACCGCAAGCCCGGCTTGCCGCGCGGACAGCAGCCCGTTGCGGCTGTCCTCGAAGGCGAGGCAGACCTCGGGCGCAAGGCCGAGCCGGTCGAGCGCCAGTTGGTAGATATCGGGCGCGGGTTTCTTGGCCGCCACCTCGTCGCCGCAGGCCAGCACGTCAAAAACGGCCTCGGCGGGGCGACCAAAGCAGGCAAGGCAGAGTGCCTCGACATTGGGGCGCGAGGTGGTGGTGGCGACGGCAAGACGCTGGCCCTTGGCACGGGCGCGCGCGATCAGGTCGGCCACGCCGGGGCGCAGCGGCATCTCGCCTTTCGCCACAAGCGCAGTGTAGCGTGCGGTCTTGGCGGCGTGGAGGGCGGGAATATCCACGTCCGTTGCGCCGATTTCGGCCATGAAGGCGGCGATGCGTTCCTTGCCGCCGGTGGTTTTCAGAAGCCGCGCATAATCGGCGCGGTCCCAGTGCCAGCCAAGCCCCCAATCGGCGAAACTCTCGTTGAAGGCGCGGCGATGCACCTCCTCGGTCTCAGAGAGCGTGCCATCGACATCGAAGATCAGCGCCTCAGGCACGGGCGGCCTCGGCGGCCTGCCGGATCGCGCGGATATTCTCGCCATAGGGCGCGGGATTGGCGACGCTGCCGCCCTTGAACACCGCCGATCCGGCGACCAGCACATCGGCCCCGGCAGCGGCCATCAGCGGCGCGGTCTCGGGCGTGATGCCGCCGTCGATCTCGATATGGATGGGCCGGTCGCCGATCAAGGCGCGCAAGGTGCGCACCTTGTCGATCTGGGAATGGATGAATTTCTGCCCGCCGAAGCCGGGATTGACCGTCATCACGCAAATGAGGTCCACCATGTCGAGAAGATGCGCCACCGCTTCGATCCCCGTGCCGGGGTTGAGCGCCAGCCCCGCCTTCATGCCGGCACCGCGAATGGCCTGCAACGTGCGGTGGATATGCGGCCCGGCCTCGAGATGCGCGGTCAGGATATCGGCCCCCGCCTGCGCATAGGCGTCGATATAGGGATCGACCGGCGCGATCATCAGGTGCACATCCATCACCGTCGTGACATGGCGACGAAAGGCGGCAACGGCGGGCGGGCCGAAGGTGAGATTGGGCACGAAATGCCCGTCCATCACATCGACATGGACCCAATCGGCGCCTTGCGCCTCGATGGCCTCGATCTCGCGCCCGAAATCGGCGAAATCGGCCGACAAGATGGAGGGGGCGATCTTGATGGAACGGTCAGACATGAGCGGCCTCCGTGGCGTGAATGACGGGGATGAAGCTTTCGGATTTGAGCGATGCGCCGCCGACAAGGGCCCCGTCGACATCCGGCAATGCGAGGATTTCAGCCGCATTGGTGGCCCCCACCGAGCCGCCATAGAGGATCGACAGCGCCGGGTCGGGCAGGCGCGCGCGGATGAAGCCATGGGTGCGGGCGATCTCGTCGGGTCCGGGCGTGAGGCCGGTGCCGATGGCCCAGACCGGCTCATAGGCGATGACGGTATTGGCGGGCGTCGCGCCCTCGGGCAGCGATCCCATTACCTGCGCTGCGAGCACGTCAAGCGTCTCGCCCGCGCGATACTGCGCCTCGGTCTCGCCGATACACAGGATGACCGTAAGCCCCGCCTCCCACGCCGCCAGCACCTTGGCCGCGATTTGCGCGTCGCTCTCGCCGTGATCGCAGCGGCGCTCGGAATGGCCCAGGATCACCCAGCCCGCGCCCGCATTGCGCAGCATCGGCGCGGAAATATCGCCGGTATGCGCGCCCGAGGGCCGCGCGTGGCAGTCCTGCCCGCCAAGCTCCATCCCGACAAGGTTGCGCGCCGAGCGGATGAGCGTCGCGGGCAGGCACAGAACCACCTCGCAGGCGGCGGGTTTCGCGGCGTTCGAGATTTCCGCGACCGTGGCCAGATCGGCCACCGTCCCGTTCATCTTCCAGTTGCCCGCCACGATCCTGCGCCGCATCAGAGCGTCCCGTCGGCGTAACGCCGCGCCATGTCATCCATCGGGATGGCCTTGATCTTGCTGGCATTGCCGGCGGTGCCGAACCGCTCGAACCGGTCGAGGCAGAGCGCCTGCATCTCTTCCATCGCCGGGATGGTGAACTTGCGCGGATCGAATTCGGTCGGTTTGGTCATGGCCACCTTGCGGAACTGGCCGGTGATCGCCATGCGGTTGTCGGTGTCGATATTGACCTTGCGCACGCCCGAGCGGATGCCGCGCTCGATCTCCTCGACCGGCACGCCCCAGGTCTGGGGCATCTCGCCACCATGCGCGTTGATGAGATCCTGAAGATATTGCGGCACCGAGGACGAGCCGTGCATGACCAGATGCACATGCGGGATCTTCGCGTGAATCTCCTCGATGCGCGAGATGGCCAGCGTCTCGCCGGTGGGTTTCTGGCTGAACTTGTAGGCACCGTGGCTGGTGCCGCAGGCAATGGCGAGCGCGTCCACCTTGGTGAGCCGAACGAACGCCTCCGCCTCGACGGGGTCGGTCAGAAGCTGGTCGTGGCTGAGCGTGCCGGTCGCGCCCGATCCATCCTCCTCGGCGGCCTGGCCGGTCTCGAGGCTGCCCAGAACGCCCAGCTCGCCCTCGACCGAAGCGCCCACCCAATGCGCCATGCGCGCCACGCGCTCGGTGATGGTGGTGTTATACTCCCACGAGGCGGGGGTTTTCATGTCCTCTTCCAGCGAGCCGTCCATCATGACGGAGGTAAAGCCGTGGCGGATCGCCGAAAGGCAGGTCGCCTCGTTGTTGCCGTGGTCCTGATGCATGCAGATCGGGATCGCGGGATACATCTCGGCCAGCGCCTCGATCATGTGGCGCAGCATGATGTCGCCCGCGTAAGAGCGCGCGCCGCGGCTGGCCTGCAAGATCACCGGCGCGTCGCATTTCGCCGCCGCGCGCAGGATGGCAAGCCCCTGCTCCATGTTGTTGATGTTGAAGGCGGGCACGCCATAGCCATGTTCGGCGGCGTGATCGAGAAGCTGGCGAAGCGTGATGAGGGCCATGGGTCAAACCTTTTCGTCTTGCATGAGGGCGGCCACGCCCGGCAGGGTGCGGCCTTCGAGCCATTCGAGAAACGCGCCACCGGCGCTCGAGACATAGGTGAACTGATCGGTGACCTGCGCCGCGTTGAGCGCGGCCACCGTATCGCCGCCACCCGCAACGCTGACCACCGTGCCGCCGCGCGTGAGATCGGCGGCGACACGGGCAAGCGCCACGGTGGCGGCATCAAAAGGTGCGATCTCGAAGGCCCCGAGCGGGCCGTTCCACAGGATCGTGCGCGCGCCCTCAAGCACATGGGTGAACCCGGCCACGGCGCGCGGCCCGGCATCGAGGATCATCGCATCCTCGGGGCAGGCATCGGCGGGCCGGGTCTCTGCCTCGGCCCCGGCGCGAAACTCGCGCGCCACCACCACGTCGGCGGGCAGGTGGATGGTGCAGCCCGCTGTTCCGGCCAGCGCCATGATCTCGGCCACGGTGGCGATCTGGTCGGCCTCGTGCAGCGATTTTCCCATCGGAGCGCCTTGTGCGAAGAGAAAGGTATTGGCCATGCCGCCGCCGACGATCAGGTGATCGACCCTGGCCACGAGGTTTTTCAGCACCGCGATCTTGGTCGAGACCTTGGCACCCCCGACAATCGCCACCGAAGGTCGCGCAGGGTTTTCCAGCGCCGCTTGCAGCGCGCTCAGCTCCTCCATCATCAGCGGCCCGGCCGCAGAGGGCAGAAGCCGCGCCAACGCCTCGGTCGAGGCATGCGCCCGATGCGCGCAGGAAAAGGCGTCGTTCACATAGAGATCGCCAAGTGCTGCGAGGCGGCGGGCAAAGCCCTCGTCATTGGCCTCTTCGCCCGGATCGAAGCGCAGGTTCTCGACCAGCAGGACCTGGCCGGGGGCAAGATGCGCGGCCTCCTCGGCGGCGGCCCCATGTTCGGCAAAGCGCACCGGGCGTTGCAGCGCGCGGCAGAGATCGTCGCGGATATGGCGCAGCGAGGCCCCGGCCACCGGCTTGCCCCCCGGACGCCCGAAATGCGACAGCACCACCAGCGCCGCGCCCTTCTCCAGCAGCGGCCGCATCCCTTCGGCAAAGCGCGCGATGCGGGTGGCGTCGGCCACGCTCCCCTCGGCCATCGGCACGTTGAGATCGGCGCGCACGACAAGCCGCCTGCCCGCCACGTCCATGTCGGAGATGGCCCGGATCACAGCAGCCTCCCCATGGCGACGGCGGTATCGGCCATGCGGTTGGAGAAACCCCATTCGTTGTCATACCAGCTCAGGATGCGGCACATCCGGTTCTCCATCACCCGCGTCTGATCCATGTGAAAGATCGAGGAGCGGCTGTCATGGTTGAAATCCATGCTGACATTGGTGTCACTGTACCCTAATTAATCAGAATCGGGCCTGAATTTGTCCCATAAAATCAATGGCGGTTTGTACCCTTAATTTTCATATTGTACCGTTAAT
>NZ_JBRJGP010000049.1:0-6795 GCF_053628555.1 Roseovarius sp. MBR-79 | reverse complement strand
GACGATTTCAATCGCAAGGTGTTCCAGCCGCAGATCGACGGCTCGAAGACCGGGTTGGAGCTGCCGGGGATCGTCGACGAGGTGATCACCATGGCGGAGTTGAAAGCCGACGGGGGCGATCCCTACCGCGCCTTCGTCTGCCAGACGATCAACCCCTGGGGTTTTCCGGCGAAGGACCGCTCGGGGCGTCTGGGTCAGGTCGAGGAGCCTCACCTCGGCCGACTGATGACGAAGATCCGCGCCCCCGTCGCGCCAGCACCCAAACGCCTGACCTACACCCGGCCACTCGCCGATCCGGCGGCTGACGCCCAATCCCAACCGCAATCATGATCAGAAAAGGAGGTTCCCCATGGGTTCCTGGAACGATTTCAACGACGCGCAGAGCAACACCAACCTGATCCCCAAGGGCACGCTGGCCACGGTGCGTCTGACCATCCGACCGGGCGGTTTCGACGATCCGTCGCAGGGCTGGACCGGGGGGTACGCCACCCGCGGCTCGACGGGTGCTGTCTACCTGAACGGCGAGTTCACCGTAACCGAGGGCCAGTACGCCCGGCGCAAGATCTTCACCCTCATCGGGCTCTACAGCCCGAAGGGGCCGGACTGGGCCAACATGGGCCGCAGCCTCGTGCGCGGCATGCTCAACTCGGCGCGCGGGATTTCCGACAAGGACCAGTCGCCGCAGGCGCAGGCGGCGCGGCGGATCAACGGCTTTGCCGATCTCGACGGGATCGAGTTCATCGCCCGCATCGACATCGGCACCGATGCCAGCGGCGACGACAAGAACGAGATCCGCAGCGCGGTCACGCCCGACCATCGCGACTACGCGCAAGTCATGGGGACTGTGCCGCTGCAGTTCGGCGAACAAGGTGCAGCCGGGCATGCCCCGCAGCAGACCTCCCCTGCGGCGCCGGCACATCAGCCCGGCCAGCCCGCGTCCGCTCCCGGGTTCGCCGGTCGGCCGAGCTGGGCGCAGTAAGGGGGAGACCGGCCATGCGCCTGCGCCCCCGCCAGAAGACCTTCGTCGAGCGCAGCCTGGCTGCGCTCGCCTCCCGCGGCAACACGCTGGGCGTAGCGCCCACCGGTGCTGGCAAGACCATCATGCTCTCGGCGGTCACCGGCGAGATGATCGGCGACGGTGCGAAGGCCTGCGTGCTGGCGCATCGGGACGAACTGACGGCGCAGAACCGCGCCAAGTTCCAGCGCGTGGTGCCGGGCGTCGCCACATCGGTCATCGACGCCACGGAGAAGTCGTGGAGCGGCCAGGTCGCCTTCGCCATGGTGCCGACGCTGGCGCGCGCCTCGAACCTCGCGGACATGCCGCGTCTCGACCTGCTGGTCGTCGACGAGGCGCACCATGCCGTCGCCGACAGCTATCGCCGCATCATCGACCGGGTGCGCGAAGCCAATCCCGACGCCCGCATCTTCGGGGTCACGGCTACCCCGAACCGGGGCGACAGGAAGGGGCTGCGCGAGGTCTTCGACAATGTCGCCGACCAGGTGCGGCTGGGCGAGCTGATCGCCTCGGGCCATCTGGTGCCGCCGCGCACCTTCGTCATCGATGTCGGTGTCCAGGACGAGTTGCGCTCGGTCCGCAAGACCATGTCGGATTTCGACATGGCGGAAGTGGCGGGCATCATGGACCGCGCCCCCGTCACCGATGAAGTGATCCGCCACTGGAAGGAAAAGGCGGGCGATCGGCAGACCGTGGTGTTCTGCTCCACCGTCGCCCACGCCGAACACGTCACCGACGCCTTCAGGGCGGCGGGCGTTTCCGCCGCCCTGGTCCACGGCGATCTGGCGGCAGAGACCCGAAAGGCGATCCTCGCCGACTACGCGGCGGGGGACATCCGCGTCGTGGTCAACGTGGCGGTGCTAACCGAGGGATGGGACCACCCGCCCACCTCCTGCGTCGTGCTGCTGCGCCCCAGTTCCTACAAGTCCACGATGATCCAGATGGTTGGGCGCGGCCTGCGCACCGTCGATCCCGAGGAACACCCGGGCATCGTGAAGACCGACTGCATCGTTCTGGATTTCGGGATGTCGAGCCTCACGCACGGCACGCTGGAGCAGGATGTCGATCTCGACGGCCGCGTGCCGACGCCGGGGGAAGCCCCCACGAAGCTCTGCCCCGAATGCAAGGCCGAGATCCCGATCGCGGTCACCGAATGCCCGATCTGCGGGTGCGAGTTGCCGCGCGAAGGCGCTGAGCCAATCGACAGTTTCGTCATGACCGAGCTCGATCTTCTCGAGCGATCGAGTTTCGCGTGGGTGGACCTGTTCGGCGACGACGCCGCGCTGATGGCCAACGGCTTTCACGCCTGGGGCGGCGTGTTCTTCCTCGAGGGCCGCTGGCACGCGGTCGGGGGCGCCAAAGGCAAGGCGACGCGGCTCCTGAGCGTGGGCGAGCGCATCGTCTGTCTCGCGCAGGCCGACGACTGGCTGAACACCCACGAGACCGACGAGAGCGCCTTCAAGTCCAAGGGCTGGCTGAAGCAGGACGCGACGGAAAAGCAGCTGAATTGCCTGCCGCCGGAGTTCCGGCGCGATTACGGCCTGACGCGCTATCGCGCCTCCGCGCTGATCTCGTTCCAGTTCAACAAGCGCGACATCCGGCGCCTCGTCACGGCTGCCGAGCCCGAGCGGAGGGCGGCGTGAGCCATGTCGCGCAAGTCCCATCCCCGCCCGCAGCGCCTGCGGATTGCCCGGAGCGTATTCGGCTCTGGCACCCGCGCCTCAAGCCTTGCGCTGTCTGTCTGCGCCCCGCGCGCGGCTTCGGTTTCTTCAACCCCATCAAACCCCGCCCCCGCGAACACCGCTGGTTCTGCTCGATGCACTGCCAGGCGTTCTTCGCGGCCCGCCACCGGAAAGGACTGACCATGCAGGGAACGACCGATGAAGAACGCCTCGCCATAGCTCTGGTGATGAAGCGGCTCGGCACGACCATGGACGAGATCGGCTGGGACAAGCGGCTGCGGGACCTGGATGCGACAGAGGTCACCGCGCTGATCGAGGAGGTTCTGGAAGGCTACAGCGCCGAGATGTCGCGCATCTCCGCCAGGAGCGAGGTGCCGTTCTGATGTTGGATTTCAATCCGCGCCCTTCCATGGCCGAGCGGATCAACACGCTGGTCGACGCCGCGCTGATCGCCGAGCGGGAGGCCACGCCTCCCCGAACCTATCTCGGCGCGTCCCGTCTGGGGCATGCCTGCGAACGCGCGCTGCAGTTCGAGTTCGCGGGCGCGCCCAAGGATGAGGGCGCGGATTTCGGCGGCCAGACCCTGCGGATCTTCGCGATCGGTCATCAGCTCGAGGATCTGGCGATCCGCTGGCTGCGGGCGGCGGGGCTCGACCTCTACACCCGCAGGGGCAACAGGCCCGATGGGGATCAGTTCGGCTTTTCCGTCGCTGGCGGCCGCATCCGGGGGCATGTCGACGGGATCGTGGCCGGAGCCCCGGCCGCGCTCGGTCTCCGCACCCCGGCGCTCTGGGAATGCAAGACGATGAACGCGAAGAACTGGCGGGCCTGCGTCAAGGACGGGGTTGCCGTCTCCAAGCCCGTCTATGCCGCCCAGATCGCGATCTACCAGGCTTACATGGAGCCCTCGGTGCCGGGCATTTCCTCGGCCCCTGCACTGTTCACGGCGATCAACAAGGACACGGCCGAACTGCATCACGAGCAGGTGCCCTTCGATGCCGATCTGGCGCAGCGCATGTCCGACCGCGCGGTGCGGATCCTGCAGGCTACCGACGCGGGCGATCTGCTGCCCCGCATCGCCGCCAGCCGCGACTTCTTCGAATGCCGGTTTTGTCCCTTTGCCGCGCGTTGCTGGAGCGTGGCTGCATGACCGACGAGCCCACCGAGCCATCCGACCCCGACCAGGAGCCAGCCATGCGCGACGACACCACGCCCGATGAGCCCAAGGAAAACATCGTCCATTTCAACCCATGGCGCGACTTCAACGATGCCGCGCCGCAGATCGACGTCTTCGGCGACGAGCCCGACCCTGCGCAGATCGCGCAATTCATGCAGGTCGTCTTCGGGTATTGCGACGGTCTGATCCCTGTCCGCAGTTTCATCGACAAGGGTCAGGGCATCGATGGCCGCCCGCACAACATCTGGCTGGAAGCGGATCATTCCGCCCCCGAAAAGATGGCGACCTTCGCGACATGGGCCTCGCGGGAAGGTGCCGCGGTCTACGTCATCCCCGGCACCGTGTCCGCGCACGGCCAGGCCAAGGCCGCCGATATCCTGCAGATGCAGACGGTGGTGGTCGATCTCGATACCGGTGACATCGCCGCCAAGCGCGCGCACCTCGAGCGCCACCTCGGCGTGGCCAGCATGGTGGTGGAGAGCGGCGGCGTGACGGCCGAGGGGCAGCGCAAGTGCCACGTTTGGTGGGCGCTGACCGAACCTGCCGAGGGTGAAGACATAGCGCGCGTCTGCCGTCTGCGCGGCGACATCGCCGCAAAGGTCGGCGGCGACATGCATTTCCGCTCCGCCCATCAGCCGATCCGAGTGGCGGGCTCGGTCTACTACAAGAACAACCTCAAGACGCAGGTGCGGATCGTCGAACTGAACGCCGACCGCGAACGCGATCTGGCCGAATTCATCGAAGCCGTCACCGACATGCCGCCCGCGCCGGGCGTGTCCCTGCAGCCCGCGTTCACCCATCCCGACAAACCGGCGATGGATGATGTGCTGGTCACGCCGGTGCGCGAGGGGGCGCAGGACGACTGGTCCCGCTTCGAAGGTGCGTCCGCCGCGATCGGGCATTTCATCCGCATGGTCCACGAGGGCCGGATGACAAAGGACGAGGGCTGGATCGGCATCTGCGGCTACAACGCCGCGATGCTGCGGCCCCAGTGGCCGGTTGAGCGGCTGAAGCGGGAATCCGAGCGGCTTTGGGAACTGCATGTCAAGAAATACGGCCCGCCGCTGATCCGGCTGGACTCCGGCGCACCGGGACCGGTCGAGATGCCCGCCTTCACGTTGGGCGCGCTGCTGGACGACCAGAGCCCGATGCCGGAGGACATCATCGCGCCCCGCGTGCTGACGCCGGGCGGACTGCTGGTGCTGGGCGGTGCGCCCAAGGTCGGCAAGAGCGACCTGCTGATCTCCTGGCTTGTCCACATGGCCGCCGGTGTGCCCTTCCTCGGCTTCACGCCGCCACGGCCGCTGCGGATCTTCTACCTGCAGGCCGAGATCCAGTATCACTATCTGCGCGAGCGGCTGAAGCAGATCGCCCTGCCGCCCGACGTGATGGCCGCCGCGCGCGACACCTTCGTCGCCACACCCAAGCTGAAAATGCTGCTCGACAACGAGGGCAGCGTGCGGGTTGCCCGTGCGATCCGGACGGCATTCCCGGATGCGCCGCCCGACATCCTCTGCGTCGACCCGATCCGGAACCTCTTCGATGGCGGACCCGATGGCGGTGGCGAGAACGACAACACCGCCATGATGTTCTTCCTCAAGGAGCGGGTCGAGGTTCTGCGCGACCACATCGACCCGGACTGCGGAGTCATCCTGATCCACCACACCAAGAAGCTCAGCAAGCACCAGGTGAAGGAGGATCCGTTCCTCGCGCTTTCGGGCGCCAGCGCCTTGCGGGGCTTCTACACTTCCGGCCTCATCCTGCACCGCCCCGACGAGGACGCGTCAGAGCGCAAGTTGGAGATCGAGCTGCGCAACGGCCCCGCGCTGCCCTCGAAGCTGATCGACAAGGTGCGCGGCCAATGGGTCGAGATCAACCCGATGAACGAGCGCCTCGTGCGCCAGGACATCGGCGCCAGGCATGATGCCGAGCGGGATCGGAAAAACCAGGTCGTCCTGGGGATGATCTTCGACGAGGCGGCCGAGGGTCGGCTCTACACCGCCACGCAGTTCGCGGAGGCGTTCGAGAACCAGCACGATCTCGGCGGGCGCTACAGCATCCGTGAGCGGCTGTCGGTGCTCGCCACCAAGGGCCTGATCAAGTTCCGCCGGAGTTTCACGGAGCACGGGTACGCCGGGACGCAATCGCATTTCGGATATCTCGTGATCAGGGACATGCGCTTCGGCCGCGATCCCGTGATCGACACGGACACCGGAGAGGTCCTTGCCGAGGGCGTCGCGGTGCTGCCGACCCACTACAAATGCCCCCATTCCGGCCGCGCGCGCGAGGTCGAGAACCCCTCCGTCTGGGTCTATCCGGAGGAGGCCCATGACTGACTTCCTCATCATGAGCGCGGCCTTCCTCATTCTCATCCCTTTCTCATGGCCCAATGAAATCAACGGGTTGGGCATGAGGATGAGAAAGGCCTTCCTCATCGACCCGCCTCATCCTCTGAGCCATGAAAAATCAATGGGAACAGGGACTTGCAGCCAGAAGATGAGACGAGTGGGCAAGCCCCCATACTACGTATGGGGAGGCCAACCGGCAGGTTTGGCCTCTCCTCCCATACGTCGAGGGTATCCGCGCGCGGGCTCCGACGCTCCCTGCACATTCCGATCCGACGACGGCGGCCCCGTACCGCCAAGCACCAGGCCACCGTCGTCTTCCACCCGAGCAGCCAACCAGAAGAGGAGACCACCCATGGCTGACCTGACTCTCGCCACCTCCAGCCGCGAGGCAATCCCCGATCTGCGGCCCGTCGTCCGCGCCAACCGGGTGATCCTTGCCCTCGATCTCGGCACCACGACGGGATGGGCGCTGCACGGCATCGACGGGCTGATCACCTCCGGCACGGCGTCCTTCCGCCCCGGGCGGTTTGATGGCGGCGGCATGCGGTATCTCCGCTTCACCAACTGGCTCAC
>NZ_JBRJGP010000048.1:0-8447 GCF_053628555.1 Roseovarius sp. MBR-79 | reverse complement strand
GCCCATGACCCTTGACCTCGCCGCCTGATCAGGCCCAAATCAACCCGCCCGGAGAACGCCGCCGGAGAATTTCCACCAGATTCGAGACACGACCTGCGCCGACCTCGCTGATCATTGCTGGCGTGTATGTCGGTGACTTCGACATGCCTTTGAGCCACAAACCATCTTGGGCTGCTGGACAGGGCAACTACACAACCGGATTGCACTGGGCTGGTGCCACCAACCATATTAAGCAACCAGGTCTAGTCGGACGCACTCTTAAGCTGTACCAACCTGCGTCGGCTATGGGTCGCTATGTCATTGAAATTGATTAAGTAGGTAGGCGGTGCCGTCGGTCACGGAGCATAGCCCACGCCGCGAGCAGTTCCATCTGTTCGTTCTTGGTCAACGCACCTAGCACGGCTTCCGATTGTACCTCTAGCGTGTCGGCCACTGCATCCTGCCGCACCATTCGGTCCAGTCGCTCCACATCGGGCGCAATAGCCTCTGGGGCGGGCAATAGCAGCTTCTCGATCTCGCTGGGCACGAGTTCCAGAACGCCGCCACCGTAGTGACGCCCTTCCAGTTCTGCGCTCAAGGCGGTTAGACTATTGTAGAAGCCATAGACTAGGGCATCCGCTGTGCCGCGCAGCGCGCGAATGCGGTAGGCGGTATCTGTCGTATAGGCCCCAGCTCGATTGAGGATCAGGCGGGGCGTGTCGTGGCTGCGTTTGAGCATTCCGACTTCTGTCGTGTGCACCGAGGGCACCGTGTACCACGGGCTGCGTATGCGGCACTTGTATCGTTTATGAAAATTCTCTCGCTCGCCCGATGCAATGTAGGCGCGGCCTTGTGCGCTGTCTTCGACAGACCGATCCAGCCACAGAAAGTTAGTGGGCTTGCCGCTGGCAGCGTTTCGGTCGTGCTGCGCATCGTCATAAATCACGCCGGGGCAGTGGTCGCTTCGCCCAAACATTGGGTGGGCCCACCGTTCAAGCCCGTACTGTCGTACCACCTCATCAGTCACTAGGAAGAACTTGTTGGCCCCGGTGACGATGCCCACGTCCACCCTTGCAGCGTCAGCAAAGCGGCAGAAGCCATCGCTGGCCTCTATCGAGTCCAGTATGGCGAGCGTGGCAGGCGGCACAAGCGCGCGAGTCCATTTGCCCTGTACCGTCTTGCCGTTTATCGCACGGGGAATGTTGAATACTGCTTCTGGGTCTTGCCGCAGAAAGTCGCGGCCAGACACGCGGTGGATACCCAGCCCCTCGCCGTATTCGTCCGGGGCGGCCTTCTTCTCCGCCAGCAAGAGAACTGCCCCCTGTAAAGTGCCCTCGAACCAGATTTCCTGCGGGTCCACGATGACGATGCGGCGGCACTGCTGGCCGAGATATGTCCGCAGAGACTGCGCGTGCATGACGTGTACGATCTCGGACGGAACTACCATCGCCAGACGCCCGCCGGGTCGCAGCAATTCCATCGACGCGAGGATGAATGGCACCCAAGCATTCGTGTGCTTCGTGAACTTGCAACCCAGTCGCGCGAACACCCGTTCGGCATTAGTCTGAAAGGCGGCAGGCAGATACTGGTAGCGAACGAAAGGCGGATTACCGACTACCGCATCGAACTGGCCGCTCCTGCTTTCTAGCGCCCAGCCGAGGAAGTCGCGGTTGTGCACCGTGCAGTCGGGAAGACCCCGCGCGGCTGCCTTGGCGGCTTCTTCGGGTGCCAGCTCGAACGCAGTGACGCTGGCCTCAGTCCCCTCCAGTGTGGGGAAGAATGCGCCGTCGCCGCAGCTGGGCTCCAAGACGCGTGAGCCCTTGGTGGGCGCAACCCAGCGAGTCAGGAAGGCGGCAAGATCGTTCGGAGTGTAGTATCCACCGCGCAATTTCTGCTTAGATTCCAACGCGATGAAGTTCATGTGGCTCGCCCTCGTGTAGAGTTCTTATTGCGTTCCCACTGTTAAGGCGTGGTGAACTGCACCCCTTCTAAACCAACGGCCAAAGCCACGCCAACCAAATCTGGTAGTCGTAAGAAAACCGCCTACCGAATATCGCGTCGGCATCGCGCTGTTCCCACGATTGATTGCCCAGCAGCGTTCGTACCTGTGGACCTCGCCCACGCCGAAAAGAATGTGGGTGTCAGGATGCAAGTTGAATTATGGCATTTCATTTATTAACCGCATGACGATCATTTAGCATCCATATTGAGCACTGTTGTTCCCAATCCGTCGGAAATGGCTCAAGTACCCGCGCCAGCGTCACCTCCGGCACCTGATTACCGTCCAGGATCGTCTCGACGATGTCGGGCGCGATCATCGTGAGTCGGAGGACACGTGTCACGTATGATGACCCAATACCCTCCCGCTCAGCCAGTTCGGCGACGGTCGTGAACTCGCCGGACTCGAGCAACCGCTTCCAGCGGAACGCTCGGGCCATCGCCTTGATCAGTGAGTTGTCGGGCTTCCGCGGTTGCGCGGTGCCCTCAGGGAGCTGCATCTCCTTACGCCCCCCACGCTTCACCACGCGGAATGGGACGTGCAGTGTCACGATCTCGGGGATCGTGGACCCGCGGGTCACGCCGCTTCCCCGATGCCGCCGGCCAGCATCTCGCGAGCGAGGCTGCTGAGTCCGTCTACGCGGAGCCGGACGTTGAGCCCACCCGTGCCGATGTCCACGCGTTCGACCAGCAGCCCCACGATGCGCGCCTGTTCGGCGGGGAAAAGTTCGTCCCACAGCGGGTCGAACTGCTGCAGGGCCGCGCGGGCGTCGGCCTCGGAGATGTCGTCGGCGTGGGCCCGCGCCGCCTTCCACGTCCCTGCAACGATCTCAGGCTGGCGGAACACGGCGCGGAGCTGGTCGATCACGGCGGCCTCGATCTCACCTGCGGACACGCGGCCGACCGGGCACGACCCGGCGCCATGCTTCAGCACGGTCTGGCTCACATAGTAGCGGTAGAGCCTGTCGCCCTTGCGGGTATGCGTGGGCGAGAAGGCCGCGCCATCTGGGCCGAACAGCAGCCCCTTCAGCAGCGCGGGCGTGTCGGCGCGGGTCCGCGCGGCGCGCTTGCGGGGGCTCTCCTGCAGGATGGCGTGGACTCGGTCCCACATCTCGCCGTCAATGATCGCGTCCTGTTCGCCGGGATAGCTGTCGCCCTTG
This sequence comes from Roseovarius sp. MBR-79, assembly GCF_053628555.1. Classification (NCBI taxonomy): domain Bacteria; kingdom Pseudomonadati; phylum Pseudomonadota; class Alphaproteobacteria; order Rhodobacterales; family Roseobacteraceae; genus Roseovarius; species Roseovarius sp. MBR-79. The sequence continues at coordinate 5,310 of NZ_JBRJGP010000048.1, read as the reverse complement.
TGGACCGCTTCGCCGATGTAGGCGCGGTTGCTGAGCATCCGATAGATGTATTTCTTGTCGATCCGGTTGCCGCGCGGCGTCTGGATTCCGCGCCTGCCAACCTCCCGCGCCAGTTCCGTGCAGGACCCGATCTCGAGGAAGCGGGCGAAGATCCAACGCACATGCGCAGCGGTTTCTTCGTCGACCACCAGCTTCCGGTTCTCGACCCGGTATCCGTAGGGCGGCACCCCGCCCATCCACATGCCCTTGCGCCGAGAGGCGGCGACCTTGTCGCGGATGCGTTCGGCGGTCACCTCGCGCTCGAACTGGGCGAAGGACAGCAGGATGTTCAGCGTCAGCCGCCCCATGGATGTGGTAGTATTGAACGATTGCGTGACCGAGACGAAGGTCACCCCGTTCCGGTCGAACACCTCGACCAGCTTGGCGAAATCGGCCAGCGAGCGGCTGAGGCGGTCGATCTTGTAGACGACTACCACGTCGACCAGCCCGTCCTCGATGTCCTCCAGCAGCCGCTTCAGGCCGGGCCGGTCCAGCGTGCCGCCCGAGATGCCGCCGTCGTCATACTGATCGCGGACCAGCACCCACCCTTCCGACCGCTGACTGGCGATGTAGGCTTCGCATGCCTCGCGCTGGGCGTGGAGCGAGTTGAACTCCTGCTCCAGCCCTTCCTCGGAGGATTTCCGGGTGTAGACGGCACACCGCAGCTTGCGGACGACCTTCGATTTTTCGGGTGGCTTCGTCATGTCCGCCCCCTGTGGTTCTTGAGGCCGAAGAAGGTCCAGCCATTCCAGCGCGTGCCGGTGATGGCGCGCGCGATGGCGGACAGCGACTTGTACGGCCGACCCTGCCATTCGAAGCCCTCGGCAGTGACGGTGACAATCTGCTCGACGCCCTGCCATTCGCGCAGCAGCCGCGTGCCGGTGATCGGGCGATCACGATCGGCGCGGATGCCGCGCTTCGCCCGGTCGCCGCCGTCCAGTTCCTCGCCCAGCCGTTCAAGCCGCCGGATGGTCTCGGGTTTCAGCCCGCCGTAGGCCAGTTCCTGGATGCGATAGGTGATGCGGCTTTCAAGGTAGCGGCGGTTGAACGGTGGCGGCTCGCTGTCGAACAGATCGCGCCACTGTTGCTTCAGACCGGGCGTCGGCGTGGTCTTGAGCGCGGCCAGGCGCGCGGGGATGGGATCGGGCTTCTTCATGCGTTTCTCCGGTGAGTTGGAGTTGCATGACGGCATTGGTCGGGCGGATAGTGTAGGCAACGTTCTCCAGTATCGTCAGATACTTCGCCCCCATCCCGCATCCGCAACCGGACAAGTCCGAGCGCCAGCAGGCCGCACAGCTCGGCGCGGCGCTCTGCGGGCGTCATCTGGTCGGGCGGCAGCGGATTGGGGCGTTTCATGCGGGCCTCGGGGCAGTCGTCTCCTCTGGCCTCTACTCACCGTGATCGCGAACCGTCCCATCGGACCCTGATGCGCGGGACATGTGAGCGTCTGGACTCGACTCACGGTTGATCTGTCAGGTAGAACATAATCAGAACAGATTTTGCCTTCGTGCCGTGAATCAGCGGTGTTGCTTCAAGCAATGCTGGCTGTGCAGTATTTTTGCGCGAGGTGAGGCAGGCCGCAGCTACGCAATCCGGTTCCCACCGGTCAGCGAGAGGGTTTCAGGACAAAAAGGAGTTTACATGCCGAAGAGGATCAGAAATTTCGTCGATCGCGCATTTTCGAGAACCGTCGATCTCGAACTGCTCCACCGCCTGTTGGCCCCCTATCTCCGCCACATCGACTTCGATTGGGATGGATTGCCGGAAGACGATGGGGAGAGGCGCGATGCGATTTTCGACCTCTTCGCCAAGGCCGACATGCGATTCCCGGCGAAGCTGCAGTTCGCCCTCTACAACATCTCCACGCTTTCCACGGATGCAGGCGCACGGATCATCCAGGAGATCGCCTCGGACGCTGGCACCGATGTCTTGGCTGCGTTTCGGGCGGAAGATTCAGCTGATGATCTACGCTTCACACCCCGTTTCATTGCGCTGATCACCTGGCTCGATCACCGGCCCATCTTCGACCGCGCCCTCAGCGCGGCGGCTTTCCTTGCCCACTCGACCAAGCTCGAACGCGATGCGGAGCGGGAGGACGTCGATCTTCGGCATCATGACCCTGGTGTCCAGGATGGTTTCGCCGAGGCGGCACGGCTGCATTTTGCGAGCCGATACAACGGGCACTATTGCGAGGTCCGATGGTTCGAGGAGGAAGACCTGCTGCGCGTACTGATCCTGCACGGGTCAAAAGCGGAGACGAAGAACGTCGACCAGGAGGGCACCGAGGACACGCTGAAGTTCCGTGAAATCGTCCAGTCGACGATCGAGTATGACCAGCGGAGGAGCTCGATCGCGGTAGGGTCGAAGTCCGCAACGGACGCCAAGAAGCTGGTCAAGATCTTCGGGGACCACGTGCTCGGGGATGGGGACATCTTCGAGGCGTCTGCGAAGGAAGAGCTCTACACGCTCGCTCCCCTGCAAGGGCTTGGCGCGGCTTTCAAGTTCGACTTTCAGCCTGAGGGCGAGATCACCCATGTCGCCCTGCGGGAAGTTCGCGTCGACGAGGCCCAACTGACCACGACAGGCCGTCTCCGACGGTCACCCTGGTATCTGACGCTCGGGGATACCGAGAATGCGCTCAGACGCTTGAAGGATGTGGCCCCCGAGATCGACGTCGCGGATGTGCGGATCGTGCATGCCAAGATCGACGTGACAATCGAAGTCGATGACAGCGAAATCGTTGTGCCTGTCACGATCAGACCGCCGCGAACGGTCAGCATGCGCGATCATTCGCACGAAAGGCTCATACTCGAGATGCTGGAAGACAATGAAATTCGAAAGCGCCGCAGGACTGATCAGGCTGCTGCTGCAGCAGAGTGATCGCCATCCGATCCGTTCCATAGGGGCCGCGGACCTGAAGCCTTACGATCCGCGCTTCGTCCGCACGCTCCGCAACCTGGGGATCCTGACGGAGCGAGAGGATCTGCGGGACGACGGAGCCACGGTTTTTCAGGTCGACGACGAAGCGCTGATCGTCGTCGATCCGGAAACCGGCGCCTGCGAACGCGAAGGGGATGCACTGGATATTCGGGCATTCGACATCGACATCGGTGCGATGTGCCGCGCGATACGCGAGCAGTCCGGGCTGGAGGGGCCCGGCCCGTCAGCAATCTCGACGCGGGTCTGGCGGCTCGGACGATACTTCCGTCAGGGCCGGTCAGCCGAGATTTGCCTCGTGCGGCGGCTGCGCGAGGCAACGGCGCAGGAAGTCGTGGACCATGTCAGGGGAGCGATCGATACCGAGGCGTCTGTCACCCTGATCAGTCTTGGTCGCATCGATCTGCCTACCGCAGTTGCCCGCCAGCTCGACGCGATGCGCATGACCCTTGCGGTGGCGGAAGATCTGATGGGTCAGGTCCCAGGATCGCCCTTCGCGATGAACCTTGACCGAGTTCGCCTCGCGTCATCGATGCCCGCCGCAGAGACCCGCCTGGTCGTCGACCGGACAGGACGGCGCGTGATCTTCGACGGTCTCGAGATTTCCATCGAGCCGAGGGATTTCGATGGGTTCGTCCTGCTGGCCGAAGAGGCCGCGGATGTCGGCGGCTGGGTTCTGCGCGACAGTATTGCAGCCGCGCTTCGGGCCAGCACGGGGCGGGACGCCAATCCGGAGCAGGTAGATCGGTGCATCTACCGGTTGCGCAACGCGTTAAGAAAATCGGCGAGCGAAATCGAGGCGCCGGGGCACCCATTGATCGAGACGAAGCCGAAGGTGGGCTACCGCCTCACCCTCGCCGCGTCCGAGATTGGGTTCATGGCCTAGACCCGTTCTCCGGCTCCGGGAGGTTTTCGGGAGGTTTTCGGGAGAAGCCCGAGAGATAAATAATTACAGCAGGTTGCATCTTCGGCTGGTCACCAGAAACGACCAGGACCGAACGACATGCACCCTCCGATTACCCCCACCGACCTTTCCACGCTGATCGCTGAAGCCGATGCTGCCGCGCGCCGTCTGCGCCGCAAGCTGGTCTTGCCCGCAGCCGATCATGACGATCTCCGCCAGGACCTTCTGGTCGACCTGATCTGCCGCCTGCCTGGCTTCGACGCGCGGCGCGGCAGCATCGGCGCCTTCGCCAACATCGTGCTGCGCAACCAGTCCTCGCGGATCGCGATGCGCCATCACCGCCAGCGCCGTGCGCAGGGCGGGTCGCTGCTCTCAATCGATGTGCCCTTGGCCGGAGCCCGCGAGCCGGTCGGCGACACGCTGACCGAGGACGACGGGCTTCCCGCCTGGCACGGCCAGACCTGCTGCGCCACGGCCGTCACCGAACTTCACCACGCTCTGCAGGCCGCCCTCGCGCGGCTCCCGGCCGAGGATCGCCGGTTCTGCGCGGCTCTGGCGCATCGCCCCGTGACCGCGCTGGCGGCCGAGGGGTTCGGCAGCCGGTCCGCGCTCTACCGCCGCCTCGCCGATCTCCGCCACGTCCTCACCGCCCACGGTCTCGGTCCCGCCTGGGACGATCTCGCGGCGGCCTGAGTAGAGGCGAAAGGAGGAGATCATGTTCATGGGCACCACCCCCTTCATCACGGTCCGCGCCCGCCGACCGCTCACCGAGATCGAGTTCTGCGCCTGGGTGGCGCAGGCCGTGCCGGGCGACCGGCTGGAGTACCATCGCGGCTTTCTGGTTCTCGACATCTTCCCGATGTTCGCCCGGTTGCCGGATCAGCAGCGCGCGGAACTGGCCCGGCTCGGGTCGCGCGCCTTCTGGGCCGCCGAACAGGGTCTCGTGCATCTGGTGCAGGAGCGCATGGGCCCCGACCAGTTTGCCTACATCGCCGTCGCCCGCCCCAAGCCGAAGGCCGCAGCCGTGTCGCTGTCCGCGCTCCTGCTCGCCGAGCAGGAGGCCGCGTGATGACCGCCTTCCAATCCCTTTTTGCCGATCATGGAGACCCTTTCATGCCGTTCCCCGCGAACACCCCCACCGTCGACGACCTGCCGGGCCTCGGCCAGCAGGACATCGCCCAGTTGCCCGTCGAGTTGTTGGCCATCCTGCAGCGCGACGTCGACGAACGCATGGCGCGGACCAAGGCCGCGAAGGCCCGCCTCGATGGCGCGCTGACGGTCCGCTACGCCACCCGCGCCGCCGAGGAACGGCAGGCTGCGGGCAAGGACACTGGTACGATCCGCTTCGACGACGGGGATTTCACCGTGGTCGCCGATCTGCCGAAACGGGTCGATTGGGATCAGGATCGCCTCGCCACCATGGTCGAGCG
>NZ_JBRJGP010000047.1:0-8468 GCF_053628555.1 Roseovarius sp. MBR-79 | reverse complement strand
GCTGCAGGCGCATCAAGGGCAACGGCACTCCACATCATGCTGACAAACAAGCGAAACGTGCTCGATTCGCCGACAGCCCCATTACGGCATCTTTCACTTTTCTGCTTGGCGGAAGGACCGAAGCAGAAGGCGCCTTACCCGAACAGCCCTTTGGCTCTGTAGTTCGGGTTGGGGATGGTTTCGATCCAGCCGCCCTGTTCCTTGATGCTCTCGAGTGCCGCCGAGAGCGGATAAGCGCCCTCGGCAGCGCTCCACCAATAGGCACCGCGCTTGAAGGTGATGATCTTGCGGCGACCGTCGTTGAAGCAGGCCACCCGCAGCGTTTTGGGTTCCTTACGTGACATGGGTGTCTCCGTTCTCCGTGTGGTCAGGCGGCCTCGGCACTGCGCCCTGCCCTGCCCGTCTCCGATCTGGCGATCAGATAGTCGCAGGCGCGCTGCGCATCCGCGGCGTGCTTGAAGATCGCGTTCTTGTCCGAGCGCAGGACGCGCAACCAGTTGTGGAGGTAGGCGGCATTCATCTCGAGCGTATGCGCCGTGAAGCCGAGCGTCTGACCCAGGAACACCGAGGTCAATTCCGCGACGATCTCCTCGCGCGCATAGGACGTGTTGCCGAACTTCGAGAACCCGAAATCACGGTTCAGCCGATGGGGGGCCTTCGTGGCATGGGCCAGCTCATGGGCCCAGACCCCGTAGAAATTGCGCGGGTCCTGGAACCGCGTGATGGACGGCATGTAGACCTTGTCCACGGGCGGCAAATAATACGCCTCCGTGCCCGTGAAGACGGTTGTGATGTCGATGGCGTCAAAAAACGCCTGCATGTGCGGGATAGGCTCGGACGGAGGATGCTCGGGCGCGGGCTCCGGGTCGGGGAAGAAGCTGTCGGGCAAGCCCTCGATCTGGCAGGCATTGAACACGCGGTAGGATTTCTGGAAGCGGAAGATGCGGGCTTCCTCGGAGCGATCATCGCCATCGCTGCGGTCGTCCTCGCCGCCCGCGTCTTTCCGGCTTTGGCCGTAATAGACGACGACAGAGGATTTCTCTCCCTTGCGGACCTTTGCGTCCAACGCATTGGCCTGCGGCAACGTCATCCAGAAGGGAGAGCTGTGGCCCGCCATCACGGTCCGCATCGTCAGCAGGAAGTTGTTCACTCCCTGGTAGGGTTCACCGCCCACGCGCAGGGGGCGAGAGCTGCCACCTGCGGTCCAGGGCTTGCGCCACGGCAGGACGCCGCGCTCGATGATACGGATGATTTCGTTGGTGATGACCTCGGAGGCATCGAATTTGGGCGTGCGTGATCGGGCCATGGCTGGCCTCCTTTCGAGTGTTGGTGAGAGGAAATGGGGATCAGATTGACTGACGGGGGCGTGGATCGTTGGCGATCCTGGCACCGAGGGCTTCGACCATGTCGATGTAGGTGGTCAGCGACACGGACCTGCCGGGACCCCAAGGTTCAGAGTCGCCCGATCCGTCCCGCGCCACCCGCGGCAAGTTCGCGAAGGCGATGACATCGGTGACGGGTAGGATATCGATGAACGGGGTCCCTCGTGCGACCGCAAGAGTGGCCAAGGGAAAGCACTCGATCGGCGCGAAGGTCGAAACGGTGGTCCAACCGAGATGGAGGAACGTCCCGCCCTCTCCGCAGATCACATGCGCGTCCGGCAATGTCGCCGCCTGCATGAGATAGCCGAGATCACGCAGGACAGTCTCCCGCTCGCTCCGCTGAGCCTGCCCCGTCTGGCCGGTTCGGCGTAGTTCCTTGTGTCGCCACCACGAGGCAGCGGTCGCGCGCAACACGCGCAAGACACCTGTTTGCATCGGAATGCCCTTCATCAGGAAAGACAGACCGGAATCCGGCCCGGACCCATCTGAGGGACCCCAAAGGCCCTCATCCGTCAGTCACAAAACCCGAAGGACACTTTCACTCTTTAGGGATCTGATGCCGGAGAATGTTAAATGCGAAGCTCATGAGAACCTAGGATCCTGTACTTTCCGGCATCAGATCCCAATGAAGAACAGGATCAGGCCCTGACACCCTTTTTCGGGCACCCTCAGGCCTGACCTTCCCCGGCCCTCCTCTTCCTCTCAAACCCCAAGATTTCTGCAGGCGACTTGTTTTTGTTCCTTTTATGTTCTATTCTGAAAGCCGCGCTATGAAGGGAGATCCCCGATGGAAAGCACCACTTACGCCCTGCCCGCGACGCCAAAGCAGGTCGCCTTTGCCGAGCGTCTCGCCCGCATCAAGCGCCGCGCCGTGCCGGACGAATGCTTCCGCGACAAGGGGCTGATGTCGAAGTGGATCGATGGGAACAAGTGAAGCTGGGTAGACCCTGCGCTGATCGAGATTACTTCAGCCGATCGACAACGGATGCCCCGCCCGACCTGGCAAGCGCGATCAGGCTGGACTGGATCTTGGATGTGAAGACGGAACTGAACGTGCCGATGGGCGTGCGGTCCTCCCAGACATATGACCGCTCCAGAATATCGGTGTTGATCTCGTCCAGCATGACCCATTTGCGGACATGGGTCTCTAACCCCACGCGCTGCGACTCGATTTGTGGCACCTCGATAAACTTGCGCGAAGGCAAGGGCGGCTGCGTCGTGATCGGCAGGATGAACACCACGGTCTCGCTATCGGACTTGGCGACAGTGACGGCGATACAGACAGGCCGTGTCTTGCGGCCCTCGGTCTCACCCGCCATCTGCTCGCGTTTCCACAGGAACGGATAGCGGAAAACCTCTCCAGCACTCGGCCTAGTCATCAGACTGCGTCAAGTCCCGCTCGAGCCCTTCTATCATCAGCGCCTTGAGATCCTCGGGCATCTCGTCAACCATATGAGCCTGTTGCGTAGCCCCCCGCGCGAGCTGCTGGTACTGGTCCATGCTCATCAGCACGAATTTGGGTTTGCGATGCTTGGTGATCGCAATCGGCGACCGTATGGCCGCGTCGAACAGGTCACTGGTGTGCCGCGTCAGGTCGGCCGCCTTGAACTCGGGAAGCTCTTGCATGATCTTGGTCTCCATTCGTGCAGAATATACATATATTCTGGATATTCTGCAAGAGATGGGTTGAGCCCTCCCATGTGTCATCCGAACCGCTGCACGGTCTCAGTGTAGGTGTACACATTGGCGGTGATGCCGTTCTCGATGGACTCGTCTGAGGTCAGATGGTCGTAGCCGCGATAGACTGCCAGCGCGCCGTAGCGGTCAAACATGACGAAGGCCCCTGCCCGCCCGATGTCTGTCGGATTGAAGGCTAACGGCCGGATCTCGATCTTCTGGATCTCTGCTTCCAACACGCCAAGCTGCGTATCGATCTCGGGGGAGTTCATCTTGTCTAGCGTACTCTTTTTCCAAGGCCTGATACTCGGAGAGTAGTTTGGTATGGGTCGCTTCTTCATCCGTCACCAGCCAATCGAGCAGCATTGTGCCATCCTCAGCGTTATAAGCATTAACACAGACAAACACGGCGGTAAGGGTGGCCACCTGGGCCGAGGCGTCTGTGAACATCTAGCAAACTTGGAATGGCTTCTTGTTCCATGATAAGTTGATCACATCCCAGACCTGCACCTGACGCGGGTGATCTGGGTTCACCTTCAAACCAACATTCTTCTTCTTGATGATCGTATGGTTTGAAGTGTGCCGCAATTGTCTCTTGATCTTCGATGGCTATGCAGAATCACTAGCCGGTCGAGTTTATGTGGCAAGAGCATCAGTTTCCTTGCCTCATCATAGCGTCAAGGTAGGCGTTGTTGTTTTTCACCTGTCCTGTGCTGGCTCTCAAAATTAATTCGTCGAGTGCAATAAGGAGCTGCCCTGGACCTCGTTCTCTAAGGTGTTTCATGATCCTGCCTTGTTCTATTCTTAGCAATTTTCCGACATCGGCTAATATTTCGAGAACTGATTGATGATCTCTTGGTTCATGCGGGAAGAAGTCCGATACGTTTTTCAGGTCCGTCCAAGCCATATTTGTTGGATCTCGGCGTTCCTGAAAACCAGAGGTGCTGTGAGCATCTGCTCTATCCTTTTTTATATTCAATCTTGTGGGTTCTACGTGCCGGACATTTTGCCCGTCGTCGCCGGACATTTGGTCGGGCATTGTTTCCTGAGCGTCTTGGTTTCCGGCCGGAAACTCTCTGATGGTCGCTCCGACCAATTCTGCCAGCCTCTTGATAAGCTCTATGATTTCGTCGGCTTTGAGAGTTGCACGGCGTAGGATGTTTCGTACGTCCTGGAGAAATGAGACAGTCTCAACATCCTTTGCTTGGCGCAAAGCCTCGACACGAAGAGCCAGTGCCTCCGCCTTGAGTGACCGTAGCTTTTCCTGATCGCCCACAAGCTGTTCTGCGTGTTCGGTGAGCTCTCTTTCCCGATCATACATTGGCTGCAGATCGAAGCCAAAGGCATCTCTGATCAATCCACCGTAGCGAAGAGGGAACCGTTTGCGGGTTGCGCTATCCCTGCGCTGGATCAGCCCGGCATCCACGAGGTGTCCGATACACCGTCGAATCGTTCTCTCGTTCAGGCCGTTCGTTCTCTCAGACAATGATGCGTTTGAGGGAAAGACGATAGTCATTGGAGCTGTTTGTCCGGCCTTCTTCGGCATGAAGCTGATCAAGGCCTGCAGTGTTACTAGGTCATTTGGTGTCAGACCGAGTTCTTTGCGAAGCGCTCGGATCGGCTCGATGACCCTGTACGGGTTCGTACCGGGTACAGAAGATCGTTCCGCCAAGGCGGGTGTGTGAGAAAATACCTGTCTCATGATGATATCGGCTGAAAAAGCTTCCCCGTTCACCGCGAACGGTGTTGAAAACGATTCGGCTTCGGGGTATCAATCAGGTGTCTAAGCTAATCGAGGCCCTTCGGAAGCACTGCTTTCGGGGGGTCTTTCCTTTTCTGGCCTGTCCTCCTTTCTGCTCAGTTTTCGTTGTCTTCTATGTCAGGACCATCAAGATCCTGATCCCTGCCGGAGACTGGGTTACCTATGGGTTCCATTTTCTCTGTGGTAATGATCTGCCCTGGACCAGCGGCCTTCGCGTTCGCCAACGCGAGAAGAGCGGCCTCTGGATTCTCAGAGATCCACTTATGAAGCCCGTCATCTCCGCTCTTGACGGTGATGATCACGTTTCTCTTGGTGACCTTCACCATCCCGAGTTCTGTCTTGATTGCCGATGGGGCAGGGGGCTTGTGCTGTTTCAGGAGCCCTTCGAAGATCGCAAAGCGTTCGTCGGAGGTCTTCCCTGAACCTCTGGATTCCATGAGAGCATCATGGAATTCTCGGTTTCCGGCCGGAAACCCTTCATCTCCTGAGAAGCCAAGGCTCTCATAAGACTTTGCGGCAGCATACCAACGATCCCGTCCAACCCCGGGTGCCGCCCCGATCTTTTGGATGAGTTCAGTCGGAATACAGGAAGTGACTTGTTTCATGCGAGCAAGTCCCGTGAGCTTGTCACCGGCTTTCCTGGCTTTCTGATCGATGTTGAGGGCGTCACAGACCAGTCCCTCATCCTTGCCGGACTCTATGAGAGAACGTGCAAACAGGGCTTTCTCGATCCAGCTGAGGTCTTTTCGGAAGCTGTTCTCTTGGCCTTGTGCAAGAATCGCTTGATCCTCATCCAAGCCTCTGATGAGAGCCTTTGCGGGCTTGCCAATAAGTCGAAGGGCCGCTAATCGCCTGCGCCCATAGATGATCCTGTACCGGCCCCCTTCGGGACTCAGAAGTATCGGGATAAGCTGTCCCTGCTTGTCAATGCTTTCAGCCAGTTCCCTGATGTCATCTTCGTCATCCAGGGCCAGACGATCCTGGAACTCGGAATCATCAATAAGGTCGGTACTGATTTCTTGAATTGAAGATTGTGCCGCATCCTGAAGAGAACGGGCCATTCCCGAAAGGGCAGGGGCTCGTGACTGGGTTCGAGTCGGAGAAATCGACGAGCTCTGCTGCTTTTCTTCATCCTCGGGAATGTCGAATGTGACTTTGCGGGCCATTACTTACGCCCCCATGCCGTTTTGATGAGCCCTTCGACCTCCGCCACAACCCCGTTGATGGACTCGATAGCCCGATCGTACGTCTGGCGATGAAAATCCGTTCTGGCGATCTCGAACAGTGTCTGTTGCGTGAGCCCAGCGTCAGAGACTGCAGAGGATTTCAGGAAAGGCTGAGTAAGAACGTCATCCGTGAACATGGTCCGCAGGAATGCCGCCATCTGGGTTTGGGGGCCGTCATTGGGCTCGAAACGAGTGATTAGAAATCTCATGAAGTCCCAGTCGGGCGATGCGCCCACATCAGCAATTGTTGCCATGAGGCTGGATGTGAGCTGCAGGAATTGGGCCATCGAGGCGACGTCAAGCATGCTTGGAATGACAGTGACGACTAGGGATGTCGACGCCACCAAAGCCGATAGTGTGGTAAACCCGAGTTGCGGTGGGCAGTCGATGACGACAATATCGTAGTCTGTCTCAACTTCATTAATGCAAAGGGCAAGCCGCTGATAGAACGGCGGCCTGATATTGTTTCGAAGGGCGTGTGCGGTTTCGGTCTCGAACTCAGAGAGCAACAAGCCGGCCGCGGCTAGATCGAGGTTGTGGAAATACGTTTTGCGCACAACGTCTCTAAATGGGATAGGGTCCTCGTACCGAAGGGCATCGTACACCGTTCCGGCCTCAGGGAAGTCGATTTCCGGCCGGAAACCGAACATGGTGGTCATTGAGGCTTGTGGGTCGAGATCGATTGCCAGAACTCGATAACCATCAAGGGCAAGCTTTTGGGCCAGATGGATCGCCGTTGTCGTCTTCCCAGCGCCCCCTTTGAAGTTGGCGATCGAAATGATCTGGATATGCTCCCCATCCCGACGACGAGGAACGATATGCTGGAACTTGGTGCTTGACCGGGCTATTTCGTGGCGCGCTATATCGATTTGCTCTGCAGTGTAGAACCTGCGGCCGCGGGCGTCTGTCTCGATATCACCGAGATCGAGCTTGTCCTCGAAAAACATCTTCCGCAAAAAATCTTGGCTTACACCGAGGATCTGGGCAACTTCCGTGGATGAGAAGCGTCTGAGAGCCTTTCGTTCATCAGGTAGAAACGACTTGCGCATATTCACATCAAGCGATTTGCTTAGACGTGTCGCCATCGTTTGGATCTTTTGATCCATTCTGATCCGCTGCTCGTTCATGCCCGTCCCGCCGCCCGTCTTCCGGGTCTATCTTGAGAAGGAACGCAAAACCGCCGGAAACTGATGGTTAGCGTTCTTCCGCAAAAATGTCAGGAAAGCGTTTGACAGGCAAGGATTTTTTCAAATGGTGGGCCGGTATCCCGTGAAATCATTTATTTACAATGACTTATCTTATTTCGCGGATCCAGCGCGTCAAGTGCTTGTGTCGCTGCCATCTCTTAAACGCAAGATGTACCCGATTCACATAGGCGATTTTGCTTCCAAAGAACGAATCTGAGTCACTTAAATCATTCCCAGACTCTCGGCTCGCTCCAACAGCATCTTGACCGATGAGGGCTGCCATCTCGTTCGGCCACGGGGCGTGCGTTCGCGCATAGACTCCAGCCGCTCACAGATCGCTTGAAGCGTGATGTCAGGATCTGCGCCCTTGATGCCAGCAATAATGGCGGGCAGGCGATCGTCCGTTTCGCGGCGCCCGGCGCGGGCCAGCACCTCGGTAGGCAGGAAGCCGTCGCGGACATAGGCCTTCACGGCGCGCAGCAGGCGGCTTTGGGTCCAGCGACGCGCCTCGGGCAAGGGGCCGTTGATGATGCGCAGCACGTCCTCCCAAGCCAAGTCGGGTCGCAACCGGCGCACCTGGGGCACCCAATCTTGTGCCGTCTCGTTCAAACGCTCCATGTAGCCGTCCTGTCGCGCCAGCCGCACTTTGCGAAGAGCAGCTGGGTCTTTGGCACGCAGCCCAGGGTTCCCGCCCACGCGGCCCTTTGTGCGCGCGCTGGCGAGGCCGGCCTTGGTGCGTTCCCGGATCAGGGCGCGCTCGAACTCGGCCGCAGCGCCCAGGACCTGCAGCGTGAACTTGCCTTGCGGGGATCCGGTGTCGATGGGGTCCTGGATCGAGCGAAAGAACGCCCCCTTGGCCTCCAGCCGCTCGATCACCTCCAGCAGATGCGACAGCGACCGCGCCAGTCGGTCGATCCGAACGACGACCAGCGTGTCGCCCTTGCTGATCCGTTCAAGCACCCGCGCCAGCACCGGCCGCGCACGATTGCCGCCCGAGGCCTGTTCTTCATGGATCTCGGCGCAGCCTGCGGATTTCAGGGCCTGCGACTGGGGCAGGGGGGTCTGATCCTCGGTCGATACGCGGGCATAACCGATGAGTGGCATCAAAACAGTCTTATTGCAGTTTTATACATCGCTATTAAACGACCGTTTGTAAACGAATGCAAGTAGGTGCTCTCTCATTGTGTTCGTCCATAATGCCTTGGTTTTCTTGCGCTGAGCGCGATCTGAGAGG
>NZ_JBRJGP010000046.1:0-8562 GCF_053628555.1 Roseovarius sp. MBR-79 | reverse complement strand
AGTCTCACATACCTTGAATCGGTTTCAGAAATGCGACACAGGCAAGCTATTGAAAACACATGGAACGCAGTCTCAAGAACTCCGACAGACCGACACTGGATTCACTGGAAAATGGCTTCAGAGGACGAAAAGCCGACTTCATCAAACTCTGATGCAATTCATGATGCTCAGGGCGACGCGAGAAATCAAGAAAAAAGCGATGGGATCGCCCTGCCCTCCCATGTTGCGGGGTCCGGCAGCCTTGATCGCTTGGTCGACACCGCCCGCGACTATGCCCGCGCTGCAGCGTCCGACAACACGCTGACGGCCTACGCGAAGGATTGGGGGCATTTCACGCGCTGGTGCCGGATGAAGGGCACCGAGCCTCTACCGCCGTCTCCCGAGATGATTGGACTCTACCTGGCCGATCTGGCGTCCGGTTCGGCCCCCTCCCCTGCCCTATCAGTTTCGACAATCGACCGCCGCTTGTCGGGCCTTGCCTGGAACTACGCGAAACGCGGTTTCACCCTCGATCGAAAGAACCGTCACATCGCCACGGTGCTGGCCGGGATCAAACGCAGGCACGCGCGCCCACCGCTGCAGAAGGAGGCGGTCCTGGCCGAGGATATTCTCGCGATGGTCGCCACCCTGCCCTACGACCTGCGCGGGCTCAGGGATCGTGCGATCCTGCTCTTGGGCTATGCGGGCGGGCTGCGGCGATCCGAGATCGTCAGTCTCGACGTCCACAAGGACGACACCCCCGGCAGCGGCGGCTGGATCGAGATTTTCGGCAAAGGCACCCTGCTCACCCTGAACGCCAAAACCGGCTGGCGCGAGGTCGAGATCGGGCGCGGCTCGTCAGATCAGACCTGTCCCGTCCATGCGCTGGAACAATGGCTGCACTTCTCGAAGATCGACTTCGGGCCGGTCTTTGTCCGCACCTCGCGTGACGGCAAGCGCGCGTTGGAGGCGCGGCTTAATGACAAGCATGTTGCGCGACTTATCAAGCGCACCGTGCTGGACACGAGCATCCGGTCAGACCTGCCCGAGAAAGAACGGCTGGCGCTGTTTTCGGGGCACAGCCTGCGTGCCGGCCTGGCCTCTTCCGCCGAGGTCGACGAGCGCTACGTCCAGAAGCAACTCGGCCACGCCTCGGCGGAAATGACCCGCCGCTATCAACGCCGCCGTGATCGGTTCCGGGTGAACCTGACCAAGGCGGCGGGACTATGATATATCATTCCTTGACGCCGCCAGCGCGGAAACATGGTTTGGAAGATCGCTTCGGGAATGCAGGATGTCGACGATGATCACTTCGTCCGGCTGATCCAGAAACACCAGAAAATGCTCCCCTGCCCTCGTGAACCGCAAATCCGCAGCATCATCGACCAAAACAGCACAGCTCCGGCTATGCGCCTGACCGTTCAGGATCGCCTGACAGCGGTCGAGTAGTTCCGTTTCATAAAGTTCGGCCTGCTTGAACCCGAAGTTCGCTATCGTTCACTTGGCAATCTCAACCAGGCTGGCCTCTGCGCGGCGCGTCAGCCGAAAGGAGCGACTCATGAAGATGCGCGTGCCTGTCGAAAGGCCCGTCGGATCGCCTCTTCTCCGCTACCTTCGGCAAACTCGCCTGACCTAGCTTGCGCCAATCCCTCGAGCAAGCCTTGCCGGATCCCTGCGAACTGAGCTTCTTCCTGTTCGAGCAGCCGTAGCCCCGCACGCATTGCTTCGCTCGCGTTCTGATAGCGTCCAGACGCCACCAAAGCCTGAACCAGCTGGTCTTGGGTTTCGGTCAGAACGACATTGCGTGTCACCATGGCATAAATCTCCTAGTTGGCAATATATGCCAATACAAAGTTTTGGTCAATCGTTTGAACCCTCGCATCGCCGTCGCCAAACGGTCGTTTAGTAGTGATAGATAAAACTGCAAAATGACTGTTTTGATGCCATTGATAGGCTACGCGCGCGTTTCAACCGAGGATCAAACCCCCCTGCCCCAGTCGCAGGCCCTTAAATCCGCGGGTTGCGCCGAGATCCATGAAGAACAGGCCTCGGGCGGCAATCGTGCGCGACCGGTGCTTGCGCGGGTGTTGGAACGAATCGGCAAAGGCGACACGCTGGTCGTCGTGCGGATCGACCGCCTCGCGCGATCCCTCTCGCATCTGCTGGAGGTGATCGAGCGGCTGGAGGCCAAGGGGGCGTTCTTTCGCTCGATTCAGGACCCGATCGACACCGGATCCCCGCAAGGCAAGTTTACACTGCAGGTTCTGGGCGCCGCGGCCGAGTTCGAGCGGGCACTGATCCGCGAACGCACCAAGGCCGGGCTGGCGAGCGCCCGTACCAAGGGCCGGGTCGGCGGGAACCCAGGACTGCGGGCCAAAGACCCTGCCGCTCTTCGCAGGGTGCGGCTGGCGCGACAGGACGGCTACATGGAGCGTCTGAATGAGACGGCACAAGATTGGGTGCCCCATGTGCGCCGGTTGCGCCCCGACTTGGCCTGGGAAGACGTGGTGCGCATCATCAACGGCCCCCTGCCCGAGGCGCGTCGCAGGACCCAAAGCCGTCTTTTGTGCGCCGTGAAGGCCTATGTCCGCGACGGCTTCCTGTCTGCCGAGGTGCTGGCCCGCGCCGGGCGCCGCGAAACCGACGACCGGTTGCCCGCCATCGTCGCCGCCATCAAGGGCGCGGATCCCGACATTACGCTTCAGGCGATCTGCGCCCGGCTGGAAGCAATGCGCGAGCGCACGCCGCGCGGACGGACCAGCTGGCAGCCCTCGTCGGTGAAGATGCTGCTGGAACGGGCTGAGAGGCTGGGGCTGCTTGAGTAGCCACACAACATTGCAAATCCTCCGCGTCATGGAAGGATTACAAGGCTACGTCCAGCGCCATGCTCGGAAACTGCCCGTTCATGCAAAGGGGTTTACGATCCGCAGCTGGCCTTCGACCAGCAGGCCATCTTGCATGTCCTCGCTCCATAGCGTGGTGCAGCCCGCAACCAAAGCGCTGGCCACGATCATCGCGTCGTAGATCGAGAAGCCGTAGCGTTCCGCCAAAGCGCGGCCGACGTCATGGGTCTGCACGGTGAGATCTTCGACGGGACACAAGGCGCGCACGCCTTCGAGAAACGCGGCTGCTTCCTCCCAACTGAGGCCAGCCTTGCGGCGGCAGTTCACCAGCGCCTCGTTCAGGACCTGAACGCTGATCCGCGGTCCCTGCCCCAGGATGACCTCTGCGCGATCGGCCTTCGGGCCGTCGTCGAGCAGGTAGAGAACGACATTCGTGTCCGCGAACTCAGCGTTCATGCGCGTCGTCGCGGCTCAGACGATCTGCAGCGGACAACTTGCCCCGGAAGCGGCGCAGGCCGGTCAGCACCTCATCCGCACGAGCAAGGCGATGGACTCTGACCCGACCGTCCTCCTTGACCAGGTCGATCTGATCACCCTCCTTGAGACCAAGCTCTCGGACGAGCTCCGCGGGCAAACGGACGGCCAGCGAGTTACCCCATTTTGCGACCTGCATCTTGACCTCCCATGCGGATATACGTCTTGTAATGTATATCCGAAAGGTTCCCAAGACAAGCCTGCCCACGAACCCGAGCCGCTCTTGTGCATCACGCAGCGGCTGACACCACATTTAGAAAGAGCTTGCACGAATCTGACTCCTCCGGCAATAGTCACGGAAAGAGGCGACTAAACGCCATAATCCGTGAACACGCCCCAGCAAGAAAAAGGGGTCGCGCGAGGGCAGATGAGCAGAGCCGATACACAGGAAGACCTGAACGCCGTGATCCGTCAGCACTCCGAGTTGCTGGCGGCGCAGCTGCATTCGCAGCGTGAGAGCCTGTTCCCGCCCGACGCATCCAAGTCTATGCGCAAATTCACCTCTGGGGAAGCTGCTGCTCTGCTGGGCGTCAACGACTCATACCTCAGAAAGCTCCACCTTGATGGCAAGGGCCCTTCGCCAGTAGTTTCATCGGGGAACCGGCGGCATTATTCGGCTGAAGATATCCATAACTTGCGCGTTTTGTTGGAGAAAACGGCTCGAAAGCCAGGAGACTACCTGCCCGGTCGTCGCGCCGGTGACCATCTGCAGATCATCGGCGTGATGAACTTCAAGGGTGGTTCGGGAAAGACGACCTCCTCGGCGCATCTTGCTCAACGGTTGGCCCTCAAGGGTTACCGTGTCCTGGCGATCGACCTTGATCCGCAGGCTTCACTTACGGCCTTGCATGGGGTTCAGCCTGAATTCGACCTTCTGGACGGCGGCACGCTCTACGATGCGATTCGTTATGAAGACCCGGTTCCGATCACCGAGGTGATCCGAAAGACATACATCCCGAACCTCGACCTGATTCCTGGGAATCTCGAACTGATGGAGTTCGAGCACGAGACGCCACGGGCGCTTTCTCGCGGCAACGCGGGTTTGTTCTTCTTCCGTGTGAAGGAGGCGCTGGCGCAGGTCGATGAGCAATATGACGTCGTCGTCATCGACTGTCCTCCGCAGCTCGGGTTTTTGACCATGTCCGCGCTGTCGGCCGCGACAGGCGTTCTCGTGACGATCCATCCCGAGATGCTCGACGTGATGTCGATGAGCCAGTTTCTCAGAATGACGGCCGACCTGATGGACGTCATTGCCGACAGTGGGGCCGACATGTCGCATGACTGGATGCGGTATCTCTTGACCCGGTATGAGCCGACAGACGCACCGCAGAACCGTATCGTCGCCTTCTTGCGGACGATGTATGGCGACAAGGTCTTGAACGCGCCGATGCTCAAGTCGACGGCCATCTCGGATGCCGGTTTGACCAAGCAGACCCTTTACGAGGTCGAACGCAGCGCCTTCACTCGGACGACCTATGACCGAGCCATTGAAAGCCTGAATGCGGTCAACGACGAGATTACCCAGCTCATTCAGAAGACTTGGGGGCGCTGATGACCGACAGCAAGAAAAGGCGCATGTCCATGCTCGATAGTCTGGCGGCGGCGGGGACGCCCCCTGCCCCTGGTAGCATGATGTCAAGCAATCGGGCCCTGCGGTCGGCGCGTGATGCTGTCGATGCTCACCATGTCTGGGAACTCGATCCGGTCGAGATCCAAGACGAGCGATACTCGGACCGCCTCGATCCAAAGGATGTGCACGATCTTCGCGCGTCGATTGAACAAAACGGGCAAACTGTGCCCATCCTTGTTCGGCGCCATCCGACCGACCCCAATCGCTATCTCCTCGTCTATGGACGCCGCCGTCTTGAGGCAATTCGTGCCTCCGACAAAGTGAGCAAGGTTCGCGCCCTCATAGCTAACCTGGACGATACCGCCGCACTGCGCGCTCAAGTCTCAGAAAACACTGGTAGACGTGACCTGAGTTACATCGAGCGTTCCCTCTTCGCTCAGGAACTGCTCGATAGTGGCTTTGGCTCTCAGGCACAGATTGCCGAGGTGCTGAACGTGACCCGTTCGGCGGTATCGATGTCGGTCTCTGTTGCCAAGGCGATCGGAACTGCCTTGGCCCACGCAATCGGACCGGCTCACGGCGTCGGCCGTCCCAGATGGGAAGCTTTGTCGAAAGAGCTTTCCGACAGCCGGATCGATATCGACGAACTTTCCCGGGTTGCTCTTGATGTTCGCGCCAAGGTCGCCGTGAGCGAACAGGCCGACGAGGATCCTAAGGTCGATCCTTCGGTGGCGGCTTTTGAAGCCGTTGCACGGCACATAAAAAAGAGTGTGAGTCCGACGCTCGGCAAGAAGCCGAGATCGAAGGCCACTGCCCTTGTAATTGATGGCACGCCAGTGGGCGCGATCAAGAGATCTGGCCGGACGCTTCGCCTGGACCTGACGGACGTGGATGATGCCTTTGCGGAGTGGCTGGATGCCCGCGCGCAGGACGTCCTCGAAGAGCTTCACGATCGCTGGAAACGCGAGACATGAAGAGAGGCAGAGCAGCAACAAAAAGGAGGCACGGTACAGGCTAAAGAAAAGGTCCCGCAAAGCTTGCGCTCCACGAGACCCCAACTTTGATCTTAGCAATTTCAAGGTAGTGGGCCAGCGCGCAAACCGCAAGTCATATGTGATTCGCGGAACAGCTTTTCTATGCCTTCGTGAATGACATCATGGATTACACACCGATTTCGCCGTTTATGCGGCCGATCTCGCACGCCCATCTGCGCGTGGTCGAGCGGCCCGAGGCGTCTGTTCCAGGCAAGCCCGTCAACAAATGGGAGCTTCTGCGCGAGCTGTCCAAGGCACAGGCCGCCTTTGGGGTTTCCGAGCGCGATCTGACCGTTCTTCAGGGGCTTCTGAGCTTCTTTCCGGACGATGCGCTTGGCGGGAACACCGAAATGGTCGTCTTCCCATCCAACAAGGCGATCTGCGAGCGGCTGAACGGCATGCCTTGCTCGACGATGCGCCGTCACCTCGCCCGGTTGGTAGACGCAGGCTTGCTCATCCGGCGCGATAGCCCCAATGGGAAGCGGTATGTGCGCAAGCGTGGCGAAGATCGCGTGGCCTTCGGCTTTGACCTCTCCCCGCTCTATTGCCGGGCAGAGGAGATTGCACGGGCCGCAGAGGCTGTGCGTGAGGCCGAGGACCGTGTGCGGCGACTGAGGGAGGTGGTGAGCCTCATGCGTCGCGACCTGGCCGCCCTGGCGGAGTTCGGCGAGGAGATCCAGCCCGGGCTTGGCCTATGGGACCAGCTCCGCGATACGGCCGCTCTCACAGCCCGCGCTCTTCGCCGCAAGCTTTCGCTTGAGGATCTGTCGGCATTTCGGACTGAACTGGAGACCCTCCTTGACCAGGCGCGCAATGTCATTGATGGCCCTGAAACAGAAGAAATGAACACCAATGATGCCTATTTTGAGCGTCACCTTCATAATTCAAATAAAGAACCTATAGATCTTGAACCTGCCTTCGAAAAAGGCGGGGCGGCGGCGAGCGGCGTGCCTGATGTTGATACGGATGAGCCTGTGGCTGACGTCGAAGAGCCTGATACGAGGCGGGTGCCGAAAATCCCGCTCCACCTGGTGATTGCCAGCTGCCCCTCGCTCAAGACTTTCTATCAGGGCGACGTTCGACATTGGCACCAGCTTTTCGACGCGGCTTGTCATGTGCGGCCGGCCATGGGGATCAGTGTTTCCGCTTGGGAAGAAGCGCAGCGCTGCATGGGACCAGAGCAAGCCTCGATCGTCGTCGTGGCCATGCTGGAACGTTTTTCGGACATCAGATCACCTGGTGGATACTTGCGGGCGTTGACGTCCAAGGCTGCGGCTGGCGAGTTTTCCTGCGGGCCGATGGTCATGGCGCTGATCGGACGACGGAGCGCGGCTTAGTGTTCACAGCTGTGAACTCCTATCGCCGCGACCGTTCATTTGCCAAAGTTCACAGCTGTGAACTATCTCCACCGGTGCGGGAACAAAGGGTAGCGAGAGCGAAAGGACTGTTGGTTTGAGGGTGACGGGAGGTGAGATCGGGAGAGTGGCTTCCGACGTTCGTCGTGGAGAAGATATGATGACCAAAGCTGTCCAGAAAATCACCCTGTCCCCTTCGCGGGATATCCCCTTTGGCAAGCTGGTGCTGAGCCAGTCCAACGTGCGGCTGCGAACTCCTCCGGCGTTTGATATTTCAAGTGGCTCGTGCGGGCGCTCCGTGTTGTAATCGATCCTCCATTCCTCGATGATTTGACGGGCCTCAAAGATGCTGGTGAACCAGCACTGGTTCAGGCATTCCTCGCGGTATCGGCCGTTGAAGCTTTCGATATAGGCGTGTCTCGGGTTGGGTTTGGAGGATCAGAAAACAGCGTGGGGCGCTGTTTTCCCGACAAACGGATCGATGAAATAGAGCTGGACGCCGTGATCATCAGCCCATCGATCAAGCGCGCGCCCGCGCAGTTCCGGGCCGTTATCCACGACCAGGATATCGGGGTATCCCCGTTCACGGGCCACGCGTTCCAGCATTTCCACGACCCGCTCGCCCGGCAGCGAAAAATCCACCTCGATCGCCGGGCACTCCCGGGTGCAATCGTCCTTGAGGTTGGCGGTGCGGAACTTGCGGCCATTGGCCAGCGCATCGCTGGTGAAGTCGAGCGACCAGCGCTGGTTGGCCGCGATCTGGCACCAGGCGCCCTCACGGCCCTCACGCGGAACCTTTTTGCGCTTGGTGCGACGCAGCCACAGTTTCGTCGGGAAAACAGCGCCCCACGCTGTTTTCTGATCCTCCTCAATCTTCGCGATAGATGCGCTCGACCACCTTGACGTTCACCTTGAAACCCTCGCGGACCAGCTTGGCATGTGAGCCATGCGATAACCATACCTCCGATGCTTGCCTGACAAGGTGATCAGGCGTTCCCTCAACCGCGCGTGGCGGTCTGGTCGGGCCTGATAGGCCAGGCTCCACCGTGAAATCCCGACCAGCCTGCACGCCCGCCGCTCGGTGAACCGATGCTCTTCCATCAGCTTCCTCACGGCATCGCGGCGGCGCGGTTCGGCATGGGCCTCGGACCGTGTATGGATGGCTCCCGCGGGGCAAGAGATTTTCGGTTGATGCTGGCATGATTTCGGTTGCGGCCATGTATACGGCGTCTGAGTTGCAGCACGGT
>NZ_JBRJGP010000045.1:0-10094 GCF_053628555.1 Roseovarius sp. MBR-79 | reverse complement strand
TCGCTACGTCGACCCGAACGGCAATCTGCGAGACTACGGCAAGCGCGTCCTCGGTGCTTAACGTACTATTCTGCACCCAGCCGGAATCTACCCCTCACCGAGCGTCAGCGCTCAGTACTTTTTGATCTTCCGACCGATGAAACGGCGATGTTGCGCCACTACACCCTTGCGGACGACGATCTGGAAATCATCCGCGCCCGCCGCCGCCCCCACAATCGTTTTGGGTTTGCTCTCCAGCTTTGCGCATTGCGCTATCCCGGTCGGTTGTTGACCCCGGGCGAGGTCATTCCAATGGAGATCACGCGCTTCCTGGCTGCGCAGCTTGGGCTGAAATCAGACGATCTGGCTGGATATGCAAGCCGCGAAGAAACGCGTCATGAACATCTGGCGGCCCTGCGGGATCTCTATAGCTACAAGATGTTCACTGGCCGAGGATCGCGCGACCTGAAGGCCTGGCTGGAGAGAACAGCCGAAACTGCCCGGTCGAACGAGGACTTGGCGCGGCGTTTCGTGGAACAATGCCGGGCGACCCAGACCATTCTACCAGGGATCACGGTTATCGAACGCCTTTGCGCGGATGCACTCGTTGCTGCAGAGCGACGGATCGACGCTCGGATTGCCGACCGGCTGGATGATGAGATGTGCAGTCGACTTGACGCCTTGCTGACGGAAATGGCGGACGGTTCTGTCACCCGCTTTGTCTGGCTGCGCCAGTTTGAGGTGGGCCAGAACTCGGCCGACATGAACCGGCTGCTCGGCCGGTTGGAATTCTTGCAGACCATGGCCGTGGACCGAACCGTCCTGTCGGGTGTGCCGCCCCACCGTATCGCGCGCCTCCGACGGCAAGGTGAACGTTACTTCGCCGGAGATCTGCGGGATATCTCCGGCGACCGCCGCCTTGCCATCCTCGCGGTCTGCGCTCTGGAATGGCGCAGTGCCATTGCCGATGCCGTGGTCGAAAGCCATGACCGGATTGTGGGGAAGACGTGGCGCGAGGCGAAACGCGTATGCGATGCTCGGGCATGCTCGTGCAACACGTCGCAGATCACCTTCGCAGGCCAAAGTGCCCCTTCCGGGAGCGGCGCGGATCGGGGCACCGGCACCAAGGTGACATCAGGCCCGAGAAAAGGCCGCAGAGCGCTTGCCTTCGAGTCTTGCAGGTGCGGAACGGCAGAGGCGATGACATCGACCCGGCCAGCCTTGATCGCGCCACAGGCTTTTCGGGAGGTGACAGATAGCTCAGAGCTACCGCGTGGAGAATAATTGGCGAAGGTGCCATACTCATAGCTCGAAGGCACGAACGCCCCCAGCAGTGTAGTTCGGAATATCGGGCAGGTCTTCACGGCGCAGGATTTGTGCTCCGTACTCGATGAGTTGCTTCGGCCAAGTCAAGTTCGGATTGGTTGCGACGTTCTCAAGCAAGTAGAGATCGCGGCCGAGCCGGATAGCTTCCCATCCCTGGTGGCGCGTCCCGCTCTTCTCGCTTGCTTCAATCACGATGGTTGCATCGCAGATGAGCGCCATCGTCCGGTTGCGGCGCGGGAAATTCTCGCTTTTGCCTGGATAACCTTCGGGAAACTGAGAAATCGCTAGGTGATCACGCTTGATCTCTTCAAGTAGACCGACATTTGTGGC
Source organism: Roseovarius sp. MBR-79 (assembly GCF_053628555.1). Taxonomy (NCBI): domain Bacteria; kingdom Pseudomonadati; phylum Pseudomonadota; class Alphaproteobacteria; order Rhodobacterales; family Roseobacteraceae; genus Roseovarius; species Roseovarius sp. MBR-79. The sequence goes on along the minus strand of NZ_JBRJGP010000045.1, from coordinate 8,459 downwards.
CGGGTACGCTTTGGACAAGGGCGTGCCGAGCACCGCTATAGTGCGCCCGCCCTCTTCTATCGCCGTTCTGTGCGCCACTGTGTCGATGCCCTCAGCTAGGCCGCTGACGACAATGATGCCCTGCTGCACCAAGGCACGAGTGACAGCCTGTGCTCGTTTGATGCCGTCCGGGGTGGCTTTTCTTGAGCCGACAATCGCCACGCGGGAGCCTTCGGTCAAAAGCGCGGTATCACCCGCCGTGTACAACACATCTGGTGCGTTCTTTTCTTCGACCGGGCCGAATGGCCCAAGGGCTTCTCTCGTTCTTAGCTCTGCGTGCATTCTCATCATGCGGTGACGTTTCTTGCGCCGCCGCCCTCCCCTTTGTTTTTAAGCCACAAATCCCGCTTGCACAATATTTCACACAAACCCACATTTGTGCTTTTGTTCATTTGCGGGTTATGCCCGCATCCTCTTCCAATTCTTGCGTGCGCTGCTCAATGAAGGCTTGGAGTTCACCTACCATTTTCCGATCCGTCGCACTGCACGCCGTTTTGAATCGCGTGTGCAGGCTCGCCGGAAGATCCAGGCTCAGGCGCTTGGTCGGCTCATCCGGCACGGTCTTGACGACCGGCTTGTCTGCCAGTGTTGTGTCATGCCCTGCCCCGCCACGTTCAAACGCGAGGATTTGGTCATCCGTTGGCTGCTGCTTCGGCTTCGGAGCCGCCGAAAATGTCTTCTTCGACATACCGCTCAATCTCTTTCGTTAGTTGGTTGATCTCGCGGGCCGCATTGCTATCGTCAGCCCACTCGAAAATCGTTTGCCCCATGGTCATACCTTCAGCGAAGGCCACCCGTTGCTCGATCTCACTTGCTAGGATTGGCAAACCCGCCTCGGCAGCCATGTTGCGAATATCTCGCCCTATGACAGTTTTCCCTATTTTGCGGGAAACCACAAACCCACATTTGAGGGAGGGCTTGAATTCCTGCGCTTCTTTGACTTGACGCACTGTCAGATCAGATGCCCACGTCGAGAGACCGGACGGTTCGATAGGCAACGCCACAAAGTCCGATGCAACGATACAAGATCGGGCAATCTCCTCCGCGTGCGGCGGGCCGTCGATGATGGTGTGAGTATAGTCTTGGGCAAGCTTTAGCGCGTCCCGCGCCATGTTGGCCCGTGCCATGCTGACCACCTGGAAGGGCGCATCTTCGCGCAGGCTTGCCCATGTTGTGGCCGAGCCTTGCTTGTCAGCGTCGATCAAAAGCACCCGGTGGCCTTGGCGTGCCAGACAGCCCGCCACGTTCACCGATAGGGTGGTTTTGCCGACGCCGCCTTTTTGGTTCAGGAAAGATATGATCATGAGTCCACCTCACCACATTCGCGGGAAAGCGTAAAGCCACAAACCCACATTTGTGCGTTTTAATTCTGGTATGCGCCTCGCTTATTGCAGAAGGCCAGAAAGTGCTTATCCGCATCCTTCACGTCGATAGCCTTGTCATGCACCCATGACCGCCACTCGTTTTCCAGCACGTAGACGTCCCACCCGGGCGCAAGTCGCCGCGCCTCATCATGTGTGTCTGGTTTTCTGAACCGCAACGCCAGGAAGGAGGGGGCGACCACCGCCCCAGCCCCCTTGGGGCGAAAGACAACATTATCGCTTTCGATGTTCATGGTGTAGTCGGGGAGATGGTCGTGCACCGCATCATCCTCGATGATCTTCGAAATCAATCGCCTGAATTCTTTCGTGGTTGAGCCTGACCCGCACTTGTCGCGCAAGAGTTCGAGCCCACACTTCCACTTGGGTTGTGCGCCGCAATGCTTACGGGCCAGTTCATAGAGCCGCCGTTCAAGCGGTTTTCGGAGGAAAAAATACTGCTTGTTCAATGTCAGAACATGATTGTTCTCGATGGCATCAAACACCCAATCCGACAGTGTGATCTCGACATCCTGCATCCGACCGTCACGTGTCTCCCGAACGATTTCCGCTGACTCGATCAGGCCGAACACCTTAAAATATTCCTTGCCACCTTGGCGGATATTCGTCTCGATCTGCGTGCCTTGCAGACGCCGCAGCGCATCCTTCAAGAGTTGGTAGCCTTGGCCCGAGGTCTGACGGTTCGTCGCCACCAGCAAATCATGAGCCTTGAACCGCATCGACCGGTTGACTTTGCGGCCTTCATTGAGTGCAGCCATGCACTGACTGATACAGTAGATCAGCACGTCACGGTCATGGACTGTGGCCAGCCCGTAGCGTGACGGTGAAACCTCAATCGAATTATCACCATTATGGTAGCGTCGCGGCTTCATGTCCGGCTTGGTCGAGAGGGTAAACACTGGATGTTCCATCGAGGCCATGTCGCCCTTCGGCACCGCGTCCACAATGTCGCAAACGAACAGGTCTTTTTGCGGATGCCGGTCCGGCAGGAGCGGGGAGCGTGCATTCGTCACTTCATACACCCTCTGCTCAGCTTACGATTCGTCATTTCACACACCATGACTCACTATTGTCATTTCACACACCGATCGTCAAGAGTCGTCATTTCACACACCAACGGCCTGTGGATAACTTTTCCAAGCTATCGTCATTTCACACACCAAACTTCGTCATTTCACACACCAAACTTCGTCATTTCACACACCGCCATTCTGTAAAAAATTATTTGTTTCAAGGTGTTATTTGCCATTTTCCAAGGTGTAACTCTATTATAACTCTATTTAACTCCCTCAGAGCACAAAGCCTTCAACAAAATTTCAACACCCAACTTTCAATTCAGCGGATTCTGATCGAATCTTCCACGATAGGCCTTGCTCTTAAAATACACATTCTGCTTGGCCTTGAGTGGGTTGCGGTTACCCACCAACAGCAGCAGATCATCCGCCTTCATGCCCGTGATCTGTTCAGCCGTCATGAGCTTTTGACGTTGCTCTGAATAGGAAAAATCCCGACCCTCGTGCGGGGCTTTACCCTCACTGATTTGCTGAGAATAGACAGTGCTTTCGCCGAGGTGGCGCGCTGCCCATTCGGCGGTTTCGATATCATTGAGGTTGAAGACACGCTTGGTGATGCATGAACCGAAGATCGACCGGGCATCGTTTGGCCCATAGGCCTTTTCGACCTGACCCGTGTCCTGGGTGACGAAGAGGGCTTCGACACCCGCACCGGCGGCGACGTTGGCAATGTTCATGATCTGCTCCATGCGGCCCATCCGTATGAATTCATCGAGAACCAGCAGGATCGGAGCCTTGACCTTGCGCCGCCCATCCTGACGCACGACCGTGCCCAGAACGATGTTGATAAACAGGCGCATGAAGATCGCTTGCTTGTCCACCTGGTCGAGCGGCACCGCGATGAAGAGATCGACTTGATCGTCGAGAAGATCATCCATGCGGAAGCTGGACCCGGCCAGGAAGTGCCGCATGTTGTCGGATTGCATCCATTCGAAAGCCTTTGAGACTGCCGTCTGGATCGACCCACGTTCACGGTCACCCGCGCGCAGGATCGTGGCGGCGGTTTGGGCAGGGCGGTGGCCAACGAGATCCTTGTTTTCTGACCAGGCTTCAAGCGTCCCGTCGAGGCTTGCGGACAGAAGCAGGTCGGCGACGGCGATCAGGTTGCGACGGTTTGGTTCTTCCTGCGTCACGACCACTTCGATCGCCGCCGCGACGAGCTGGCGGGCCATTTCCGAGAAATGCGCGCCGTCGCCTTGTTCCGGTTTGACCAGGCCGTCCGCAACCAGGGCAACGTCGCGCGCCAGCTCATGGGGCCGGATGTAGTCGAGCGGGTTGAACTGGTCCTGTCCGTCCTCAACGAGGCCGAAGGGGTTGAGGACGGCGACCTTGCGTCCGAGCTCTTCCCGGCGGCGGCGCGTGACCGCGAAATTCTCGCCTTTGATGTCCAGGACCACGACTGGCCCCTGGTGATCGAGGATCGCCGGGATTACGGCACTGACGCCTTTACCGCCGCGCGTACCGGAGACGACGAGGTGATGCCCGCCGCGCCATCCCTTCGCATCGTTCTTGACGTAGCGCAGGAGCTTGCCCTTGTGCAGGGCGAGGGGCAGGCCGGTCTTGTTGCGCTTCAGCTGGGCCACGTCACGCGGGTCCATCCATCCCGCTTGCCATGGGCCGGTGCGGGATTTGCGGTTGCGGCCAATGCGCGGATTGAAGATCGCCACCAGCGGGGTGCTGACAGCGACAGCCACGCCGAAGACCCCGAGCGCGAAGGAGATCGCCATGGCCTGCTTCTGCGGATCAGAATACCGCGCCAACCCCTTGAGGCCTTCCCAAATGGCGCGGGGGAGGGGCCAGCCAGCGCCCGTCCATGCCTGGACAGTCGCCAGTATGTCGCTGAGCGGCCCTCTGAGGGGTGTCAGGGCTGTGAGGGCGGCAGCGCACAGGCAAACCCATGCGAAGAGCTTCAGAGGCCATCTCAGGCGCTCTGCGGTGGTCCCAAGGGTGTCGAGGATCACGGCTACTGCGATGATCGGGAAGGCATAGGTGGTCACCGGGTAGATCGCGACCGCTTGCGGAGCGAGGATCAGGGCGACGGCGGCCAGGATCACAGCACCGATCATGATCACCCAGTGGCGGGCTTCCAGAACAAAACTCATGACCGGTCCTCTTGCGCGTCAGGAAACAGAATCTGCCAGAGCCCCCGGTCGCGGTCGCGCTGGGTGAGGCGGTCTGGCAGGTCGCGCCGCACCAACTCCACGAGCTCGGGGCTCTGAAGAGCAGGTTCGGCGCTCAAACGGTCGAAGACCAAAGTGCCCAGGAGCCATTTGAGGCGGTCTTCGTCTTTCTTCTCAGACAGACGCCGCCGGGCATCGAGTGCTGCGATCTGTGCGTCGAGCTGGGCTTTCTTCTCGGCCAGTTCTTTGATCCGGGCGTCTGGATGGCGGCTTTGGGACATGGGGCAACCTCGGCAATAATGGGGGCGAATGTAGTGGCGGATTGATAGGTTGAAAAGATTTAAATGCGCGCTTATACATTGTCTTCGACAACGTGCGCGTCCTCATGGGGGTAAACCCCCGCGCCGGACGGCTTCCCCCCAAGGCGGCGATGCCGCCTGAACGAGGGTTTCACCCTCGCGCTCCCGACCAGCGCAATCAGGCGCTGGACCCTGTTTGAAGAGAGGCGTCCCAGGCGTGGCGATCTATCATTTCACAGCAAAAGTGATCAGCCGAGCTGGGGGCCGGTCATCGGTCGCAGCCGCCGCCTACCGGACGGCTGGGCGGCTGCGGGATGACCGGCAGGGGTTGGAGCATGATTACAGCCGCAAGGGCGGTGTCGTTCATTCCGAGATCATGGCCCCAGAGAATGCGCCCGACTGGATGCGCGATCGCGACCAGCTCTGGAATGCCGTCGAGGTGGTCGAGAAGCGGCGCGATGCGCAGCTTGCCCGAGAAATCGAAGTGGCCCTTCCCCGCGAGCTCGATCGCGGCGAGCGCCTTGAGCTCCTGCGCGGCTTTGTTCAGCGCGAATTTGTCGATCGCGGCATGATCGCGGATGTGGCCATTCACGAGGGCAAGGCCCGTGATGGCCACGGTCAGCCCCATGCGCATGTCATGCTGACGATGCGCGAGCTGACCGGCGAGGGTTTCGGTAAGAAGGACCGCAGCTGGAATGCGCCAGACTTGCTTATGGGCTGGCGCGAAGCCTGGGCGCGGGACGCGAACACGGCGCTTGAGCGGGCAGGGCGGTCGGAAAGGATCGACCACCGGTCCCTCGATGTTCAGCGGACTGAGGCCGAGCAAGAGGTCGAGCGGGCGCGCGCGGGCGGGCAGGATGAGCTGGCGCTTGAGCGCGAGAAGAAGGTGGTCGAGCTCAGCCGGGAGCCCGAGCCGAAAATCGGACCCTCGGCCAATGCTCAGGAAAAGCGCGGGATCGTCACGGAGCGCGGTGAGGCTTTCCGCGCGGCGCAGGCGCGCAATGCACAGCGCCAAGAGCTGGGCTGGCGGCAGTTGGAATTGCGTCTTGAGCTGATGGAGCGCGGGCGCGCCTTCATTGCCACCGCGCGCGAGCGGCTGGATCAGCTATGGGGCCGCGCCGAGGCGGCGATGTCACGGATCAAGGAGAGGGTTATGGGCGAGGTTGAGAGGCCGCAGGCTGGGGCCGAGCGGGGCGATATGGACGCGCGCCGGGCGGCGGTGTTGGGGCGCGATGTTGATCGACCCGAGGTGCAAGCGCCGGATGTCGGGCGGGAGCGCGCCCCGTCCGACGATCCTATTCGGGAGCGTCTGAACGCCATCCTTGGGCGTGGGCGTGATATCGGGCAGGAACGTGATGCCGCCGCCGTCGAGCGAGACATCGTCGCCCGTGATGGCGAGGGCCGTGACCAAGGGCGGTGGGATGACATTCTCGGGCGCGGGCGTGATACTGCGTCCGAGCGCGGGCAGGGCCGCGATCGCGATAGAGACAGAGAACGGTGAAAGACGTTTGCGGAGGGGTGGCCAAGATGAAGAAATGGCGCGTTGTTCTGGACGCCGCGAAGGCCCCGACCTGCGGTGACTGGGTTGCCGTGAGCGGGCTTTGCCCAGGTGAGGAGGAAACCGCACGATTCCTCTTTTTGGACGGGACGGAGGCAGATGGGTTCACGTTCCTCGATGCCCCACAGGAGCAGGTTGGCGACTCTCTTAGTGGCGAGCAGGTTCCGTGGCTGCACTTTCCAGACTGCATGGAGATCGTCGGAGTGGAACGTCAGGACTGGCGTCCGCCGAGCTGGCCGCACGACAAGACGTTGTGGCGTCTGACCCTGGTAAGCCTGCCGTCGAATGTCGAATTCGAGAAACGGCTTTTGGAGGGCCAGGAAAGCAGGCGTGGTGTCCTGAGCCGGTTAGGGTTGAGATAGGGCTTGGCGATTAAAGCCGCTATCAACCTGCGGAAGCAGGCGTCTTCTTTTCCGCAAACTGGTCGATCTTGATCTCCCGATCTGGGAAGCGGGCGATGATCTCCAACTCGCCGCCCATGGCCTGGATAAAGCGGCGCACGGTTCCGACATACATGTCAGTGCGTTTCTCCATCTTGGCGACCGAAGCCTGGTTGATTTGCAGGATCGCCGCGAGCTCCTCTTGAGAGAGCTGCATTGCGCGCCGCACTTCAGCCAGTGCCATCTCTGTTTCCAGGGCTTCAGATTTTGCGCGCGCGCGCGTCTGCGCATCCGGCGACATACGATTGCGCAGAGTTGAAAAGGACGTACGGCCAGTCATTTTTCTGTCTTCCCTTCGGCTTTCAGTTCTTCGACATGCTGATCGTAGAGGTCATCTGCGATCGGGATCATGTCTTCGTAGAATCTGTCGTTTCCTGTCTTGTTTCCTCCGATCAGCAGGATTGCCGATCGCTTTGGATCAAACGCGTAGAACACCCGAAACGGTTCTCCGTGGCTTTGAACGCGCAGCTCGCGCATATGGCTGTGTCGGCTACCATTTATCCCGCTTGAGTGGGGATAAGGCAGGTTTGGTCCCCGTGCTTCAAGGCGCTGGACATACGCATCCACGTCTTCTTGTTCGGTTTCCGTGAGGCTTTCCCACCAAGTTTCGAACTCATCCGTGTATTCAACATCCCATACCATGGAGTGCATAAATATGCCTCCGGATGCATAAATCAAGGATTCTTTTGATGCTGTCGCAAGATGACATCAGGCAGGGCAGGGGATCGACGGGCTGACGCCCGCTCACCCCGGCCCTGACGGTTTCCAAATCCTCTTGATCCGCCTGCCATCCCGGCAGGTCCGAGAAAACCGGCAAGCGCCGCCTGTGGCGTCGGTTCCGGTCGAGAATTCCGGTTCCTCCCACGCGCAGGCGCGCGGTTCCCTCCCAAATTCACGCCCTCCACCCGGTTGTCACGGCCCCGCCAGGCCGCAGGACGGGCTTTGCCCTTACCTGCTCTGCCCTTCGGAATGCATGGGCATTCCAAAGATCAGAACAGGAAGGCCCGCCCATTGGCGGAAAGGGGAGCAGACCCGGACCGCGTCACTCAAAGGAGGGTCACAAATGACCGCAGAGAAGTTTGACGTTTATTCCCATGTCACCAACCAGATCATCGCGCAGATCGAGGCCGGAACGCCGCCCTGGCGCAAGCCGTGGACTGGCGGTGTGACATCGGCCAGTTTGCCGGAGAGGTTCAACGGAGAAGCTTATCGGGGCATCAACATCCTGATGCTCTGGGCGACAGCGATGGCCAAGGATTACAGCTCAGCCCGCTGGATGACGTTCAATCAGGCCAAGCAGCTTGGGGGCCATGTTCGCAAGGGCGAGAAATCCGCCACCGTCGTGAAATACGGCACCGTCGAGCGCGAGGACGAGAACGGCGAGGAACGCCAGATCCCCTATGCCAAGGCTTACCGCGTGTTCAATGCCGATCAGATCGAGGGTTGCCCTGCTTGGCCCTGTACGCACGAAGGGGTTCAAAAACGGCCACATTTCATGAGAGTGCTGTTGTGCGCTTGATGCGGTCGATTGTTGCGACACCGACGTTGAAG
>NZ_JBRJGP010000044.1:0-10232 GCF_053628555.1 Roseovarius sp. MBR-79 | reverse complement strand
CCCATGACCCTTGACCTCGCCGCCTGATCAGGCCCAAATCAACCCGCCCGGAGAACGCCGCCGGAGAATTTCCACCAGATTCGAGACACGACCGAGCTTCATAGACTTCGACCATGCCGATGTTTACCGGAACGGCACCCAGTTGCTGGACAAGTTTCGGAGGCCATTCGCCAAACGTCCGCACGCGCAGGCCTTTGATGTCCTCGATCTTGCGGACCGGCGTCGTGCACTGCAGGCGGTAGGGCGCAAGACCGTGGAACAAAATTGGGTAGACGTTGTTCTTCTTCAGCTCTTCTTGGAAGTAGGGGTTTTCCATGGCCAGCTTTTGCTGCACTTCCATCGCAACGACCGGATCTGTAAACGTCAGCGGAATCGAGTTTACGAGGCTCATGAGCGGCATTTGACCGGGAAAATAGGACGGCACGAAGCTGCCTACGTCAACGGCTTTGTTCGCGGTTAGTTCCAAAAGCTCAGTACCGCTCCCCATGGCTCCCGCCCAATAGAAGCGGGTTTTGAGCTCACCATCCGTGCGTTTCTCCAGCTCTTCGGCGAAAAGTTTGTCGGCCTGCGACGAACCCCAGGCTTCTGCCGAGAAGTGCGCCCAACGCCACGTCCCGCTCGGATCCTGTGCCGAGACAGGCGCTGCCACACCAAGGGACGCAACGCAAAGCGCGGCCCCCGCGATGTATTTGATGTAATCCATGATCTCCTCCTTCGTTTTCACTTTTGATAAGAGCTGAAATCAGCCCTAGATGGCTTTCTCTTCGCCTTCTGACCTGAGCTAGGCTGGCCCGTTTGATCTCCTCCAACGGCCGGACATGCCGGATCTGTTCGATCTTTCTTGGCAGGTAGTTCCCTTAATATTTCCGGATGAACGGGTTGGGCATCTTCAAATCTGTCGATATCCAGACACTCTTCGCCTGCATGTATTCGCGCACAGCTTCGACGCCGCCTTCGCGACCGATCCCGCTATGCTTGAAGCCGCCGAACGGGGTCGTGTAGCTGGTCGAGCGATAGTTGTTCACCCAGATCGTCCCAGCCTTGAGCCGCTCGGTCATATACATGGCGCGATGAAGACTGCTGGTCCAGACGCCAGCGGCAAGACCAAAGCGGATATCATTCCCGATGCGTACTGCGTCATCTTCATCATTGAAACGCAGGACCGACAGAACAGGGCCGAACACCTCTTCCTGCGCTATGCGCATTTCATTGGTGACATCTGCAAAGATCGTCGGCTCGACGAACTGCCCGGCACCGTATCCCTCGCCGGTTAGGCGGTTGCCCCCGGCCACGCAACGCGCTCCTTCCTTCTTGGCGATGTCGATATAAGACAGCACTTTCTCGAATTGCGGCAGCGTCGCCACTGGGCCGATCTCCGTCGACGGATCGGACGGATCACCGACCTTGGCCGCGCGGGTGATCTTAACCAGCTTCTCGAGGAATTGGTCATGAATGCTGTCCTGCAGCAAAAGACGGGAGCCAGCCATGCAGGTCTGCCCGCCGGCCGAGAAGATCCCTGTGATCACACCATTCACCGCATTATCAATATCGGCATCATCGAACACGATATTGGGCGACTTGCCTCCAAGCTCCAGCGAAACTGGCTTCAGCCCCATCGCAGCAGAGGCATAAACCTTGCGCCCACCCTCGTCGCCACCGGTGAAGGCGACGTGCGCTACGTCCGGGTGACGCACCAGCGGATCACCGCACTCGGCGCCGAAGCCGGTGAGAACGTTGAAGACGCCCGCGGGCACTCCCGCCTCGACGAACAACTCGGCCAGATGGAGAAGGGAGGTCGGTGTGAATTCGGACGGCTTGCAGATCATCGTGTTACCTGCAGCCAGTGCTGGGCCTGCCTTCCAAGCGGTCAGCAAAAGCGAAGAGTTCCACGGCGTGATACTCGCAACGACACCTATCGGTTCGTACTTGACGTAGTTGAAGACCTTCGGCTTGTCGTTCGGCACAACAGTCCCTTGGATTTTGTCGGCCAAACCTCCGTAGTAATAGAAATACTTGGCGACGTAGCGGACTTGGCCCATCACCTCACTTTTCAACTTGCCATTGTCGCGGCACTCGACCGCCGCCAGCTTGTCCGCATTCGATTCGATCAACTCACCGACCTTATGTAGAAGCATGCCGCGATCGCTTGCCGACATTTGCCCCCAAGGGCCGTCCAGTGCCGCCTTGGCCGAGGCCACTGCGCGGTCAACATCAGCCTGCGTCGCCTGCGACACACGAGCCCAGGGCGCGCCAGTGAACGGATCAAGCGTCTCGAATGTCCCGCCTTCGGCCGCGTCAACAAACTCGTTTTCGATAAAAAGCTGATAAGTCTTCATTCATTCTTTCCTCATGGTAGCTCAGCGAGGCAGATTTTCGCTTCAGGGACGCCCAAGGTCAAAAGACATTCTGGCAAGTGAGTGTGACGCTTTGGAACACGCCAAAAAATGCCAATCATTCAGTACGCTCGATAGCTTGCCGTGCGCCGACTTGAGCACGCGTGAACGCGTGCCTGCCATCTCGGTAGATGTTTGATCTGTCCCCTCCACTCGAACTCCAACGTGTGTCGCGAATTCGACCTACTGCCCCCTCGTTACGAATCTTCTAACTTCAAATTTGAAACGTTTCAACTTTAAATTTATCAACCCAATCACTCCGCTCCCTAAATCCTCCCCCAGCCCCCGCCAAGTCCGCTTCAACATCAGCCTACGAAATTACCGTATGCCCCCGAAAAAAATAATATTTCCATAACTTCTACTCCAAATAGTACTCCATCTGGCCGCTCAAATTTTTCGGCGAAGATGACTTGACACGAACTCAAAACAGGTGTTTCGAATTAAAGATGAATTGTTTCACCAATGTTAACTCGCTACAAGTTCAGCCCGCCTTCACACCTAGCGTAGCTGGGTGTGGTCCGGACCAAGCGGGCAAGGCCGGTTCGGTAATGGAAGGTGTGAGTTCTTACAGATCAGGGGAGGAAGGGCATGACTGCTGGTAACGCCGGACTTGAGTCGCCGGAATTCAAGCTGTTCATGATTCTTTATGCAGAGAGCCCGGCCAACCGCCCGGCATCTCACAACTTCATGTCGCCGATAGACTTTCATGACACGGCCATGCCACTCGATTTCTTTTGCTGGGTCGCAATCGGGTGCAACAAAGTCGTGCTGATCGATAGCGGTTGCGACGAGAAAACTTGCCGTGCACGCGGGCACAACTTCCTGCGCAGCCCGATCGAGGGCCTAGCAAGCCTAGGCATCAAGCCGAGCGAGGTGTCCGACGTGATTGTCACCCATATGCACTGGGATCACCTTGGGAACCTTCCAGATTTTCCCAATGCAATATTGCATGTCCACAAGACTGAGATGGCTCATGCAACCGGCTGCGCCATGTGCCACGAACCGCTACGCCGCCCTTATGACGTAGACCAGGTCTGCGACGTAATTCGCGCGCTTTATGCCAACCGAGCAAGCTTTACCGAAACCGTGACCGACATCCTTCCGGGCTTACGCGTGCACCCGGTGGGCGGCCATGCGCCCGGATTGCAGATCGTCGAAGTCAAGACCGCGCGCGGTCAGGTAGTTCTGGCGTCCGATGCGATGCATTTCTACCTCAACGGCGAACTGCAAAACCCTTACCCGGTGGTTGTCGACGTGCGCGACTATCTCGACGGGTTGAAATACCTACATTCGCTCGCCTCAAGCCCCGAGCACATCATTCCAGGGCACGACCCTAGGTTGCGGTTCCAATATCCTGAAGTGCCGGGAACAAACGGAATCTGGGACTTGTCCCTACCTCCTCTGATCTCGAAGTAAGCACTTAGGAAAATAGCATGATCAACTCGAACCGTCCGTACCCCCTTCTGATCAACGGCGAATGGATCGAAACCATCGAGAGCTTCCCGGTGCTGGACAAATTTTCCGGCGAAGTTTTCGCCCATGTCTGTCAAGCCGATGACGCACTTGCCAACCGGGCCATCGAGTTGGCAGCTGCGGCGCTAGAAGCCGGGCCGCCGCCGCCTTATGAGCGGGCTGAGGTACTTTATTCCGCCGCTCGGCTGATCGAAGGCTATCGCGGACGCCTAGTCGAGGCGATGATATGCGAGGCCGGCTTTACGACCATCGACGCCAGCACCGAGGTGTCCCGCGCGAAGCTCACGCTGGAGTTATCAGCCGAAACTGCCAAGCATTTCACCGGTCACATGGTGCCCTTCGGTGCACATCCCGGATCCGAAAACCGCATCGGTTTTACCGTGCGCGACCCGATCGGCGTAGTCTGTGCGATCACGCCCTTTAACTCGCCGCTGAACACCGTTCTTCACAAAATTGGGCCGAGCTTCGCAGCAGGCAACCCCACCGTGCTTAAGGCCTCCTCACTGACCCCGGTCACAGCTAACATAATGGGCGAGCTACTGGTTGAGGCCGGCATGCCGGCTGGGTTTCTGCACATTATCCACGGCTCCAGCGGACTGGGCGAGACGCTCCTGAAGAACCAAACCGTTGCCTTCTACACTTTCACTGGCAGCACCCGAGTCGGACGCATCATCCAGTCCTATGCCGGGTTGCGTCGCACCCAGCTGGAACTGGGTTCCATCGCCTCTACCATCGTGTGCGAGGATGCCGATCTCTCGGTCGCGCTACCCAAGATCGCTAATGCAGGGCTGCGGAAGGCCGGACAGGTTTGCACCTCTGTGCAGCGGCTTTACGTGCAAGACACGGTCTATGATGAAGTGCTCGACGGGCTAGTGAAACTGGCAAAAACTCTAGTCGCAGGCGATCCCCGCAATCCCGAGACCAAGGTCGGCCCGTTGATTAGCATCGAAGCTGCCAAGCGCGGAGAAGAGTGGATACAGTCTGCCGTGGCAGCTGGTGCCAAACTGCACTGCGGTGGCACCCGGATCGGTAGCGTTATCGAACCGGCGATACTGACCGACATGCCAGCGACCGAACAGGCTTGGTGCAACGAGGCCTTTGCACCGTTGATCGTCCTGCGCCGTTTCACGGATTTCGAAGAAGCGATTAAAGGGGCCAACGACACCCCTTTCGGCCTTGCGGCGGGTGTCTTTACCACCAACATCCAACGCGCGATGATTGCCATGAAGCGTCTGCGCTTCGGCACCGTGCAGATCAACGAGACCTCCTCAGCCCGTGTGGATGTCATGCCGTTCGGCGGCGTGAAAGAAAGCGGTTTTGGCAAAGAGGGCCCCTCCTATGCCGCCGAAGAGATGTCCATTGAACGCCTGATCGTTCTGAACCCATGAACCCCAACCGAGGGCCGTTTGCCCGCTACTGGGCGCATGCCTCCGGGTGACCCAGAAGGAAATAGACCTCTTATGCTCCTTTCGACCTCGTCCTATTACTGTCCAACCAGAACCATTCTCGGGAACGGCTGCTATCGCCAAATCCCGCACCTTCTTGCCGATTTCTCGGCAAGCAAGGTGCTTCTCGTCGTCGATCCCGCGCTGGCTGAAGCCAGCTATGTCAAAGAGATCGGCGAGATGCTAACCAAGAGCGGGATCAGTGCCACTACTTTCTCAGATATCGAGCCGGATCCGGGTGACCAGTCAGTCGCGGATGCACTGGCATGCAGCAAGGCACTTGGCGCGGAGCTGATTCTTGCCGTCGGCGGCGGCTCCACTATCGACGTGGCCAAGGCAGTTGCCATCGTCAGCACCAATGGTGGGCGCATCCATGATTATGAGGGGATCGAGAAGTTCTCGATCGACCCGCTGCCGCTTATCGCGATGCCGACTACCGCAGGCACCGGATCTGAAATGTCGGGTTCCTGCGTGATCACCGACAAGTTGCGCGGCGTGAAGATGTCGATCCGTCACGCGAGACTGAACCCGGCTCGTGTGGCGCTACTGGATCCACTGGCGCTGCAAACTCTGCCGCCGCATGTTGCCTCCCATTCGGGGCTCGATGCATTCGTGCACGCGTTCGAATCCTACATCTCGCGCAATTCTAACCCGTTCGGCGATGCAGTCACGCTCCATGCGCTCAGGCTGATTTCACACAATATCCGCCAGCATGTCGCCAACCCGGCCAATACAGACGCGGCTCTCGAAATGCTCTGCGGCTCCGCTCTTGCGGGGATGGCATTTGGTCAGACCGGCCTCGGAAACGTCCACTGCATGGCGCGGTTTATTGGCGCCCGCTACCACATCTCGCACGGGCTCTCGAATGCGCTTTGCCTACCGGTGGTGGCGCGGTTCAACATGATATCTAGCCCCGAACGCTACCGCGACGTCGCGCAGGCAATGGGCTGCAACGTCGAGGGCCTGAGCTTAATGGAAGCGGCCAACACAGCAGTGACGGCGATCACCGACCTATGTCGCGACCTGGGCATTCCGAGCCACCTGTCAGAAATCGGTATGAAAGAAAAAGACATCCCCGAACTCGCTAAGCTTTGCATAGGCGCGGGGTACAACAAGTGGAACCCGCGTCTGACTTCGGAAAAAGACTTCGTGGATCTTTTCAAAGAAGCACTTTGAGCACTTCGGGCGGCTAGTCTTGGGCACGCCGGGGCCAGAAAGGAGAAAACATGACTGACAAACTTTTCGAACCAATGACGCTGGGTGCACTTGAACTGCCGAACCGGATCGTTGTGTCGCCTATGGCACAATATTCGTCCGAGGGTGACGGCAAGGCCACCGATTGGCATCTGATGCATTACGGCAATCTTAGCGTTTCGGGCGCCGCGATTGTCATCTTCGAGGCGACGGCGGTTCTGCCCGAGGGGCGCGTCTCGCCGCGCTGCCTTGGTATATGGGATGACGCGCATATCGAGGGGCTGAAACGCATCGTCGATTTCGCCCGCCGCCCCCTAGGCGCGAAGATGGGCATCCAGTTAGCCCATGCCGGGCGCAAAGCCTCAGTCGCCCCTCCCTGGCAGGGCGGGGAAGCGCTTCTTCCGGGCAAGGGCGGATGGGCTATCTGGGGCGCAAGCGATTGCCCTTACCCGGGTCGCGTCGCCCCGATCGTACCGGACGAGGAAGATTTGGAGAACATCGCCCTAGCCTATCTAGCCGCTCTGCGCCGGGCCGAGTTGGCCGGTTTCGACTTGGTAGAACTGCATTGTGCGCACGGCTATTTCCTGAACAACTTCCTCTCTCCGCTAAGCAACACGCGCAAAGATAAATGGGGCGGGGATCTCGAAGGGCGGATGCGCTATCCACTGGAGATCTTCCGCCGCATGCGCGCCGCATGGCCGAGAGACCGCGCCCTTGGCGTGCGGATCTCTGGCACTGACTGGGTCCAGCGCGGGTGGACGGTTGACGATTCCGTCGTGTTCGCCCAAGCACTCAAGGCAGAGGGCTGCGATTACGTCGCTCTGTCCAGCGGCGGCACCTCCCCCGACCAGGAAATAACCATCGGCCCCGGCTACCAAGTGCCGCTGTCCGCAAAGGTTAAGCGTGAGGCGGATATACCCACCATGGCCGTCGGCATGCTGTCGGAGCCGGAGTTGGCCAATGAAGTGCTGGTGCGCGGCGATGCCGACTTGATTGCAGTTGGGCGCGGCATGCTTTTCAACCCGCGATGGGCCTGGCACGCCTGCCAAACACTCGATGGCACGATGCGCGTCGTCGATCCCTATCTTCGCTGCCATCCCTCGATGCGGAACCTTCCGCGCTAATATTTGCGAAAGGACCTTTCCCAAATGTCGAACAATCCCAGAATTTTCACACCTTTCACGCTTCGTAAACTTGAGCTCAAGAACCGTATCGTGATGTCGCCAATGGCCATGTACATCTCCGATGAGGGGGAGGTGAATGATTTCCACCGTCTACATTACCACAAGATCGCCATGGGCGGGGTATCGCTCGTCATGGTCGAACAGACCGCCGTCCACCGCGAGGGTCGCATTACCAATGGCTGTCTTGGCCTCTGGCATGACAGTCAGGTGGCGGGAATGAGATCGCTGGTCGAAGGAGTGAAGGAGAACGGTGCGCGCATCGGGATCCAGATTAGCCATGGCGGCCGCAAAGCCAGCGCGCAACGGGCGTGGCAGGGCAACGGGCCACTGACGGAAGAGGATATAGCGCGCGGGGAGGAACTATGGCAACCCGAAGGACCGAGCGATGTCCCCTTCGCCGAAGGCTGGCAGACGCCGCGCCAGATGAGCGTAGAAGACATCGCGCGCCTACGTCAGCAGTTCAAAGATACAGCGCGTCGTGCGATCGATGCTGGATTCGACCTGATCGAGATCCACATGGCACATGGATACTTGCTACAAAGCTTCCTGACGCCGTTGGCCAACCACCGCACAGACCAATATGGAGGTACGCTGGAAAACCGAATGCGCCTGCCGCTGGAGATCGCCCAGGACCTACGCGCTCTGATGCCCGAAGGCATGCCGCTTATGGCGCGCCTATCCTGCACCGACTGGATTGAGGGCGGTTGGACCATCGAGGACAGCGTCGTTTTGGCGCGCGAGCTTAAGGCCATCGGCCTCGATCTGATCGACTGCTCGTCCGGCGGGAACTTGGTGCGCGGCGCGACCAATTCGAACCTCGCGCGCGGCCCAGGCTACCAGGTGCCCTTCGCCGAACGCATCCGCGCGGAGGTGGATATTCCGACCATGGCGGTCGGCATGATCCACACCGGCGTGCAGGCGGAAGCAGTGCTGGCAGAAGGCAGAGCCGATCTTGTAGCTATAGGGCGCCGCATCCTTTATAATCCGTTCTGGACGCTGCACGCGGCACAGGAACTGGGGCATGATCTCGATTTCGGGAACTGGCCGCAACCTTATGGCTGGTGGCTGGAGAAATGGGCCCAATCGATCCGGACAGAAGGTCGCGCTATCTGAACCGCTTGCTTGGTCCAGACCGACACCAGCGACTTGTGTGACGGTATAGAAAGACGTGTCCGGAGAAAACCGGGCCTTCGGAAGGACAAAGCATGGTGAAAGAGAAGAGGGCCGCGGCTGGCAAGAACAAGATCAGGCAGAAACGGCTTACGGTTCACGACGTTGCACAGCATGCAGACGTATCCACCGGCACCGTCTCCCGCGTAATCAACGACGTACCGGGTGTGGGCGCGGATGTGGCCCGCCGGGTTCGGGCCGCGATCGACTACTTGGGCTGGCAGCCGAATGTAGCGGCACAGAATATTCGGTCCTCCGCCTCGCGGATGATAGGCTTCATTTTCTCGGACATCCGCAACCCGCTTTACGCGACCATGACCAAAGGTGCGGAAGAGGTGTTGGGCCCGCGCGGCTACCTGCTGGTCTCGTCCAGCTCAGACGGCCGGATGGAGCGGGAAGTAGACCTAATCGACCTTTTCCGCCGCCGACGTGCCGATGGCCTGATCCTGACCATAACCGACGAGGACAATCCGGAGGTACGCACCGCGATCTCTCGCTCAGGTATTTCCTTCGTGATGTTGGAACGGGAACTGAATGACGAGGCGACCTCGATCAGCGCTGACCATTACGGCGGAACCCGTCAGGCGGTGAAACATTTGATGGAAATGGGCCACCGCCGGATTGCGATGATCACCGGCGGGCGCGGTACATTAGTGATGCGCGAACGGCTGCGGGCGCTTCAAGATGGCATGAGCGTAGGCAAACTGGATCTCGACTCGGACCTTCTGCGGCTGGACAGTTTCGATGCCGATTACGGGTATCACCAAGTCCAGATGCTGATGGGCAAGAAGGAGCCGCCAACCGCGATTCTCTGCCTTGGCGTCCGACTCCTGCCGGGGGTTGTCTCCGGCTTGCAGAACATGGGGAAGGCCTTTCCTGGTGATGTCTCACTTATTTGCAGCAACGATACCGAGACCGCCGGCATTTTGACCCCACCGATCACTGCGATCCGCTATGACGCGCATATGTTGGGTAAAATGGCGGCGACCAGCCTTCTTGATCAGATCAGCCAGGAGAGCGGCCCGCCGGAAGTGAAGAAATTCGAGATCCCGACAGAGCTTGTTCTGCGGGAATCCGTCAGACGTATCTGCTCCACAGGGTGCGTTACATCGTCAAGCTTTTAAAGGCACTGCAGACAGGCCGTATCGGTTTGCGACCATCAGCCTCTTTTCTAAGGTTCACTTGAAAAGATAGCGTTGCCTGCGTCCGATCGCTTCACACCGGGTTTGGTTGAATCTCCGCTTTGCATTCAGCCTTCGCGACATTGAGGGTCTCACGGTAAGCCTCCGGGGGCGGCCGTCTGAACTTGTGTTCGCTCCGATGGTAAGTCCGCCCTTATGTCCGACTTTATCAACCGCCCTCAAATCGAAGTT
>NZ_JBRJGP010000043.1:0-10340 GCF_053628555.1 Roseovarius sp. MBR-79 | reverse complement strand
AATCCGAAAGGACAAAAGTGGCCGACTTTTACGCCGCCCGCGACAACACTATGCCGCCGCTACCGTGGCCGAGTATTGCTCCGCCGATTACAATTACGCCACCTTCAATTTTCCACCACCTTCGCGACACGACCCAAAAATGCTCCGAATCCGCAGAATCTGATTAATTAGGATGCAGTGACACATGGCTCGCCGACGTCATCGCCGACATCTCCGACATGCCGGTCTCACGCCTGCACGAGTTGCTGCCGTGGTGATGGAACGAAGCAACGCACCAGGTCAAGGCTGCCTGACCGCGGCCCTCGGCGGATGCTTGCTTAAGACCCCGCCAGCCAGACCAGCCGGCAGCACGGCTCTTGCAAGACCAATCAGATAACCAGCAAAAAGTCCCCGCCAATGGCGGGGACTTTCTCGGCATGGGGCTGACCTTCGCGCCCGGTAAGGCAACCTTCCCTATTGATATGTCACGCTTATTCGGCGCACACGCGGATGGCCTCGATGTCCGGGCCATTCGGGGTCCGGCCCAGATTAAAGGGGGCGGACGCGTCCCGCCATTTGGCGTAGTCGGCCAGGTACTCGAGTTGACTCAGATAGACCTTGGCGGAGGCAGGGTTTTCGCATGCGGTCTCAACGATCACTTCGTTGGCAAGTTCCTGAACGCGCGCCAGCGTCTCGTCGTCATAGCGGGTGATCTCGATACCCGCGTCAACGAATTGCTGATAGGCCTCTGTCGCGCGTTTTTCCGTGAACGAGAGCGACCAGATAAGATTGGCTTGAGCCGCGATTTTAAGGTCATCCTGTGTTTCAGGCGAGAGTGCGTCCCACGACGCCTTGTTGATCATCACACCAAAGACCGAGGCCGACTGGTGCCAGCCCGGGGTTGCCCAGAACTGGGTGACCTGGTGAAAGCCGCCGGAAAAATCGACGTTGGGGGTCGAGAACTCCGCACCGTCGATCACGCCGCGTTCCAGCGCCTGATAGATTTCGCCACCAGCCATGGACACCTGATTGCCGCCCAGTCTCTCGAGCAAACGGCCCTGTTCGAGACCCGAAAGGCGCAGGCGCTTGCCTTGCAGATCCTCAAGGGTCACGATTGCCTCATTGGTACGGAAACCGGATTCGTTGTTGGTCACGCCATAGGGCAGATAGACCATGCCGAACTTGCCGTAGATTTCGTTGTAGAGCTCAGCGCCGCCCCACTGTTCGATCCAGTTGACATAGTCGATGGCGTTGAAAAGGCTGGCTGTGGTTGCCAGAGGGGAAAAGGCCGAATCCCGGCCCGCCCAATAACCGGGCCAGTCCGCCCCGGCCTGAATGGTGCCGGATTCCACAGCGCCGAACACTTCACCCGCAGGCACAAGCGCGCCGCCTTCAAAGAATTCGATGGTCAGAGCGTCACCGGTCAGCTTGTTGGCGAGCTCTACAAAGTGCTTGTCGATTTCGATCAGTTCCAGCGAACTCGGCCATGTGGTGGTCATGGTCCAGCTGTCCTGTGCATGGGATTGCGTGGAAATCCCTGCGGCCAGTGCGAGGCCCGTCACGAGGGCAGTTTTCGTTTGCATGGAAGTCTCCTTGTTTACTTGGTGTAGAGAGTCTCTGGCAGCCACAGGACCAGTTGCGGGAACATGGCTACAGCGAGGCACATGATCAGGATCAAGCCAATGAATGGCAACACCCCGATGACGATTTCCGAAGTCTTGACCGATTTGGGAGCAATGGCGCGCAGGTAGAACAACGCATATCCAAAGGGTGGTGTAAGAAACGATGTCTGCAGCACCACCGACATCAGTACCACGAACCACAACAGGCTTATGTCCATCTCCTGGACGATCGGCAGGAAAATCGGAAAGGACAGAAGCACGATCCCGGTCCAGTCGAGGAACGCGCCCAGAATGAACACGATGAACATCATCACCGTGATCAGCATCCACGGCTCCATATCCATGCCGCGGATGATCTCCTGCGTGGCTCGCAGCCCTCCAGTTATGTTGAACACGCCTGTAAAGGCCGTCGCCCCGATCACGATAAAAAGGATCATCGCCGAGGTGCGTCCGGTTTCCAGCATCGCGCCGTAAAAACTGGCCCACCGGAACTTGCCGCGAAAGATGACGATCAGGAGCGCCAGCGCAGCCCCTATGGCCGAAGCCTCTGTTGCCGTGGCGATCCCCATCAGAAGTGAGCCGAGGATGCCGAGGATCAACACCAAAGGCGGAACGGCCTCAATCGCCAGCATCTTGAGAAGTGCGGCGCGGCTGACTTTTTCATCAGGCTCCACGGCAGGGGCCATGTCGGGTCTTACGATGGCGACGATCACGACCCAGACAGCATAGAGCAGGCCGAGCACCACGCCGGGAATCATGGCCCCGGCAAAGAGCTCTCCGACCGAAAGAGGGGAATAGCTTGCCATCAATATCAGCATGATCGACGGCGGTATGAGAATCCCGAGACAGCCCGAGGCCGCAATAACCCCGGTCGTGAGCGTCGGACTATAGCCATATTGCAGCATCGGGCGCAGGGCCATGACGCCCATGACCGTGATCGAGGCCCCGATTATGCCGGTTGTTGCCGCCAACAGGATCGAGATGAACACAACCGCCAACGCCAGACCGCCGCGCACGTTGGACATCATGAGCCGGAGCGACTCGAACATTCGATCCGTCACACCACTGTCTGATAGAAATCGGGCCATGAGCACAAAGAGCGGGATGGCGATCAGGGTGAAATTGTCCAGCACATCGCCGAAAATACGGTTGATGACGATGCCCAGCACCATTGGCTTGCCAGCGATCAGCGCGCCCAGAACGGCCGTGCCGCCCAATACGAAGGCAAGCGGATGCCCCATGAAGAGACCCAGCAGCAGCAGGCCGAACATACAAAGGGCAATGACTTCAGGCGTCACTTTGCGCCTCCTGACGATTGAGGACTATCTTCAGAACTTCCGCAATTCCCTGAAGCAGCAGCAAGGCTGCGGCGACCGCCATCGCGATCTTGAGCGGATAGACGGGAAGCTGCACCGATCCGTAGGTGGTTTCACCCTGCGCATAGGACCGCATCGCGAAATCATAGGACCGGGATGCAAACACCCAGGCGAAGGGAAAGAAAAAGATCAGATATCCCAGCGCATCAACAATGCGGGCCGGCGTCTGTGACAGATTGGCCGTGAGCAGATCTACCCGGACATGGGCATTGTGCCGAAGCGCATAGCCGCCGAGAAGAACAAAATAGAAACCGAACATCTGCTTCGTGACGTCAAAGGCCCAGCGGGTTGGGTCGTTGAACACGTAACGCATGAAAACATCGTAAATGATGATCCCCGCAAACATGATCGCGACAACCGAAACGAGTCGTCCCACGATCTCGTTCAGACAGTCGACAGACCGAATGATCATGCTCTCCCCCTCCGTTTTCGCGGGGATACTACCCAGTTAGGACCGAGGCACAAGGCAATTGGCCCCGATGGTTTGCCGAAAGGTGGAAGAGCCATCATAACAACATGAAAAATATTATTTTTTGTCTCTGCCGTCAACCGCGCGCGGTTCGAAAATCGACCTCCACCAGGCTCCCGTGCACGCACCGCTCCCCGTCGCCGGCGTTGTCAAGCGGGTCGAGTGCGGTTTTGCGGTCCCGTGAACGGCCTTTCACGGCGTCATCGCGAGGGGATGGCCTGCCCCACGTTCCCGCGGCCGTGAGCCGCCAAGGCAGCCTGTGTCATGACATCACCGGGAAGGGCCATCACCGCCTCAGGCCGCGTTTGCGCGAAACGCTCCGGATGGTGCAAATTTGATCAAAAAATTGGACCGGCAAACAGCATTCTGCTATCGTCGAAATTTGCAACATCATGGTGCCAGATGCCTATCACCCTCTTGATCATTAACGCGCGCGGTCTGACCATGGATCCCGACGCCCCCGAAACCGATGCGGTGGCTCTTGCCGGCGACAGGATCGCGGCCCTCGGCAGCGCGGCCAGGTCGATGGCCGGTGCGGACTGTCCGGTGATTGACGCGAAGGGGGCGACAGTGCTTCCGGGTTTTATCGAAAGCCATCTGCACCTGTTCATGGGCGGCTCTGAACTGGCGCATCTGCAACTCCTCGGGGTTCATGGTCCTGACGCGCTGGCTCATGCGATCCACGCCTATGCGGCGGCCAATCCGGAGCGCAACGTCATCGTGGGACAGGGCTGCGATTACGGTATTTACGATCACCCGCTGACCCGGCACGATCTCGACGCCATTTTGCCGGACCGGCCTGTTTGCCTGCTGGCGGCGGACCATCACACCGCCTGGGCCAATACCATGGCTCTTGAACAGGCGGGCATTCTCCGGGGCGCGCAATTGGGCCCGGGCAATGAGATCGTCATGGACAATGGCCTTGCCACCGGAGAGTTGCGGGAGTTCGAGGCCAAGGCACCGGTGCTGCGGCTGGCCGGGGAAAACCGTATCATGGCAGGGATCGCCACCGGGGCCGATCCGGTGCCAAAGCCGACGCATGACGACATGCTGGCGGATTTACCGGCGATGGAGCGCGGATTGCGCCATTGCGCGCGGCACGGGTTCACCAGTCTCGTCAACATGGATGGCAACCGCTACACGCTTGAGGTGCTCGATCATTTGCGGCGTGAGGACAGGCTGACGGCGCGGGTGAGGGTGCCGTATCATTACCGCAACGACCACAGGATTTCCGACCTCGCCAAGGCCAGCGCCATGAGCGCCGATTACAACGATGACTGGTTATCCTCCGGTTTCGTCAAGCTGTTCATGGACGGGGTTGTGGACAGTGGCACCGCCGTGATGCTCAACGATTATCCCGATCAGCCCGGCTGGCGCGGCGAGCCGCTGCATGAGGCGGACCGCTTTGCGGAAGTCTGCATCGAGGCGGATCGGCGCGGGCTTCAAATCGCGGTCCATGCCATCGGTGACGGGGCGGTGCGCAGGGTGCTTGACGGCTATGAGGCCGCGCGCGAGGCCAATGGTCGGCGCGACGCGCGCCACAGGATCGAGCATATCGAACTGATCGACCGTGGCGATATTCCGCGGTTTGCCGAAATGGGTGTCTTGGCCTCCGTCCAACCGTCACATCCGCCGGGTGCCATGGATTTCCCGCTATTTCCTACCCTCGACAAGATCGGACGCGACCGCTGGGCCGATGCCTATCTAACCCGCACGTTGCGCGATGCCGGGGCACGGATCGTGTTCGCCTCGGATTGGCCGGTGGCCGATATCAACCCGCTCCGCTCGATTCAGGCGGCGGTGACACGGCAGCCCTATGAGGGCGGACAAGACGAGCGGCTGACCCTGCGCGAGGCACTGGCCGCCTATACCATCGGCGGGGCATATGCCGAACATACCGAGGACCGCAAAGGCATGTTGCGTGTCGGCTACCTGGCCGATGTGGTCATTCTGTCGGGGGATGTCGAGGCGGTGCCCGCAGATCAGATCGCCAGCCTGGGTGTAAAAAAAACCATCTGTGGCGGTCGGATCGTCTGGGATGCTGCCGTCGATCAGGACCGGGGGATCGAAATCGCTTGAAAGATTCGGCAACACGCGCTCGACTGTCGGAAAAAGAGGAAGACATGGTGGCCGACGGCGCACAACAAAGCGGCAACGAAATCGAAATCCAGGCGGTCAGCAAGGTGTTTGGCCAGGGCGCAACCGCGTTTCACGCCTTGACCGGGATTGATCTGACGATCCGTACCGGCGAGTTTTTCACCCTCCTCGGGCCGTCCGGCTGTGGCAAGACCACGCTCCTGCGGGTGATCGCCGGGTTTGAACATCCCAGCAGCGGGCAGCTCCGGATCAAGGGGCAGGATGTCGTAGGCCAAGCCCCGAACCGGCGTATGGTGAACACCGTGTTTCAGAGTTATGCGCTTTTTCCGCATATGACCGTGGCGCAGAACATAGGCTTTGGCCTCAAGATGCTCGGCCGTCCCCGCTCCGAAATTGAGACCACCACCGCAGAGATGATGCGACTGGTCAAGATGGAGGCCATGGCCTCGCGCAAGCCCGCAGAGTTGTCGGGGGGGCAGCAGCAACGCGTGGCACTGGCCCGTGCTCTGGCCCCGAGACCCCGCGTGCTTTTGCTCGATGAACCGCTGAGCGCGCTCGACCTCAAGCTGCGCAAGGAAATGCAAACCGAGTTGAAGCGGCTTCAGGTGGAAACCGGCATCACGTTTGTTTTCGTGACCCATGATCAGGAAGAGGCGCTGACCATGTCGGACCGCCTTGCCGTCATGAGCAAGGGGCGCATCCTGCAACTGGGCAGTCCGCATGACATCTATCACGCCCCGACGGAGCGCTTCGTGGCCGATTTCATCGGCGAGACGAATTTTCTGTCCCTGAAGGTGATCACGGTGCAGGGGCGCGGTGCCGACCTGGCCTTGCCCGGTGGCCGAATAGTTCCGGCGCGGATTGCCGAGGGGGTGACTCCGGCAGTGAGCGAGGCCGTTTCCGCCGTGATCCGCCCGGAACAGGCGCAGCTGGTCGAGGCGGGTACGGGCGATCTGTTAGCGACCGTGACCGGCGCGGTTTTCTTTGGCACCGACACGCATATCCATCTGACGCTTGAGGATGGTCAGGCCTTTACAGTCAGGCGTCAGAACACCATCGGGCAGGCGGACCCGGAGACGGGCGCGCGGGTCGGCTTGTCCTTGATGCCCGGCGCGCTTCAGGTTCTGCGGGGGTCGTGATGAAACGCGACTCGCATCGCTGGAAATGGATACTGGTGAGCCCGGCGCTTGTGGTCCTGATCCTTGCCGCATCTGGCCCGCTGCTGATCGTTGCGGTTTATTCCGTCCTCAGCCCCGGCAATATGGGCGGGGTGTCGTGGGATTTTTCGACCGAAGCCTGGTTCCGGGTATTCTTCAAGCGCGATATCTTCGATCCCGAAAATGTCACGCTCAACGCGGACCATCTGGCGGTGTTCCAGCGCACCTTGTGGCTGTCTTTTCAGACGACGGTGATCTGCGCGGCACTGGGTTTTCCGACAGCGTGGTTCATCGCGACACGCCCGGTCAACCGCCGGATGATCTGGCTGTTTCTGATCACCGTTCCCTTCTGGACCAACCTCTTGATCCGCACCTTCGCGATACAGGAGTTGATCCGCAACAGCGGCACCTTGAACACGGCACTCCTTTGGCTGGGCCTGATCGACAAGCCTCTGGAACTGATGTATACCGATTTCGCGGTTTTGCTCGGCATGAGCTACGTGTTCCTGCCCCTGATGGTGCTTCCGCTTTATGCGGCGATGGACAAGCTGGATTTTCGACTGGTCGAGGCGGGATATGACCTTTACGCCAGTCGCATGCAGGTCTTGTGGCATGTGATCCTGCCCTTGGTGAAGCCGGGGTTTATTGCAGGCTCCATCCTCGTGTTCATTCCCTCGATCGGTGCCTATGTCACGCCGCGCGTGCTGGGCGGCGGTCGGACGATGATGTTGGGCAATCTGATCGGCTTGCAGTTCGGCCAGGGGCGCAACTGGCCGCTTGGATCGGCCTTGGCGATGGTGTTGCTGGTGATCGTTGTCGCGGCGCTGGTATTCTATCTGCGCATCACCACCCGCGAAACCGGGGGGCGCGATGGCCAGTCATAGGTTCAATGTCCGCTCCCTGCCCGGATTTGGCGTAATCGCCATCCTGACGCTGGTGTTGCTATATCTGCCCATCATCACGCTGGTCGTCTTTTCCTTCAACGAGGCGCAATCGCAATCCATATGGGGCGGATTATCGCTGAAATGGTACGAAGCCGCGTTAAACAACCGGCAGGTCGTCGATGTGTCGATCCGCTCGCTTTGGCTGGCGCTGGTCGCCGCCGGTATTGCCACGGTGCTGGCAACCCTGGCGGCATTGGCCACAACGCGAGTGAGCCGGTTTCCGGGCCAGACCATGATTTATGCGCTGATCAACCAGCCGCTGATGGTGCCGGAGATCGTGACCGGCATCGCGCTTTTGATCTTTGTCGCCTTCCTGAAGGTGCAGACAGGGTATTCGGGAATGGGGTATCTGATGGCGGCGCACACGGCCTTCTGTATTCCCTTCGCCTATCTGCCGATCCGCGCCCGGCTCGAGACGATGGACCTGACGCTCGAGACCGCCGCGGCCGATCTCTATGCAACCCCCGTGCAGGCATTTACCCATGTCACCCTGCCGCTTCTGGTGCCGGGGATCGTGGCAGGCTTCATGCTCGGGTTCGTTGTATCGCTCGACACTGTCGTGATCACCGAATTCGTGAAATCCGCCGGGCAGGACACTCTGCCCACCTATATGCTCGGCCAGTTGCGCCGCAGCGTTACCCCCGAGATGAACGCCATCGCCACGCTGTTTCTGGCGCTGTCGTTGCTGGTGGTCAGCGTGTTTTTCCTGATCACCCGTAAAAGGGTATAACCGCAACCATGACCACAGGGAGACGACCAATGAAGAAACTGATCGCAAGCGGCCTGACCGCACTCTTGGCGACCACCGGCCTCGCAAGCGCGCAAGGCGTGGTGAACCTCTACAACTGGGGCAACTACACCAACCCCGAATTGCTGACCAAGTTCGAGGCGGAAACCGGCATCAAGGTGAATGTCACTGATTATGACAGCAACGACACGGCCCTTGCGCGCATCCGTCAGGGCGGTCATGGCTTTGACATTGTAGTGCCGTCGAATTCCTACATGCAGACCTGGATTTCCGAGGGGCTGATCGTCCCGCTCGACAAATCCATCGTCACCAACCATGGCAATATCGCGCCGGAATGGGTCAATGTCGATTTCGACCCCGGCCGCGAATATTCTGTTCCGTGGCAGTGGGGCACCACCGGCCTGATCGTAAATACGAGTGTCTATGATGGCGACATCAACGACGCTTCCATCATCTTCAACCCGCCAGACGCATTGAAGGGGCAGATCAATGTCATCCCCGAAATGTCCGATGTCATGGCCATCGCGATCTATTACGCGGGAGGCGAATCCTGCACCACCGATATGGAGGTGATGCGCAAGGTGCGCGACACTCTGGTCGAAGCCAAGGCACATTGGAAAGCGCTGGATTACGGCACGGTCGATGCCCATGTCGCCGGCGATTTCTCGGCCGGAATTTACTGGAACGGCGCGACCATGCGGGCGCGTTTGCAGAACGCGGACCTTGCCTATGGTTATCCCAAAACCGGCTATCCGATCTGGATGGACAGCGCCGCGGTACTGGCTGATGCGCAAAACCCTGAAAACGCCATGAAATTCATAAATTTCATACTCGAGCCCGAGAATGCTGCGATGATCTCGAACTTTGCGCGCTACGCCAATGGCGTGACCGGATCCGAGGCGTTCATGGATGAGGTGATGCGCGAGGCACCGGAAATCGTCGTCGCGCCAGAGCTGGCGGCGGCGGGCAAGTTCAGCCCTGCTTGCTCGCAGGAGGTGAACGATCTGCAATCACAGATCTGGACCGAAGTATTGCAATAATCACGCTCAGGTGCATCCCTGTCTTCTCAGGGATGCGCTCCGCGCCTGTAGTAGCTGCCGGCTTGCTTGCTGTCGTCGAGCTTTACCCGCGCCAGCGGCTCACCCCGAGATCGTCACGCAAAAGCGGGTGCCGGTCTTGTGGGGAGTGGGCAAAACCAGGTGGCCAAGCGGCCCGCTTTGAGGCGCCTAGCCTTCCATCAGGGACAGCCGCCCGCGTGACGGCAACCCGATGTGCGCCCTGCGGTAACCACCTCATGCGCCGTCGCTTGCCCATTCGAGTGTTCCCGGTATCATCGACGCAGCGTTCTGCCCGGGACGATGAAACCGCGAGGCCATTCCGGTGTCGATGGCCGTAGTCTACGAGGGCGTCGAAGTTGTTCGCAAGGTAGGCATAGAGATCCTGACATCGGGCTTTGACGCGTCTGACCGCTTCCCGTAATTCCCGGGTTTCGGCGCGCAATCGATCACAATCGATTTGGAGGATCTTGAGGGTTGTCGCGGCGGTGATCACTTTCCCGTGCCAAAGGTACCAGCGCAGTATTTCGGCAGGGCGCTCGAAGAGGCGTCGCAACCCTGAAAAGTTCTTCCATTGCAAAAGTACTTGCACCGCATTCTCAACGTGCTTGACCCGCATCGAGATCTGCCACCAGTCCAGTATGTGCGTGACGGGATTTTGAGCGGCACGCCTCACCAAATTCGGCAGGGCAGGTTCTTGGCACCAATCTCCAGCTCCATCAGTCGTTCGGCAGCGAAGCCGATCATCTCGCGAAGCAGATCGGCATCGCCGCTCTTCTCTACAAGCGCACGCAGGTCCAGGTCGTGTCGCGAAGGTGGTGGAAATTTGAAGGTGGCGTAATCTCCGGGTGAACGAAACCCACCCAACCGGCGGCTGGCACCGCCAAGGAGAT
>NZ_JBRJGP010000042.1:0-11470 GCF_053628555.1 Roseovarius sp. MBR-79 | reverse complement strand
GATCTCCTTGGCGGTGCCAGCCGCCGGTTGGGTGGGTTTCGTTCACCCGGAGATTACGCCACCTTCAAATTTCCACCACCTTCGCGACACGACCTGAAGCTCTTCAGCGCGGCAGTCTCGATTGCGCCTACCTGTCTATCGAAGGTGCGGGGTTCCTCAAAATAGGTGAAGTCGCGAAATACTGGAGCGACATCAACCTCGGAGCTATCGCTGCCTATTCCAGCTTCGTCTCATATGATACCTATGAAAGCTGGTCTGACGATTTCAAGGCGACCGTTTCCGAAGCTGCGGCAGTGGCCGAAGCCTTTGAAAAAGAAAGCTTCACCCCCCTTGAAGAAGCCACCATGAAAGAAGCTGCCGAACTTGGCGTTGAGTTTGTGGAATTCGAGGATCTCGACAAGGTCAACGAAATTGTGCCGAACATGCTTGATGCATGGGTTGAATCCATGTGCGGTATGGACATGTGTGAAGCGGCTCAATCCACCGTCGCCGACATCAGAAGTGTGATTGGAACCGACTAATGACTCCCGAAGCACCGGCTGACAAGAGCAACGGGCTCAATAACCCTGTCCCGCGAGATCCTCGCGGGACAGGGCCCCTCTGGTTCGTCGAAACCTTGATCGGATACTTGGTAACAGGTGCATTGATCATGTCGGGTCTGTGCATCCTTGTCATTCTTCTCATTGGTGTGATTGACACGGCGGGCAGGGCTTTCTTCAATTCGCCGTTCGTCGGCGCGGTGGAGATCAGCGAAGCGCTGCTTGCGGTGGCGATCTTCTCTGCCCTTGCATACTTGCAACGCACCGGAGGGCATGTCGTCGTCGACGTGTTCAGCAGTAACTACGGACCCCGGCTTAGGAAGTTCGCCACATTTGTGATCCTGACCTCGATGCTGGCTGTTCTGGTCTTCCTACTATGGCGCTCGGGAATCGGTGCTCTGAATGCCTATCGCCATAATGATGTGTCAGCGGGCTTCCTGCGCGTGCCGATTTGGCTAGCGAAGATCGTTACCACGATTGGGCTTGGCGTTGCCGTGACCGAAGCGGCCAGGCAGCTGGTGCGCGCGATCTTTGGCTTCGCACCGCAAAGAACAGGTCCGATTGAAGACGGGCTGGATCCGGCGCAGAACAATATGATGGAAAAACTCTAATGGATCCGACGTTGATCGCATTGTGTTCGATCTTCGCCATGCTCGGCTTGATGGCCTTTGGCCTGCCGGTTGCCGTGTCGATGATCCTCGTTTCCGCATCGGGCATGATGCTGTCCGTCGGTGGGAACTACACACTTACCACCTTCACGACGCTTCCCTACAGCGTCGCTGGGAATTACACCTTTGCCGCGATCCCGATGTTCGTATTCATGGGGATGATAGCCGGCGCTACCGGTATAATCAGGGACATCTACCAAGCCGCCAACATGTGGCTCGCCCGAGTGCGCGGCGGGCTATATATGGCGACGACAATCGCCGCAGCGGCCTTTGGAGCTGTGAATGGCTCCACAATTGTGGGCGCGGCCCTGTTCACACGGATCGCCCTTCCCGAGATGATCGCCTTAAGGTACGACCGTGGCATCGCGGCGGGCTGCATAATCGGCGCGGGCACCTTCGCCGCGATGATCCCGCCCTCGATCACCATCGTTCTTTACGGAGTTTTGACCTCGGAATCCGTTGGTCAGCTTTTGCTGGCGGGGATCATTCCCGGTATCCTGACCGGTGCGGTCTATCTTGCAGGAATCGCCCTTATGGTGCGGATCCGGCCCCGCTGGGCCCCGCCTTCAGCGCAGCGCTACACGCTGCATGAGAAGATAGGCAGCCTCAAGACCGTCTGGCCGATTGCCATAGTGTCATTCATCGTGGTTGGCGGCATATATTCCGGCCTCGTCTCGCCCTCAGCCGCCGGTGCGGTTGGTGCGTTGGCTGTGCTGCTAGTTGGGCTTATGCTTCGGCGCCTGCAGCGCGGCGCTATCATGAACTGTTTTGCCGACACAGCGGTCATCACCTCGGCGTTGTTTTTCATAGTCATGGGCGGTACCGCGTTCTCGCGCCTGCTGCTTGTCACGGGCTTCGTTGATGACGTTCTGGACTTCGTATCCGCCAGCGGCTTTGAGCCGTGGATGGTCATCGCCTCGCTTGTGCTGGTCTATCTTGTGCTCGGCATGCTGATGGACCCGATCTCGATGATGGTCATGACTGTGCCGATCGTGCATCCGCTGGTTGTGGGACTAGGTTACGACCCAATCTGGTTCGCCATAATCATGGTCAAGCTGATCGAGTTGTCATGCATGACGCCACCAGTAGGGATAAACATATTCGCCGTGGTGGGATCGTCACAGGGACAGATTACTACCAAGGAAGCCTATTACGGCGTAGTCCCCTTCGTGGTGATGGAACTGATAGTGCTAGCCATGCTGATGTCGATCCCTTCGCTTACGCTGTACCTGCCGGAACTGATGATACGATAGATCGCTATGGCCACGCTTTTGTGCGATTTGTCATTTTCATCCAATCGCTCCCGAAGAAAGGACTTTTCATGCCTAATGTAACGATTTTCGCGCCTGAGGCAATTCTCTCGCGGCCCAGTGAGACATACGAGACCTTCCTCGAAACTTGCAATGCGCTTTGTATCGACTTGATCAAGGCGGAGCCGGACAAGGTGCATGTCATCTTTGTCGAGACCGGCAAGCACGCTATCGGGCATCCCGGTTACATTGAGGTGAAGTTACGCTCTGGTGGGCTCCGCACGCCGGAGTTGCTGGGCGAGTTCATGGAAAAGCTGGAAGCCGCCTTCGAAGAGGCGTTCGGCGTCAAGGTCCGTATCCGCTGCTTTGCCTACGAGGGTGAGCACATCTTCGCCCGGAACTGATCCGCAGACAACTGATCTGGACGTACCTGATCCGCGGACAGGACGTATCGAGGGGGAGACATATGAAACAGGTTCCAAGCATCTATCACCGGCAGGTGGGAGAGATCACTGTAACTGCTATCTGCGACGGGTATCTCGACACCAATTATGAGATTTTTCACGGAATTACTCCGGAAGAAGCTGACGTGCACATGCGCTCGGCCTACCTGCAATCGCCGCCGCGGATCTGTGTAAATTCATATCTTGTCCGCAACAAGTCTCGCGTCGCACTGATCGAGGCGGGGGCAGGCCATACGATGGGGCCGACGCTGGGATTTCTGCCGGCGCATCTGGGCGTCGCAGGGGTGGACATCGACGAGATCGAGACGGTATTCTTAACCCATATGCATCCTGATCATTCAAATGGTCTGACCGATGCGGAAGGTCGTCGTGTCTTTCCGGCCTCAGAGATAGCGCTGGCCGATGCGGAAATGCGCCACTGGCAGGACGATGCCGCCATGGCTGCAGCGCCCGAACGCAAGAGGGAGCGGTATTTTCGCGCGGCGCGCAAACAGCTCGATGCCTATCGCGACCAACTCCGCCCCTTCACCAGCGAGGCGGAGGTGTTTCCCGGAGTCATCCCGGTGCCGATCGCAGGGCACACGCCGGGACATACGGCTTATCTCATTGCCGATGGGGACGACTCTCTGCTGATCTGGGGCGACACGGTACATGTGCCGCATATCCAGATCCGGTTTCCGCATGTGACGCTGGATTTTGACAGTGACGAAGCTGCTGCTGCGGCGATGCGCCGACGCCTGCTGGAAATGGCGGCGACGGACAAGATTTTGGTCGGCGGCATGCATCTCGATTTTCCTGGGTTTGGTTTTATCGGACGAGAGGGCGACGGCTACCGATTCTTTGCTGCGCCGTGGAACCCGATTCTCTAGTCATCGTTAAGGCTCTACCTCTGACAGTCGCGCTGATGTGAAGGCGCGCGCCTCGTCGTGCAACCAGTCCGCGAAGACATTCAGCGAAGGGTGCAGCACTTCGCGGTCGGGCAGGATGAGCATGTAAGTTTTTTCATCCTGTAGTGTGTGGGAGTGGAATTGAACTAGCTCGCCGTGCACTAGCTCCTGCTCCACATAGAGACGGGGAACAAGGGCGATGCCGAGGCCTGAACGGACCGCCTCGATTAAGTTGGAGAAGGTGTCGAATTGAGCACCGGAGGCGGGGTTTGGATGATCCAGCCTCGCGCCAAGCAGCCAGCGGCGCCAGGCATCCTCCCGCGTGACCTTGTGCAGGAGCGGTGCATCATTGAAGCCAGGCCCGTGCCAGTTGGCGGCCTGCCACTCGTCCACCGGGAAATGCTTCGGACTGGCCATTGCGATTAGTTCTTCGCTGAACAAGGTGGATTGCCGCACGCCTTGCCATTGTGGGTCTGCGAAATGCACGGCTGCATCGAATTCCAGCTCGGAGAAATCGAATGGATCGATCCTGCCGCGGATGTTTACGATGATATCTGAGTGTTGTTTGAAAAACGTGCCGAGTCGAGGCATTAGCCACTTGTTGGAAAAAGTAGGCAGTGCGGCTATCGACAACTCTTTCCTAGTCATCTTGAAATTAACGACGTTTTTGGTGTCGGCTTCCAGCTTGTCTAGCGTGCGGCGCACTTCGATTACGTAGGAGCGGCCCGCTTCTGTCAACCCGAACCGCCCCGCAGAGCGGTTAAAAAGCCGCAGATCGAGGAAGCTCTCTAGCTTGGCGATCTGCTTGCTGACCGCGCTTTCGGAGAGGCACAGTTCCTCAGAGGCTCGGGAAAACCCGCCAAGCCGCGCTGCCGCCTCAAAGGTGATGAGAGCCGTAGTACTTGGAATGAACCGCGCTATGGTCTTGCCTCCCAAAAAAGTCTTGCCAGGTGCCTAAGCCACAGGTACTCGACATTTTACGCCTTGTCGCAGGAAAATTCAACTTCCCGCGGGTGTGGCCTTACACCTCCGCCCGTCGCCGTGCCTCGGCCATGATTAGGTCACGCAGCCGGGCGGCGGCGGGCGGAATGGTGCTGTTACGGCGATAGACGAGGCCGATCATGCGAGTCACGACGGGGTTCATGAGCGGGCGGATCGCGAGGCCGAAGCCATCAATCACTGGTACTGCCGATAGGGGCAGAGCCGCCACGCCAAGCCCCGCGCGTACTAGCTCCAGCGCGGTGGAGGTCCGGGGCACCTCGTAACTCCAGAACAACGATAGGCCTTCGGGGGCGAGAGCCCGGGCTATTAGCGCCCGGTTGCCGCTACCCTGACTGGGCAGGATCAGCCGCTGGCCAGAAAGCGATCCCCATTTCAGCGGGCCGGAGGATTGCGCCAGTGGGTGATCTGGCGGCAAGGCCAGCACCACCTTGTCCTCGAAGAAGGGTTCGAACAGAAGTGCTCCATCGGGTGGAGCCCAGGAGGAAACGCCGAAATCGGCCTGGCCGTCCTCGACTGCTTCGGCCACCTCGTTGGCGAGTAGGTCGAGAATGCGCACCCGTGCCTCGTTCTTGCCTGCGGAAAACAGGCCGACCGCCGGGATAACCACTCGCGCAATTGAGCTGGGCACCGCTGCGACGGTGACGATAGCTCGGTTTTGAAAACTGAATTCTGCAGTTTCGTCCTTTAGCTCTCGTATCGTTTCCCGAGCCTCATCTAGCAGGCCTTGCGCGCGGGAACGCAGCCGTTTGGCCGCAAGAGTCATTCGGACGGACCGAGTGGTGCGGTCGAACAGTTGCTCGCCAAAAGTTTCCTCTAACTTTCGGATACGCCGAGTCAGAGCCGATTGCGACAGGCCCAGATGATCCGCCGCCGCAACGAAAGAGCCGGTTTCGGAAAGGACGAGAAAGGCCTCAAGATCGGTGAAATCAAACTTTATGCGCATAGCGGCATAATCTAGCTTTTTTTTGCATTTATCAATTGTAATCGTGGCCGATATGGTCGTCGCTATGCAGCAAGGGGACATGCGAATGGGTCGGTCAGACACGGAATATGACATCGCAATTATCGGGGGTGGCAACGCCGCGCTTTGCGCCGCGATCACAGCAGCAGGGGCGGGTGCGAAGGTCATTATTCTTGAAGCGGCGCCGAAGCCGTATCGCGGCGGCAACTCCCGCCACACGCGGAACTTCCGCTGCAAGCATGAAGGTCCATTTTCCGTTTTGGTAGACAGCTACAGCGAAGAAGAATACTTCGACGACCTGCTTCAGGTCACTGGCGGCCAGACTGACGAGAGTCTTGCCCGCATAGTCATCCGCCAGTCCGAAGAATGTCTGCCCTGGATGGAGGCGCATGGCGTTCACTTCCAGCCTTCCCTGTCCGGCACGCTTTCGCTAGCCCGTACCAACGCATTCTTTATGGGCGGGGGAAAAGCGCTTGTGAATGCCTATTACCGAACCGCTGAAGCGATGGGTGTCGAGGTGCATTACGACGCGCCGGTCACGCACGTGGCGCTGCATGGCCGGCGCGTGACACGGGTCGATTACGAGCTTCAAGGCGAGCAGCGCAGCATTGCACCGCGCGGGGTCATAGTTGCTTCGGGCGGATTTCAAGCTGATATCGACTGGCTCGCTGATGCCTGGGGGCCGCCAGCCCGTAACTTCCTGATCCGAGGCACGCCCTATAACCGGGGCACGGTACTTCGCGACCTTTTAGACCAAGGCGTGTCCTCGGTCGGCGATCCGACCCAGTGCCACGCAGTCGCCATAGATGGACGCGCGCCGAAATATGATGGAGGTATCGTAACGCGGCTCGACTGCGTGCCCTTTTCCATAGTGGTGAATAAAGAGGGCAAACGCTTCTACGACGAGGGCGAGGACGTTTGGCCAAAGCGCTATGCCATCTGGGGCCGGCTGATCGCTGCGCAGCCCGACCAAGTGGGTTATTCGATCATCGACGCCAAGTCCTTCCCGCTTTTTATGCCTTCGGTATTCCCGCCAATTATGGCAGACAGCCTCCCTGAATTAGCCGAGAAGATGGGCCTGCCGGGAAAAGAGCTCATGGCCACGGTTGAAGATTTTAACGCCGCCTGTGGCGATGCAGCAGGCTTCCAGCCAATGGAAAAGGACGGCGTGGCCACGACAGGCATCGAGCCGGCGAAGACCAACTGGGCAAGACCGATCACAGAAGCGCCGTTCTATGGCTACAGCCTGCGAACCGGCGTCACTTTCACCTATCTCGGGCTGAAGGTTGACGAGAAGGCTCAGTGCCAGAATGAGAGCGGCCCGATCGAAAACCTCTGGGCGGCTGGCGAGTCCATGGCCGGATCGATTCTTGGCAAAGGCTACCTTGCTGGGTTTGGCATGAGCATCGGCACCGTATTTGGACGAATCGCGGGCGCGGAGGCCGCAAACTATGTACGATAATCCCCTAGAAGAAGCCGGCCGCCAAGCCCAGATATGTAACGCTTGCCGCTATTGCGAGGGCTACTGTGCCGTGTTTCCCGCGATGCATGCGGAGCGCGCCTTTGCTGAGGCCGATCTCGTCCAACTGGCGAATCTCTGCCACAACTGCCAGAATTGTTACTCGGCCTGCCAGTACACCGCCCCACACGAGTTCGAGCTGAACCTGCCTCGAGTTCTGGCGGAGCTGCGGCAGGAAAGCTGGGAAGAGGCGGCATTCCCGGCGGCGTTCGGACGGGTGTTCCATCGCTCCGGCACCATGCTGGCACTGGCGCTGATCGTCGGCTTTGGCCTGCTCTTTCTTGCAGCGCGCAATCTGCCGGGTGGGGGCGAGGGTTTCTATTCCGTTCTGTCGCATAACGCGATGGTAGCGATCTTCCTGCCCGCCTTCATCCTACCCCTGCTGGCGTTGGGCGTATCCCTGCGCCGCTACTGGAAGCGGATCGGCGGTGCACGTATCAGGCTGGTCCATTTGAAAGACGCCTTTGGCTCCGCTGCGACGATGCGCAACCTCACCGGTGGCCATGGCGACGGCTGCAACTTCGAGGACGAGGACCGCTTTTCCCACGAGCGGAGAACGATGCACCAGGCGGTGATGTATGGCTTTCTTTTGTGCTTCGCCTCGACATCATTCGCGACGATAATGCATTATGCTTTCAACATGCCCGCGCCTTACAGCATCTTCTCCCTGCCCAAGCTCTTCGGTGTAACGGGTGGGATCCTACTATGCTTCGGCGCTCTTGGCCTGCTGCGTCTGAAGGCCATAGGACGGCCGGAGCTTCAGGCTCCCAATGTCCGTGGTGGTGAGTTTGGTTTTATTCTGCTGCTTTTCGCTGTCAGCGCCTCGGGCCTATTGCTATATGCCCTCGGAAAGACCCCCGCGCTAGAGCCGCTGCTCGCCCTACACCTTGGAGCCGTGCTGACATTCTTCGTGCTGACACCGTATTCAAAAATGGCCCATGGCTTCTTCCGCCTCGCCGCCTTGGTACGCGATGCACAGCGGAAGCTGGGGTAGAGGGTATCTACGGGTGTGAAACCGATGCCGTTGGGTGAATGTGAGGTGGTCCCTAAAAACTGGACACTGATGGTGTAAATGCCTCATCCTGATTTGTGGCAAATTGTGGTTGGTGCAATAGATTAGAGAGGTATCCTTGGAAAATTTTGACGGTGACCGTAGTAGATTTAACGAAGTCATTGTTTCGCCTGCACGGCGCAGCTGCGGACGGCTCGGTTTTTTTGTAGCAAAGCAATCGTGTGCTCAGCTCCAAAAGTTCAAGAAGCGTCATAGCAGCTGCCGGGTCGCTATGGAGACTTGTGTGGCAAATGGTGGAATAATTATTGATCGGCTGCGAGGTCTGCTTCTTAGGGATGAAGCTTTAACAGAATTCACGACGTAACGGACAAGCCTGCGTTTTTTTGATGCTAAAGGGCAGAGAAGGTTCGACATACGACCCACTCCCTCCGCCATTTGCCACAGCGAAAGCGTTCTCCCCATCTGTCCGGGGCCGGATTTTTCCGTTGTTTTCGGGGGTTGTGCGGAAGGGGCTGTTAACCGGAACATTCCTCATAAGGCCGGAAAGCGTTCTCTCCGGGCCGATATTCTCCAGACCTGTTAACCGCGTACAGTCCGGTTCAGAGCCCATGCTATTGAAATCAGGAGATTTAAACTGGATGCGCCCCGGGCGCGGTTTGCAGTTCCGTTTGCCAATCATGTTCGCCGTTATGTCCACCCCATCAGTTCTCGGTGGAAATCAACATGCTGTCGAACGTTCGAATAGCGGGCGCTCTAGCTTTTGCTATGACGACCTCCATTCAGCAGAGTAACGACGCAAATGCCCCGCAGGATAGTTCCAGCATGCATCTTTGCCTTCAAGCGAAACAGGGAATTTGATACGACGCGCTGGACCCCAGCCCGTCATTTCTATGTCTGGCGCATAATCGGCGTCCGTTTCCCGGGCCGAAACTGTGGCCGCGTTTCCGACAGGGTGAGAGACAAGCAACGCTGCCGTTCGTGCGAGCGAGAGGCGTGCGGACATTACCTGTCCTGTCTGTTGACGAAGGCGAAGGGCCCTCAGGACAGCTGCAGCTATCAGGTAACCCGTTGCATGATCTAGCGCCTGAACGGGCAATGAAACCGGGCAGTCCCGTTCAAACTCCTGCTGACCTTGAGCCGCAATCCCACAGCTCATCTGGACAAGACTGTCGAATCCCCGCCGTCCCGACCAGGGACCAGTCCATCCATAGGCATTCAACGTCACTTGGATAGCCGCAGGCGCGTGTCGGTTCAATGTGTCTTCACCATAACCGAGCGCTTCTAAAGCACCTGGGCGATACCCATGAACAATCACATCGGCCTCAGGCAGTAACCCTTCAAAAACTTTCCGGTCATCCAACTTGTTCAGATCAAGGCCAGAGCACCGTTTGCCTAGCGTGACTTCTGGTTCAATAGCCGGCTCGTTCCAGTCGGGGGGATCTAGTCTTAGGACCTGGGCGCCGAAAGCTGCAAGGAACCTTGTTGCAACAGGTCCGGCGAGGACGCGTGTCAGGTCGAGAACGCGCAACCCAGCCAATGCAGCCGGTTTTCTTGTGTTACCGATTTCGGTCCAAGCGATCAGCGCCTCCATGGTAACGGCCTGTCCTTGGGGATGTTGGCTCCATGTGGCGAGATCGTGCATTGCAGCTGCTGCTCCCTTTGCGTCGACGATAGCAGCCTCCAGCTCCGTCTTTTTCCATGCTTGAACGCGGTCTGCGACAGCTTCACGATCTGGCGGGCAATCCAGCACTGAAAGCGCGGCTGCGCGATGATGCGGGGCATTGGTATGCAGCTTGATCCAGCCGTCAGCCGTACGATAGTCACCCGCGATCAAGTCCCATGCCGATGGAAGCTCCCACCCAAATGGGCGCAGGGTCGTGGCGAACCATTTCAGGGTCAGACGTTGATCGAGTGTGGCAGACCTTGCGCCGACCAATGCCCCAAGTTCTGATGCAGCGGCGTGAACTGAAGCGAACGCAAGTTCGGACACCTCAAAGGCTGATCGAAGACGCGCGGGCGATAGTTCCTGCACGCGAACCTCAGGTGTAAGCGCAATACCCAAGCTGTCAGCAATTTCGGTTCTGAAAAGATGTGTCATGTCTGCTTCCAAGTTTGGTAACAGGAGCCGGACACTGATGCTACCTCAATCTGGATGGTCATAATCAACTTGAAAAAGTGGAATGGATCAATTTTGCGACCGCCTGTGCGATGCTTGGGGTGAAGCGTCAACCCCTGTCGTCTATTTCAACTGAGATCGCTTGAGGGTGCAAGTTGACGAGGCTGATGGGCGGCGTAATCTTGTGGGTTCACAGGACGTAGAGCGATTGGCCCTCAATAACCGTCGCCCCCGCTCCAACGTCCGCTTGGCAGCTCAAGCTATTCGGTGGGACGACCCGGTTTAGGGCGCGGCTATCTTAGACGTCCGGGACGGCATCCCGTATTTCGGTGGCCGCCCGGCAACTGAGTGTTCTGACAACATAACCCTGAAAGTAGTGATGGCACAAGGGCGACTCGCTCTTGAAAGTGCCGAGTGTGCTCGATTGGTTCACCAAGGTCTACAGCCCGGATATCAGGAGCAGCTGCTACAGGACTTCGCTGTATGCTTCGGCCTCCGAAGCCCTTCTTTTCTTCGTCGAGAAGCCCAACCCGACCGAAGCGGGCAAGCTGATAGATGGCTTCGCCGCTCTTTACTTCTGCGGATTCTTCGCTTGGAACTCTGAAATGGTGGCGCAGACCTCCGGTATGGCGAGCTTCTATCTGCGGGCCGTGTGGCTTAACAGCATACTGTGGGGTGTCGACTATTTTCAGGAGATCCGGATCTCGTCGCCTTGAGAGAATGGTGATGACGGCTGAATCTGAATGGACGCCTTGGCAGCCCCAGAATTTCAGCGCGATTGAACCGCAATGCCGAAAAAATATCCATTGCTGTCGAGCACCGCCACAGCCGGTGTTTCA
This sequence comes from Roseovarius sp. MBR-79, assembly GCF_053628555.1. Lineage (NCBI taxonomy): Bacteria > Pseudomonadati > Pseudomonadota > Alphaproteobacteria > Rhodobacterales > Roseobacteraceae > Roseovarius > Roseovarius sp. MBR-79. The sequence goes on along the minus strand of NZ_JBRJGP010000042.1, from coordinate 213 downwards.
TGCTCTGGATCAAGATCACTACGTCGTCCAGATGCCATTTTTTTTGATGGCTCTGGAAATGCCGTCCTGATCCGTTTTGGCACTTGGGCTCCGATTCTTCCAACAAATGCCTAGATAGATCGTAAGCATCCGGCGTAGGCCACAACGAGGTCAACGCGCGCGGTCGCGGTCCATTTCGATGAGCTCTTGCAGGTTTTCAATCCCGAACGGAGT
>NZ_JBRJGP010000041.1:0-11744 GCF_053628555.1 Roseovarius sp. MBR-79 | reverse complement strand
GAAATCGACCGGCTGTCGGGCCCCGTCGCCGCCATCTGGTTCGAGGAGGTCCGCCGTCATGCCGCGACCGATGCCGCCCATGTCTATGGCGGGCTGATGGCCACGCTGACGGCATGGGCCGAACTGCGCGGCATTCCCTACGAGGGCGTGCCGGTCGGCACCATCAAACGCCACGCCACCGGCAAGGGGAACGCCAACAAGGACGCCATGATGGCGGCCGCCCGAGCGCGTGGCTTCTCGCCCACCGACGACAACGAGGCCGACGCCATCGCGATCCTGCTCTGGGCGCTGGAGACCCGAGGAGGTGTGCAATGAGCGGCATGCGGTTCACGCCCAAGGGTTATGGCGGGCGCCGCCGCGACACCGACGAGGTCAAGCGCGACGGCTGGAAGGAACAGGGCCTACTGGCCGTCGCGATGGACGACGACCGCCTGACCTGGCCCGAGCGCGAACTGGTGCGCCAGCTCGGCGAGCGGCTCTACGGCAAGCGGGAACGGGAGGCGCGTCATGGGTGAGTGGACCACAGCACAGGTGCAGGATCGGCTGGAGCTCGCGGCGGGCGTGATGCGGCAGATGCCGGGCGTGATGCCGCAGGGCTTCTTCAACGCATGGCCGGAGTACTTCCACAGCTTCGCCGACAAGGTCGGTCAGGAACCGCAGATGCGTCGCCCGAGGCCCAGCCCGCGACAGATCACGCAGGCCGAGGAAGCTATGCTCTGGCTGCGCTGGCTGGAGAAGGACGATGCGCGCCTGGTCTGGGCCCGCGCGGACGGCATGGCGTGGAAGCCGATCTGCTGGCAGTTCGGTCTGTCGCGCACAGCCGCGACCAAGCGCTGGCAGTACGGCCTTGCGGTGATCACCTGGCGGCTGAACGGTCGCGTGCCGTCGCCCCGGCGCTCGCAGCAGTTCGTCATCGAGAACGCCAATCTCCTGTCAAGAAAAATCGTCCTCTGAGGAAATTTTCGGGTGTACATCGCAGGGCCTTACACATTTCGACGAGGCCGTTAGAAAACGAATATGCTCGGGAGAGGAGCGCGCAGGCAGAGGCCGCGCCGCTGGCTTCCGGGGTCCAGCGCGGGGTCCAGCCGGGGTCCAATGGGCTAAGCCATTGAGTTTCCGGTTCCTTCCGGGCGATATTCGTATGCTGGCGGGCGAAGCGCGGGACATCGCCAGCGACAGGGCCGGATTTTTGGGAAGCCACCCGGAAGCCGGAGCCTCGCGCGTCCGGCGCAAACACCAATGAACGCTGACCTTCCGACCGGACACCGCTGGTGGCCGCTGGACCCCGTGTGGAGTCCGGCCCGGCATCCGGAGTCCGGAAGCCACCGGCATCCACCCGACCGAGGAACCTTGCCCACCATGACGCTGAGCTTCGCCCCGGACGCGATCGAGACGTGGCCGCTGTCGCGCCTCCAGCCCTACGCGAAGAACGCGAAGGCGCACGGGCCGGACCAGGTCGCCAAGATCGCCGCCAGCATGGCCGAGTTCGGCTGGACCGTGCCCTGCCTCGTGGCAGAGGACGGTGAGTTGATCGCGGGACACGGGCGCGTGCTGGCCGCGACGCAGCTGGGGCTGACCGAAGCGCCGGTGATCGTGCTGGGCCACCTCACCGAGGCGCAACGCCGGGCTTACCGCATCGCGGACAACAAGCTGACGGAGTTGGGAACCTGGGACGAGGCGCTGCTGTCGGCGGAACTGAACGACCTGCTGGCCGAGGATTTCGACCTGTCGCTGGTCGGCTTCTCGGACGGTGAACTCGACAAGCTGCTGGCCTACGTGCCGGAGGGGGACGGGGAAGAAGGTGGCACCGGCGGCTCCGTGCCGCCGGTGACCATCCCCGAGCCGCCGCGCGATCCGGCCTCGCGCACCGGCGATCTGTGGATCCTCGGCGATCACCGTCTGCTCTGCGGCGACAGCACCAGCGCTGCCGACGTGCGCCGCCTGATGAACGGCGAGCGGGCGATCCTGTTCGCAACGGACCCGCCGTATCTCGTCGATTACGACGGCTCGAACCATCCGACCCGCAACAAGGATTGGTCGGCGTCCTACGGCACGACCTGGGACGACAGTTCTCAGGGCGCGGAACTCTACGACGGCTTCATCTCGGCGGCCGTGGCCGAGGCGATCACCGAGGATGCGGCCTGGTACTGCTGGCACGCGTCGCGCCGCCAGGCGATGCTGGAGGCTTGCTGGGAAAAGGCCGGCGCCTTCGTCCACCAACAGATCATCTGGGTGAAGGACCGGGGCGTCCTGACCCGATCGCACTACCTCTGGAAGCACGAGCCCTGCTTCATGGGCTGGCGCCGCCCGAACCGGCCCCCGAAGGTGGCCGAGGAAACCCTGCCGTCGACATGGGCGCTGCCCAGCTTCGCCAAGGACGAGCGCCCCGACCACCCCACGCCGAAACCGCTCGACGCCTTCGGCATCCCGATGCGCCAGCACGTCGCCCGTGGCGGCCTCTGCTACGAGCCGTTCTCAGGCTCCGGCTCGCAGATCATGGCGGGCGAGGCCAATGGCCGTCGCGTCTTCGCGATGGAGATCAGCCCGGCCTACATCGACGTCGCCGTGGAGCGGTGGCAGGCCGAGACCGGCCGCGACGCGATCCTCGACGGTGACGGTCGGACATTTGCGCAGGTGAGGACCGAGCGGCTGGGCGACGATGCCGAAGCCCCCGCCGACGCCCCGGCAAAGGACGCAGCCCCCGAACCCGCGCGAAAGCGCAAGACCGCCGCGTGACATGCATGACCTGGCTTTACCTTCCTCCGGAGACGCTTCCGGAGCCGGAGACGCGTGCCTGTTCGGCCTCTCCCTCTGCTCCGGCGCGGGCGGTCTCGACCTCGGGCTCACCATCGCCATCCCCGGATATCGTGCTGTGGGCCATGTCGAACGGGAAACCTTCGCCGCAGCCACTCTCGTGGCGCGGATGGAAGACGCGTCCCTGGATCAGGCTGTTGTCTGGGACGATGTTGGAACCTTCGACGGCCGCCCGTGGCGCGGCGCGGTGGACATCGTTACTGCGGGCTATCCGTGCCAGCCGTTCTCGGTCGCGGGCAAGCGCCGGGGCGCGGATGACCCGCGGCACCTCTGGCCGCATGTCGCCCGCATCATCGGCGAGGTCGAGCCGCCCTTCGTCTTCCTCGAAAATGTCGCCCATCATCTCCGCCTCGGCTTCCCCGAGGTCGCCTCAGGACTGGTCGGCATGGGCTACCGCCTTGCGGCAGGCCTCTTCACGGCGGCGGAAGTCGGCGCGCCCCACAGGCGCGAGCGGCTCTTCATCCTCGCCATCCGCGAGCACGACGAGCTGGCCGACCCCGCGCGCCTGCTCTGGAACCCGGTCGAGTGGCGGGAACCGGACCGAGATGCTGCGGCTCTGGCCGACGCCGAGGGCGAGCGCCAACGAGAACCGGCAGACCAGACCGACGCCGTCGCAGGCAGCGGGGCAGCACGGCATGAACCTGGCGACGACGGCCGCTCTCTGGCCGACGCCGCAGATCGACAGCTTTCGCAGCCGGGGCGGCGAGAGGCGCGACGAGAAGGGTCTGGACCGCATGGCGCGGGACTGGCCGACGCCGATGGCGAACGACGGCTGCAAGCCGAGCGCGGGCAACCGCCGGACGGCCGACCTGACCCATGCGGCGGGGATGTGGATGACGCCGACGGCGCGCGATCACAAGGACGGAGCCACGACATTGGCGAACACGCCGGTGAACGGCCTGCTTGGCCGCCAGGTCCTGGTGACGCCGATGGCTGGGCGCGATACCTCCGATGCGCGCCGGACGCTGAACCCGCTGTTCGTCGAGGCGCTGATGGGCTGGCCCACCGGGTGGACAGGCTTCGGCTCTGTGGCAACGGCGTGGTCCCGCTGGTTGCAGCGCATGCGCTGCGAACTCTCGCGGCTGAATTGCTGGCCGATGGATGAGGCGGCGACATGAAGCAATCCCGCCTCATGTCGCTGGTCGAGTCCGTCGCCAACGTGATCGTCGGCTACGGCGTCGCAGTTGCGACGCAGATCCTGATATTCCCGGTCTTCGGGCTGCACACGACGCTGGCGCAGAACCTGAAGATGGGCGCGGTGTTCACAGTGGTGAGCATAGCGCGGTCTTACGTCCTGCGGCGACTGTTCGAGGCGATGCGTACAAAAAACTCTCCGTCACTCGATAACTCGGGCTAACGCCAGCTTGCCGAAGTGCTTATCTTCGTTGCGATAAAGCACAGAGGTTGAACATGGCCCGAGGTAAACCTGTTGAAATCGCGACCCGCAGCTTCGACAACCAGTCGAAGGCGACAGAATTTTTTCGCGAGATGTTGGGTCGCTACAAGGCCGGTGACCGGGTCTCCGATGATGACGCTCTGGACTTGTCAGCATTGCTTGAGCGCCATGATGAGTACCCGCAGAAGGTGGGCAAAGGCGTCGATCATTTCGAAGTTATGGCAACAGAGCACGGGACGAACTGCTTCAGGATCGTCCGCATTGATGGCACGGGAACGGACTTCTCCTACAGGCACTGCATCACCCAACGGCCGCCAAGCAGAAAGCAAGAGGTTTCGGCGGCTTTTCGTCGAGTCATTCAGCTCGATCTATATGCTGCCCGTGACAAGTTCTTTTCCGATCATCGTGGTGAGGACGGCAAAGTCTCGTGCGCCGTGACACGTGAAAGGATTGTACGGGACGAAGCGCACATGGATCACAGGCCGCCAATGACCTTCGAAGTCATCGTCACAACCTTCCTTGAAGGGCGTGGAATGAGTCTCGATCAGGTGCCGATTACATCAGGGCTAGACGAGCAAGTATCGCCAGAAGTCACCGATGGGGTTTTGGCTGAAGCATTTCGCGGCTATCACTCGCGAGTTGCGAAGCTTGATATCGTGAAAAGTGCGATCAACCTTGCACAGTCATCCCGCAACAGGATCAAGGACGGCCGGGTGAAGCTGACCTAACCCGACCGTCTGGGGTCCCGGTCTTTCACAAGATCCGGTAGGCCCGCCCACGTCCTTCGAACTTCTCCGAGGTCACTTCGAGTCCGAGTTTCTTCTTTAGCGCCCCGGCCATCGCGCCGCGCACCGTGTGCGACTGCCAGCCCGTCGCGGCCATCATCTCCTCGATGGTAGCACCTTCCGGCGCGCGCAGCTTGGCGATCAGGGTGGCCTGCTTGGTGCCCTCGCGCGGCGTCCGCGTCTTGGGCGCGGCCTTCGGTTCGGTGGGGGTGTCCGGCGCGGGCGCCTCGGTCGGCGCGTCCGTCGCGCCCGCAGGCGCGGTGTTCGCGTCCTCGGTCTCGATGCCGATGGCGGCGAGGCCTGCGTCGGTGGCGACCAGCGTGACGCCGTGGCCGTCGCCGGTCTCGCGCCAGACGGGCTCGCCCTTGCGCATGTCGGCATCGACCTCTTCGAGGAAGCCCTTGGCGAGCATCGCGCCGACCACCTTTGCGGCGGCGCCGCCGCGCAGGCTCTCGGGCAGCGGCAGGGCGATGTGCTCGGGCCGCTGGGCGGCGGCGCTTAGGATCAGGGCTTGGGTGTCGGAAAGCTTGGTCATCGTCGTCTCCCGTATCGGGGCGCGCGGGATGCGGGCCCTTCTACGAGGTCGAGCCCGCCAGTCGGCGGGCGGGACCGGGAGCGGGTCGTCTCACTCGGCGTGTTCGCCTTCCCTGAAGGCCATGTCGGTGATCTCGCGCAGCTTGGAGCGGTAGTGGTTCAGGGTGCCGACATGACCCCAGTTGATCTCGTCAGGGTGGGTCTCGAAATGGTCCGCGCTCAGGGCCACGAGCCGATCCAGCATCGCGTCGATCTCGGACTTGGCGGCGATGAAGGCGTCGAGGGCTTTCGCGTTGTCCTGTGCGCGGCGGGTCATCGGGCTGGCTCCTTGGTGAGTTGCATCGCTTCGTTGGAGGGACGTTCGCTCTGTCCGCCGCGCTTATCAACTCGATAAGCACATGATCTTGAAAGATAATCGGAGCCGTTGATGCAGGGCATGAGCGAGCGCCAGTACGCCGCGCATGTCGGGCTGTCGCGGGGCGCGATCCAGAAAGCGAAGACCGCCGAGCGCCTGGTCCTCTATCCCGACGGCAGCATCAACGCGGCGGCCAGCGACGCCAGACGTGCCGAGACGACGGACCCATCGAAGACGAGAAAGCCGCCCGCGCCGAAGATGAAGCCCGTCCCCGAGGCTGCCGTTGCCGCGGTCGGCGACACGCTGCGCGAACAGGGGCTGGCAGTCCCCGCCGTGGGTGGTGGCACGACCTTCCTGCAGGCGAAGACCGCGAACGAGGTGCTGAAGGCGCAGGAACGGCGCATCCGGCTCCAGAAGCTGAAGGGGGAGTTGATCGAGCGGGCCCGCGCGCTGGCGCTGGTGTTCCGGCTGGCGCGGGAGGTGCGGGACGCTTGGGTGAACTGGCCCGCGCGGTCATCGGCATTGATGGCGGCGGAACTGGGCGTGGAACCGGCCGCAATGCAGAAGGCCTTGGAAAAACATGTCCGTGCCCACCTCGACGAGCTTGCCGAGGTCCGGCCTGATTTCCGGTGATGATGATGGCCTGACGGGCTTTGACGGCGCGGCGGAGATTCTGCGCACCTGGGGCGCGGGGCTGACGCCGGACCCTGACCTGACGGTGTCGCAGTGGGCGGACAATCATCGGATGCTGTCGGGCCGGGCCTCCGCGGAGCCGGGGCGCTATCGCACGGCCCGCACGCCTTACATGCGCGAGATCATGGACCGGCTGTCGCCCGGCGACGTGATGCAGCGGATCGTGTTCATGAAGGCGGCGCAGGTCGGCGCGACCGAAGCAGGCAACAACTGGATCGGCTTCGCCATCCACCAGGCGCCGGGTCCGATGCTGGCAGTCCAGCCGACGGTGGAACTGGCAAAGCGCAACTCGCGCCAGCGCATCGACCCGCTGATCGATGAGAGCCCCGAGCTGCGGGAAAGGGTCAAACCGGCGCGATCCCGCGACGCGGGCAACACGATGCTGTCGAAGGAATTCGCGGGCGGCATCCTGATCATGACCGGCGCGAACTCGGCAGTGGGGCTGCGGTCCACCCCAGCGCGGTACATCTTCCTCGACGAGGTCGATGCCTATCCGGCCTCGGCCGACGAGGAAGGCGACCCGGTCACGCTGGCCGAAGCCCGGTCGCTGACCTTCGCCCACCGGCGCAAGGTGTTCCTGGTCTCGACGCCCACCATCCGGGGGCTGTCGCGCATCGAGCGGGAATACGAGGCCAGTGACCAGCGCCGGTTCTTCGTGCCGTGCCCGCATTGCGGCGCGATGCAGTGGCTGAAGTTCGACCGGCTGCGCTGGCAGAAGGGCCGCCCGGAGACGGCGGAGTATCACTGCGAGGGCTGCGACGCGGCAATCGCGGAACACCACAAGACGGCGATGCTGGAGGGCGGCGAATGGCGGGCGACCGCCACAGCTGCCGATCCGACCACGGTCGGGTATCACCTCTCGGCGCTCTACTCGCCGATCGGCTGGCTGAGCTGGGAGCGGATCGTGCGGGCATGGGACGCAGCGCAAGGGTCGGACGAGGCGATCAAGGCGTTCCGCAACACGATCCTCGGCGAGACATGGGTCGAAACCGGGGAAGCGCCGGACTGGCAGCGGCTCTACGACCGCCGCGAGCGCTGGACATCCGGCATGGTGCCTGCGGGCGGGTTGTTCCTCACCGCCGGTGCCGACGTGCAGAAGGACCGGATCGAGGTCGATGTCTGGGCCTGGGGTCGTGGTCTTGAGTCGTGGCTCGTCGACCATGTCGTGATCGAGGGCGGGCCGGATCGGCATGACGCGTGGTCGGAATTGACCGCGCTACTCGACCGGTCCTGGCCGCATGAACGCGGCGCGCAGCTTCGGATCGCGCGGCTCGCCATCGACACCGGCTATGAGGCCCCGGCGGTCTATTCCTGGTCGCGGGCGCAAGGCTTCGCGCAGGTCTCGCCTGTCAAGGGCGTCGAGGGGTTCAACCGCTCCAGCCCCGTCTCGGGCCCGACCTTCGTCGACGCGACCGAGGGCGGGAAGCGCCTGCGGCGCGGGGCGCGGCTCTGGACCGTGGCGGTCTCGACCTTCAAGGCCGAGACCTACCGCTTCCTGCGGCTGGCGCGCCCGACCGATGAGGACATGGCCGACGGGGCGGCCTTCCCGCCCGGATCGGTGCATCTGCCGCACTGGGTCGAGAACGAATGGCTCAAGCAGTTCGTGGCCGAACAGCTGGTCACGGTGCGCACCAAGCGCGGCTTCGCCCGGCTGGAATGGCAGAAGCTGCGGGAGCGCAACGAGGCGCTGGATTGCCGGGTCTACGCCCGCGCCGCCGCCTGGATCGCGGGCGCGGGGCAGGCCCACAAACATCAGCACATCTCCAGTGCCGTGGACTGGGAGAATTTCGGCGCGGCAGATGCCGCAGACAGGGCCTTTGCCGAGGCCGGGCTCACACGCGACAGCATCGAAATCCTCGGGATCTACGACAGCTTCACGGTGACGCTGGCGATGCTGCTCGAGGAAACCGGTTTTGCGCCACGCGGCGGCGCAGGGCGGCAAGTCGCCTCGGGGTTCCATGACGGGCCGGATCAACCGCTGAACACCCATGGCGGCTTGCTGAGCTATGGCCATCCGGGTGTCGCGGGCGGCATGGCCCATCTCGTCGAAGTAACACGGCAAATGCAGCGCCGTGCAGGGTCCCGGCAGACGGCGGGCACGGCAAGGTCCGCCTATGTGCACGCGGATGGCGGTGTGCTTTCGGCCCATGTCGGGCTTGTGCTGGCAACTGATCGGGGCTGACCATGAAAGACATTTTTGACCAGATTACTGCGACCTATGCCACTGGCGCGATTCAGTATCAGCACTGCAGGTCCTGCGGACATACCCAGGCCTTCGCGCGGCCCTTCTGCGTGGCCTGCCACCAGCCGGACCCTGCCTGGCGCGAGGCGTCCTCCGGCACGGTGGCAGCTTGCACCACCATGCACCGCGCCCCGACCCCGGAATGGAAAGCACGGCTGCCCTATGCCATCGCGCTGATCGACCTCACGGACGGACCGCGCGTGATGGCGCTGGCCGACCCTGACCTGACCACGGGCGACCGCGCGGTGCTCAAGCCCGGCGGCGTCCACAACCTTCCCTATTTTGAACCGATGGTGACCAAATGAGCCTTTCTGCACTATTGAACCCCGCCAGTGTGGCTATTTTCGGCGCCTCACAGAACCCGGAAAAGATCGGGGGGCGACCGATCCGGTTCATGAAGGACATGGGCTTTGCCGGAGCGATCTACCCGATCAACCCGCAGCGCGAGGAGGTGCAGGGGCTGACCTGCTACCCAAATCTGGAGGCTGTGCCCGCAGTGCCCGACGCGGCGATCATCGCGGTGCCCAAAGACCGCGTGCTCGAGGCCATCGAGGCCTGTGCCGTCCGTGGCGTGAAGGCCTGTGTGGTCATGGCCAGCGGCTTTGGTGAGGCCGGGGCCGAGGGCAAGGCCGCCGAACAACAGATGCTCGCCATCGCGGCCAGAACCGGGATGCGCATCGTCGGCCCCAACAGTCAGGGCCTCGCGAATTTCCACAACGGGGCCATCCTGAACTTCTCCACGATGTTCATCGAAGAGCCCCCCGCGGCGGGCCCCGTGGCCTGTATCAGTCAAAGCGGTGCGATGAGTGTGGTGCCCTATGGGATGCTGCGTCAGCGCGGCATCGGTGTGGGCCATTGTCACGCGACGGGCAATGATGCGGATGTTACCGTCAGCGAACTTGCCGCCGAGGTGGTGCTTGATCCCAAGGTCAAGCTCTGCATCCTCTATATGGAGTCGCTGCGCGACCCCGAAAATCTGGCGATAGCCGCGCAACGCGCCCGCGACAGGGGGGTGCCGATCATCGCCCTGAAATCCGGCCGCTCCGCCGACGGACGGCGCGCGGCCGCCTCACATACCGGCGCGATTGCCACCGAAGACCGGGTGATCGACGCGTTTCTGGAGCGTCACGGTATCTGGCGCGCCGAGGGGACCGAGGCGATGGTTCAGGCCACCGAACTCTATCTCCAAGGTTGGCGTCCCACGGGCAAGCGCATTGCCGTCGTGTCGAACAGCGGTGCTACCTGTGTGCTCTCGGCCGACGCAATTGAGCGCTACGGGATGCAACTCGCGCAGTTCTCGCCGGAGACCGAAGAAAGCATCCGTCAAGTTCTGCCGGATTTCGCGGCTAGCAAGAACCCAATCGATATCACCGCGGCCCTACTGACGGATAGTGGCCTCTTCGGTAAGGTGCTGCCCCGCGCAGGGGAGGATGCGGAGGTCGACATTCTGATGATAGGCATTCCGGTCAGCGGCAAAGCCTATGACTTTGAACGCTTTGCCCAGGATACAGCTGATTTCATCCGCACCTATGGCAAACCCGTGGTGCTCGCGGCACCCCAGCGTGATGTTCGCGCGGCCTTCGCTCGCCACGGTGTCCCAACATTTGAAACCGAAGACAGTGCGATCCGGGCGCTGGCGCAATTCACCGATCACCTGGAGCTGATGCTGCAGGCTTCAGGCGGAACTGTGAGACTCACGCAATCCGGCGGGGCTAGGGCCACTCTGGATGAACACGCGTCGCTGGATCTCATTGCGGCCAAGGGTGTTGCAGTTCCGCAGAGGCGGATCTGTGCGACCGCAACAGAAGCGCAGGCGTTTCTTGCAAAATGCCCGAATGGCATCGTTCTGAAAGCAAACTCGGCCGAGGTGCCGCACAAGTCAGAGCATGGTCTGGTGCGCGTGGGTCTGACAACGCCCGAGGACGTTGCCCGCCACTTTGCCGAGATCAAGGCCAAGATGGCCGAAATGGGCGTGCGGTTCGAGGGCGTTCTCGCCGCCGAAATGCTTTTGTCAGGTCGCGAGCTGGTCGTCGGCGGTCATATCGACCCGATCTTTGGTCCGGTGGTGGTCGTGGGGGAGGGAGGGGTCGCCGTGGAAGCGATGCCGGACAACCGGCTTCTGCTCACACCATTCAGCCTATCCGACGTTGAGGCCGCCTTGGCGAAGCTGCGGATAGGCCCCTTGTTCAAGGGCGTGCGCGGTGCGCGACCCTTGAACGCTCAGGCTGTGTTTCAGGCGGCGCGAGGAGTGGCTGAACTGCTTGAAGAGGGTGCGGTGCTGTCCGTGGATATAAACCCGCTGATCACAACACCTGAAGGGGCGACAGCTGCAGATGCTCTGGTGGAGATCCGGCAGAGATAGGTGTTGAGGCAAGTCAGACAAAGCCGACATTTGCCAAGTTGCCAGAGGCTGGCTTTCCCGCCAATCAGTGAAGCGAACCAGCATCACGCCAGATTGTAAACAATACCGTCGAACGCACCGGATGCAGCGCAGTATTGAGGCCACTGTTGGCACTAAAGCAAGCTTGAATACTGGTTTTTAGCTTGCTCCAGCGTGAGGCCGTATAGGTTTGCGGTCGCTTGGATCAGAATCTCGTGCTCTGTCAACACGGCCGTAAGCCTGATCTGGGTATATGTCCGCCAGTGCATACCCTTTGGTTTGGCCGGGAAGCTAACCAAGATGCCGCCCTTTGTTTGCCCCAGTCGCTCCCGGACCTTAAATGCGGCGTGCAGGCGCCGGTCTTTTGGTGACATCGGTTCGCTGAGATAGCGACCTTTCAGGCAGATACGGCACCCCCAACGTGGTCCAGCGCCGTCGCGGTAGATGATTGGGTCGTGTCGCGAAGGTGGTGGAAATTTGAAGGTGGCGTAATCTCCGGGTGAACGAAACCCACCCAACCGGCGGCTGGCACCGCCAAGGAGATC
>NZ_JBRJGP010000040.1:0-12164 GCF_053628555.1 Roseovarius sp. MBR-79 | reverse complement strand
ACTTCGCTTAGGGGTCGAGGGGAAACGCCAGTCTCCCCCGCCCACACAAACGCGCAGCGTTTGTATAAGTGGGCACTTCGTGTCTTGCACCTTGCCTCAACCTTTGCGAGAAATCAATAACTGTCAGGAGTGCGGAGGTCAGAATGGCGCGGAGTATTGATCAGCAAATTGCAGCGACGCAGGCCAAGCTGGCTCGTTTGAAAGAACGCCAGAAGGCCAGCGAAACCCGCCGCAAGATCATCGTCGGATCAGTGGCAATCTCCAACGCGCTGAAAGACCCGGAAAAGGCCCGTGCTCTCGCCGCCCTCCTGCGTCGGGCCGTCACCCGCGAAGTCGATCAAAAAGAGCTGGTCGGGTTGCTGGAAGAGCTGGATGGCGTCGCTGCGAAGGCGGCGCGTCCATGAGCGTCAAAGATCCTTTCCAGCAGCTCGTCGATGAAATCACCCTGATCCGGCAGGACATGGAACGGCTGAAGCGGACCAGTCTGGACAAGGAAGATGCCGAAGCCCTGCACGAAATGCTGGCCGAGGGCGTGGATCGGATGTCCAAGGTTGGCCCCGAAGTCCAGAAAGCCATCGACAATCGCTTGCTGGCCGTTGCGGCAGTGCTCCGGGAAGAGACCAGCAAAGCCGCTGCGAGCGCCGCTGAGGGGGCTATCGAGAAAACCCGGGCCGAGAGCCTCGAAGCCGCCCGAAGCCTCTCACAGGCCGCCGGAGAGGCCCGTAGACAGGCGTGGCGCTACTTTGGCGGGTTCTGGGTATGGTTGGCCTCCATGCTCGCCACAGGGGCCGTTCTGGGCCTTCTGTTGGCCTACGGGATGGAAACGGCGAAGTCGGCCCTCTCAGTCGATGATTTGGTGCGCTACAACTGCGGTAGATCGTGGTTCGGTGGGCAGGTCGTGGACCAGGACAACGGATCGAGCTTCTGCGCCTTCTGGATCAAGCGAGCGCCTAGTGATGAGAACTGAGGAGCCACCGACCTTCTTTCCATTCTCAGCACAATCCGACCGTAGCCACAGGCGTTGAAAGGCGAGATTGGGGATAACCCTTCCCCTCCCTGCCTGACCCACCCCATCCGGTTGGCGTTTCGCCAGTGGTAAGCACGAACATCATCAGAAACGGTGCGAAAAACGCACTGACAGATAAACAGGCTCCTTCGTCGCCTGTGTCAGTCAAAAACTCCACCCCCGCCCGATCGTTCGCCAGCTTACTAACGAGCGCTACCGATCGAACGAGCGTGGATTTTTTGCCTTCCTATAGATCATTAGAAAGCGGAAAATTTCGAGCCAATAAAAACAAAGACTTAAGGGGGGGGGGTAGGTCACAGCTGTGACCTACCCCTAGCTCATAGCTGTGACCTAGGTCTGCTCGAAATTTGAACAAGGTTGACCGATATTTGACGGGTCAGTATGGTCGAAATTAGAGCAGGCAGATAAAGATATGCTGCAGATTTAACTGATATTTGAACATGGATGAGCTAGGGGTAGGTCATGGATGAGCTAGGGGGAGAACGGGCAATGCTTCCTGCAAAGAAGCAGCGGGGACACTTCGTCCAAACCGACCGCGCAGCGCATGAAGCGTGGGGTCGGCTGGCAGTTAAGTCGCCCGCTGCCGGGGCGTTGCTGCATGTCCTGGTGGCGAATGTCGGGGAACAGAACGCTATCGTCGCCTCGCACAAAGTGCTCGCAAAACTCATGGGTTCCTCGCCTGCAACAGTGAAGCGCGCCCTCAAGATACTGGAATCCGGGAACTGGGTCGAAGTTGTCCAGATTGGCGCAAGTGGCACGGTAAACGCCTATGTTCTGAATAGCCGCGTGGCGTGGACAGAAGGCCGTGACAAGCTCCGGTATTCGCGCCTGCAAGCCGAGGTTCTGGTCAGCGAGGATGAACAACCCGCTGGTGCTCTCGATGCGGCCAAGGAAGAGTTGCACCGCCTGCCCCGTGTCGGTGAGCTTCAGCTTCCAGCCGGTCAAGGTTTACCACCCGTTTCTCAGCCATCCTTTCCCGGCCTAGAACCGAACTTGCCCGCCTTTGGCCATCCTGCCGAAGATAGCGAATAGGGGTATTCATCGTGGCTAATGTTTCCATCCGTGAGGCGGTAAAGATTTACCAAGTATCCCGCCCAACACTCACAAAAGCACTGAAAATCGGCAAAGTCTCTGGTGTTCAGGACGGGAAAGGCCAGTGGCAAATTGATCCTGCAGAACTTGCCAGAGTTTACCAGCCACGGACGGACAGCGCGAAAACAGGTGGACAAGATAAACCAGATAATTTTACCAACAAGAACACCCACTTGCCCGGTGAAGTTAATACGCTGAAAGCACAGTTGGCAGAGGCCGAACAACGCGCCGCCGTGGCCGAGGCACTGGCGGAAGAGAGGGGGAAGCATATCGAGGACTTGCGCCGGATGCTGCCTGCCCCGCAAGAGGCACAACGCCCCGGCTGGCGCTGGCCGTGGAAAAGGTGACGGAACAGAATGGCAGAAGAAACCCCACCGCCGCGCGTTGCGCCAACCGTCAAGAGTGCTCCACGCATCCGTCAGGTGTATTGGTGCAACCTACCCGACGACGCCCAGTTGCCCGAGTTCTGGAAAACACGGCCCGTGCTCATCATGTCGCTGAAAACGACCCTTCACGGCAAAGTCACAGTGCTGCCTTTCTCTACCAAGTCGCAGCCTGACAACCCACATGCTTACCCTATGCAGTCCCCGCTACAGGCGAAACAAGCGTGGGTGATCTGTGACCACCTGATGACGGTGGCCGTAAGCCGCCTAAGTCCACCTGGGCGAGTGATCCCGCGCATTTCCGAAGCCGATTTCGAGCACATTAAAGAGCGCGCGCTCAAGAATCTCCCATACTGAAAATCTTGACTCTGTGGCCACAGGATGCTACCTAAAGAGCCAGATACGGCGCGGGCAACCGTGACCGCTTCCCTTAGGTGGGAAATAGATGCGAAGGGGTGGCTAGGCCGCCCCTTTCGTTTTTTCAGACCTTCTTCATGAAATATCTACCGTGTGAGTTCCGTCAGCAACTAGGTGCGCCGGTAGCAAGGGCATCGAGCGTGAAGACCTCAAATATCGGAACGCTCGATGCCCTTACGGGTTCAGTAAAGCAGCCGTTCATGCAGAGCGCGGCGAAATCTGACTCTGAGCCCAGAATACAGAATGCTGCGCGTCGCACGAACGACCGCTTTCGGAAAGTGGGTCGCGAGCTATCCTCGTTTGCCAGCGGAAAAGGTACTCTTCGTCAGAGCTTCGTGCATACTCTTCCGCTCCGGGATCGCCACCCCGAAGTGTTGGGCCAGCCAAGCTCCGTCTACGGCAAACCGAGCAATGCTTAGTTCGACGTTGCCTTGATCTTCACCGTATTCAGAGAGTTGGTCATTCAGCCACTCTGTCCATTTCATCCGAAGAGCCGGATCATCCAGCATGAGGAGCGAAAGAGCGATCCATGTCTGATCCATGGCCGGTTCTTCACCACCAAAGGCCAGATCAATATAGGCACGGGTGAACGCTCCATGCGCAACACGATCCTTCGAGGCCCGAGCCCCAATCTCAGAAGCCAGTTGGTCTAAGACTTCCTCGAAGATCGCATCAATCAAGGCCTGCTTGCTCGGGAAGTGATGAAGGAAGCCGCCTTTAGTGACACCGGCAGCAGACGCAACGGCTTGAACTGTTATTGCCGAGATGCCGCTTTCAATGGCGAGCTTTTTGGCTTCATCCATGAGGCGGCGTCTAACGGCTTGTGGGTCTTTGACGCGTTTATGTGCTTCTGGCATCTCAATGTGAGACGCTACCAGACAGCAAGTTCATGACAAGCACACCGCCGACGATCATAGCAATTCCCGTTACCGCCCAGAAATCCAGAGCCATCTTAAACACGACGACACTGACCACCGCCGTCAGGACGATGCCGAGACCAGCCCAAACGGCGTAGGCCACACCAAGAGGCACCATCTTCAACGCAAGAGAAAGACAGTAAAGGGACAGGATAAAGCAGACCAGCATCCCGAGAGATGGCCACAGCTTCGTAAACTGTTGGGACAATTTCAGCAGGGTCGAACCGCTGACCTCTAGGATAATGGCGGCTCCCAGAGCCGTGTAGGCAGCAAGCATGGCGTTCATTTCAACATCTCCGTCGATTTTCGATAAACATACCATACGAATGGTTTCTTTCAAGGCCACTCTTCTACGTTATTTGTGGTTTTTAGTCATCAGAGCGGTCATTGTTCTCGAAAGGGAAAGGTCTGCTTTGTCCGCTCTGCGGTTGTTCGTGAGCAGCGCAGCGAAGGTCTACAATCCGTAATCATGCCCTCGGTCGCGGCGGGCATGAACTTCACGCTCCTGCTCCTTTTCCAGTTCCTTTGCGCGCTGCCGCTCCTGCTCCTGCGCGACGTGCTGCTCCTCGGCCTCGCGGCCCTCGCGCAACGTGGAAACCCGGTCACTGAGTGCCTCCCGGTCGATCCCGGCAGCTGCGGCCCGTAACCGCGCCGCAAGATCGTCCGGGGCTGCCCGTTCTGAGGTCTCGGCCTCCTGCCGCTCTCGACCATCTTTCCGGGCGTCCCATGCCTCGCGCAGCCGCGTGGCAAGGTCGGGTTCCTGCTCCCGGCCCTCACGCCCTCCGGCAAGCGCCAGCTCGGATTGCTCCGGCCCGAGACGATCCAACACGCGATCCGCCGCACGGTCGAGCCAATCACGCACATGCCCGGCCAGCTCGCGGGCAACCTCCATCACCTCGGCTGCACGGGCCTTGGCCTCGTGCCAGGCCCCGACGCGCCCGACCTCGATACCGCGTTCCTTCATCTGCCACGCGCCGGGGGAAAGCTGGGGCAGCGGCGGGCGGTCCAGCTCAATAGCGCGCACGGTCTGCACCAGCTCCGCACCCTCGTCGCCGCGCTCCCGTGCCACCGCCGCCAGCTCAAGCGCCTCGTCCCGCTGTGCCTCCAAGGTCCGATGATCCACGCGATCCTCGATGCCGGCGCGCTCAAGGGCGGTGTTCGCGTCCCGCGCCCACGCCTCCCGCCAGCCCTCCAGAACCTCGACCTTGTTCCAGTCGCGGTTTTTGGTGGTGAAGCCCTCGGGACCAATCTCGCGGGTGGTCAGCAGAATGTGGGCGTGGTGATTGCGATCATCGCCGTCGCGCCCCGGCGCGTGCAGCGCGATATCCGCGATCATGCCACTGCCCACGAACTGTTCCTGAGCGAAGTCCCGAACCAGCTCGACACGCTGCGCATGGGTCAGCTCGGCAGGCAGGGCCACGCGCACCTCGCGGGCGACCTGGCTGTTCTTGCGGGTCTCGGATTCCTCGACGCGGTTCCACAGCTCGGATCGGTCGCGGACCCAATCCGGTGCATGATCCGGGGCAAGGGTTTCGGTGTGATCGACACCGCCCCGCGCCGCGTAATCGAAGGTCAGCCCGGTACGGCGGTCTTCGATACGCTCCGCTACACGATAGGCGATAGCCGCCGTGGCGCTGCGGCCCTGACTGCGGGAAATCATCGAAGCTCTGAAATGATAGATCGCCATTCTGTGCTGCACTTCGCTTAGGGGTCGAGGGGAAACGCCAGTCTCCCCCGCCCACACAAACGCGCAGCGTTTGTATAAGTGGGCACTTCGTGTCTTGCACCTTGCTTTAAGCTTTGCCAAAAATCAACAAAGGTCATGAGTTATGAGGGCGGGAATGGTACGGAGTATCGACCAACAGATTGCGGCAACGCAAGCCAAGCTGGCCCGTCTGAAAGAGCGGCAGAAAGCCAGCGAAACACGGCGGAAAATCATCGTCGGGGCCATCGTCACAACCGAAGCCCTGAAAGACCCCAAGAGCGCCCGCTGGATGGCCGCAACCCTGCGCAAGAACGCCACCCGTGACGTCGATCAGAAAGAGCTGGTGGGTCTGCTGGAGGAACTGGATGGCGTCGCGGCAAAGGCGGACCGGCCATGAGCGTCAAGGACCCCGTCCAGCAGCTCATCGATGAAATCACCCTTATTCGTGAGGATGTGAAACACCTGAAGCGGACCAGCCTCGACAAGGACGAGGCTGAGGCCCTGCACCAAACCCTTGTCGAAGGCGTGGACCGAATGGCCCAGACAGGGCCGCAAATCGAGAACACCATAAAAAATTACCTGTTGGCCTCGATCTTGAAGATCCGGGAAGAGACCACCAGCGCGGCTGTAAGCGCCGCTGAGGCCGCTATCGGGAAAACCCGCGCCGAGACCCTCGAAGCCGCAAGAAGCCTCTCACAGGCCGCCGGAGAGGCCCGTAGAGAGGCGTGGCGGTGGTTTGGTGGGTTCTGGGTGTGGCTGGCCTCCATGCTCGCTACAGGGGCCGTTCTCGGCCTTCTGGCGGCATTTCTGATCATCGGACGGGGCGATGCGCGCGAGTTTGGGCAATATCCACGGATTTACTGCTCTTCCGCAGGCGGACAGATCGTTGAGCAGGACGATGGCAGCAG
Organism: Roseovarius sp. MBR-79; assembly: GCF_053628555.1. Lineage (NCBI taxonomy): Bacteria > Pseudomonadati > Pseudomonadota > Alphaproteobacteria > Rhodobacterales > Roseobacteraceae > Roseovarius > Roseovarius sp. MBR-79. The sequence goes on along the minus strand of NZ_JBRJGP010000040.1, from coordinate 5,715 downwards.
CTTCTGCGCCATCTGGATCAGACAAGCATCTCCAGTAGGAAACTGAGCGGAGCTATCCGCTCAGTCTGGCCATTTCTCGGCGGGCCAATTTCGGGCGGTGTGGATCACCCGGACAATCGCCACGGTTTCCTCGCCGCCTGCCTGCGTGATCGCATAGGCCAAGATGTAGGGCAGGCCCGTCACTGACTTCTCGTAGGTGCCTGTCACCCGTCCGGTGCGGCCTGTCGGGATGTCCCCGAGGGCCAAGGCCGATTTGTCGATGGCATCGGCCACGCGACGGGCGGCGGAGGGGTTTTCGGCAGCGATATAGGCGACCTGATCTGCAAGATCGGTCAGCGCATCGGTGGACCAGCGAACGGGTCGGCTCACGCCGTGCCGTCTGCCGCAACCTTGATTGCTCGCCGCACGGTCGCCATTGCATCCTCATGGCTGACTGTCCGGCCTGCTTCCACGTCTGCAAGTCCGCGTTCAATGCCCTCGATGATTGCCAGTTCACGGTTCACGTAGGTTTCCACGGCTTCTGCTGCCAGGAAGGACCGGCTGCGGCGTGTTCCATCGGCCAATCTCCCCAGCTTCGCCTTCAACTGCGGATCGAGTCGGATCGTCATCGTGGTGCTGGCGGGCATGATAAGTTCTTTCTAAGCATGTGTACATCTGAACACATACACCGGACTGGAGTCTTTGAAAAGGTTGAGGCAGTCGACCCCCGCACTTCTCTGCCTGACTTACTCGGTCAAGGTTGGTCAGGATTCCGGGCTAAACCAGAAAACTGCCTAGTGTTAATAGTGTTACCTACGGAGTATGTTACGGGGCTAAAAATCTCCCCTAAGCGACTGATACCATAAAAGGAAACTATCCACAGGGTTCCGAAAGGTGCGAGTCTGGGTTCCGAAAGGTGCGAATTTTGGTTCCGAAAGGTGCGAAGCCGGGTTCCTGATAGGTCAAATGAAACCCGGTTCCTGATGGTGCGAATTTTGGGTTCCTGATGGTGCGAATGTCCGCTATGAAGATTTCATGGCGTTATTACCGGACCGACACCCTCAGAAAGACTTCTTCATCCTCGACATTTCCGATGTCGTGCCAAAAGACGATATGGCCTCGATGGAGCACCCACTGTTTTCACTCGCGACCAAGCCAGACATGCGCCACCTAGTGTACAAGAATGGCATCAACAAGCTTGAGATCATCCCATCGGGTCGCGGCCTCCCAACCATCTTCGACAAGGACATTCTGATCTTCTGCATCAGCCAGTTGATGGACAAAAAGAACCGGGGGGAGAAGATCGGGAAGCGCGTTCGATTCACGGGTCGAGAGTTACTGATCGCAACCAACCGACCAACCAACAATCTGGGTTACAACCGCCTGGAACATGCGTTTCAGCGTCTACGTGGGACCACGTTCACCACCAATATTGCGACCGGAAACAAGATCGAGACGCGCATCTTTGGTTTGATCGACGAGGGCGGTTTTGTCCGCACCGCTGACGAGCATTTCCGCCTCGACTACTGCGAAATCGTTCTCTCCGATTGGGTGATGCGCGCAATCGAGAATGATGAGGTCGTGACGATTTCGAACGACTATTTCCGCCTGCGCCGCCCGCTGGAACGCCGCCTGTATGAGATCGGCCGCAAGCACTGCGGCAGCCAGCCGAAATGGCACATCGGCCTTGCCAAGCTACAGGAAAAAACCGGCAGCAACGCCCCCCTGAAGAAGTTCCGGCTGAACATCCGCCAGATCATCGAAGACGATCACACGCCGTTCTATCGCATGGAGCTGACCGCAGATGACCTGGTGATCTTCCGTCCGCGCTCAACACAAAGCCACCTCTCGCCCGATATCCGACTACCGGAATGGGCTGAGGAGAAAGCAAGGAACGTCGCCAAGGAGAAGGGTTGGGACTATTACGCCCTGCGCTCTAATTGGCTTGCGTTCGCAAAATCAGAGGAGACCAAGGGAAACCCGCCGAAAAACACCGGCGCAGCATTCCTAGCATACTGCAAAAAGCAAAATAAGTTACGTTGAGTGGGCAAGTTCACATGCCAAAAACAAGAAATTTTTGCGTTCTCAGTTCTCTTTTTTAACTTTGCCGCACGCGGGCTTTGTCTAGTGCTAGGCTTCTAACATGACAAACCTTTGTGAAAGGAAAGAATAATGATTACGGTGTTACGCGGGCGAGAAGATTTGCCAAAGCTACCAGAAAAAGGCGAAGAATTCCCAGTTCGTCCATCGGAAGCTACTGTAGGAACCATATTGGTTGAAGAGGTTCGCCTCAGCTACAGACCTGATGGTAAAGAAATCGTGCAAATCATGGGCTTTGGATGACTAGGAACCGCACTTTGAAATTTTTTCTAACTCTGGCCACACTTTCTTTTGTGATAAGCACTCGCTCTTTCGCTGCAGTGGGTGCCTGCCCGATCTCCGCTGACTTTGTGACGCAGCCTGAGACATTCGAAACAACACAGCAGATAGGTGATTATAAAGTGACAAGTACAACCATGCGCGCCTTCGTCGATGGTGCTATGGTTCAGATCGAATGTACAGGAATGGACCCCGACAAAATTTTCCCAAATACCGATGACGCTACCATTCTTACCAACTACGCTCGGTTTTGGTCGATCCAACAAACCAGCCCTGTGTTTTCAGACAACAAACCAGTCCAACACTACGCAATCGAAGGTGTGAAGGATATCCAAGGCTTTGAAGTAAAATACACTTATCGTTTTTTTCGGTTTTCGGACAGCTTTGCGATGGTGGCCACTGGTGTCCCAGGTGGTCGTCCGACAGCAGATGTTATGCGTTTTCTGACTAGCTTAAGTTTAGAATCAAGCGCAGCACCCGCACCATTCACAGAATTCGAACTCGAGGAAGGTCGGCGCAATCACATGGCTGCATGTCTACCTGCTATACGCACAGACAACGAAGTGCGGCAGCTAGGTTTGAGCGATGTCGAAATCACCTACTTCTGCTCTTGTACTGGGCAAAAGTATTTCGCGGAATTCACACCTCTTGAACTTAGAACCTTAGCCTTAGGTAATGACGCATCGCTTGAGAACAAACGTCTGACTATCCAAACACAGTGCTTCGAGGATGCAACCAGATAGCACTTCAGCCTAGCAATCTCTTCCAGAACGTGCCTCGTTCTGGAACTTTCAAGTTCTCGCGCTGATCTGTCAGAAGCGCGTTCAACCGAACCCGCTCACTCTCAGCTCCGTCCAGGCGAGCGCGCAAATCCTCGATCTGATCGACAAGCTGGCCGCGCTCCCTGTCGCGCTCGGCGGTCATGGCGTCTATCCGCTCTCTAAGCATCTTAACTTCGACGCCCAAGGCGCTGTTTTCATGCGTTTCTTCCGGGGTTTCCGATTGGTTTTGAAGGCTGTTCGGAAACGGGTTCGCGGACATCCACCTGGAAAGCTCTGACGGATCAATCTGCCAGCGACCCTTGTCGTCCTTCTCAGCAGATATTCCGCCCGAATTAAGGGCTTTTGACAGCGTCCCCTTTGAACGATTCGCGGTCTTTGCCGCCTGTCCAAGTGTCAGTTTCATGGTGTTTCCGCCTGTATTTCAAGGGGGTTTCCCCTTGGTTTTCTTGCCGTTCAGGATACACACATCGGAAACACCCGCCAATAGGCGGTTTGCAAGTCTCTTGAAAAACCCATCATGATAGGTTAAATACAGTTATGGTCACCATATACCGAGCGCATGGTCTGCGCGTCATCATCTTCACAGACGATCACGAGCCGGCCCATGTGCATGTGTTCGGTGATGGGCAAGTCAAGATCAACCTGATCGGGCCTGACGGGACTCCAGCTCTTGTCTGGGCCCAGGGCATGAAGGGGAACGATGTGCGCCGGGCCGTGCAGATCGTCCAGGACCAGCAAGAGGCGTTTCTTGCCAGATGGAGGGAAATCCATGGCTGAACTGACAGATTCTGAAATCAATGCCGCCATTGAGCGTGGCCACATCGCGCAGCAGACCGAGCCGCGCGCGGATGCAGTGCGTTATGACAAGCGAAACAGCCGTATCATCGTCGATCTGACGAACGGTTGCACCTTCGCCTTTCCACCCCGTGTGGCGCAGGGATTGGAGACTGCAACGGATGAAGACCTCGCCGCGGTTGAAATCCTCGGTGCTGGTTACGGCCTGCATTGGGAAGCCCTCGATGTGGACCTGTCCATCCCCGGCTTGTTGGCGGGACTGTTCGGAACCAAGGCCTATATGGCTCGGCGGGCAGGGCAGACCAAATCACCCGCCAAAGCTGCCGCCGCCCGCGAAAATGGTCGCAAGGGCGGCAGGCCGCGCAAGCAAGCCTGATCACCCCCACCAGCTCGGCCCTCCGATATTCGGAGGTCTCCGGACCGAGCTGGCTCTACAACCCGTAATCATGCCCGCTATCGCGGCGGGCATGAGCTTCGCGCTCCTGTTCTTGTTCCAGTTCTTTTATGCGCTCCCGCTCTTGCGCCGCGTCCAACTCGGCTTGCCTTTCGTCGGCCTCCCGGCCCTCGCGCAGCGTGGAAACCCTATCGCTGAGCGCCGCCCGGTCGATCCCGTCGACGGCGGCCCGCAACCGTGCCGCCAGATCGTCCGGGCCCTCCCGCTCCGGGGTCTCCGCCTCCTGCCGCTCCCGGCCCTCTTTCCGGGCTTCCCAAGCCTCCCGCAACCGCGTGGCTAGATCAGGCACCTGTTCCCGGCTCTCACGGCCTCCGGCAAACGCCAGTTCGGGCGGCTCTGGCCCGAGGCGGTCCAACACGCGATCTGCAGCCCGGTCGAGCCAGTCGCGGACATGACCGGCCAGCTCGCGGGCAACCTCCATCACCTCGGTCGCACGGGCCTTGGCCTCGTGCCAGGCCCCGACGCGGCCGACCTCGATGCCGCGCTCCTTCATCTGCCACGCGCCGGGGGAAAGCTGGGGCAGGGGTGGACGGTCCAGCTCCACGGCCCGCACCGTCTGCACCAGCTCCGCACCCTCGTCGCCGCGCTCCCGCGCCGCCCTCGCCAGCTCAAGCGCCTCGTCGCGTTGCGCCTCCAAGGTCCGGTGATCCACGCGGTCCTCGATGCCGGCGCGCTCAAGGGCGATGTTGCTGCCCCGCGCCCAGGCTTCGCGCCAGCCTTCCAGAACCTCGACCTTGTTCCAGTCGCGGTTTTTGGTGGTGAAGCCCTCGGGACCAATCTCGCGGGTGGTCAGCAGAATGTGGGCATGGTGATTGCGATCATCGCCGTCGCGCCCCGGCGCGTGCAGGGCGATGTCGGCGATCATCCCACGGTCCACGAACTGTTCCTGGGCGAAGTCCCGGACCAGTTCGACCCGCTGCGCATGGGTCAGCTCGGCGGGCAGGGCCACGCGGACCTCGCGGGCGACCTGGCTGTTCTTCCGGGTCTCGGCCTCCTCGACCCGGTTCCACAACTCGGATCGGTCATAGACCCAATCCGGGGCGTGGTCAGGCGCAAGGGTTTCAGTGTGATCGACACCGCCCCGCGCCGCGTAATCGAAGGTCAGCCCGGTACGGCGGTCTTCGATACGCTCCGCCACGCGGTAGGCAATTGCCGCCGTGGCGCTGCGGCCCTGACTGCGGGAAATCATCGAAGCTCTGAGATGATAGATCGCCATTCTGTGCCGCACTTTGCTTAGGGGTCGAGGGGAAACGCCAGTCTCCCCCGCCCACACAAACGCGCAGCGTTTGTATAAGTGGGCACTTCGTGTCTTGCACCTTGCTTTAA
>NZ_JBRJGP010000039.1:0-13557 GCF_053628555.1 Roseovarius sp. MBR-79 | reverse complement strand
GGCAGCAGGTCGCCCTTGCAGGCGATGAAGGACTGGCACAAACTCAAGCCGCAGTTGTTCAGGAAGAAGCCATACTACCTTCCGGGATGTGACACATAGCCGCACTAAGGCTGACTTATTTGCAGTCACATCAGAACTCGCGAACTTTCCTGGCCTCTTTAACGGGCCAAGAAGGCGCTCTACCAAAGTCTAATGGTGCCTGGTCTGATCGGCTCTTTCATGATGTCGTCGAGTGTTTTCATGCTGAAAAACTGGTGACAGACCTCAGGAAGCTTAGCCCTTTCCTCAATCTGCTGACGCATCTGACGCGCAAGGAAAGCGCCCTCCTCTTGAATCTTGGACAGTTGCTCCTTCTCGTTGAACCGCTTGGAGGAATGGTAGTCATGCCCATTTTCTAGGTCACCTATCTTCCTTTGATATTCCCCGGCTATTTCCTCAGTGCATTCCTTCGCTTCTTGCTCGCCACGCTGCTGGGCAGCTAGAGCTGAAAGGCAGATATTCCTGCGCTCACGCAAGTCTTTTATCTCGGCCTCAATTGAAACTAGCCTACGATCACGGGCTTCGACTTGCTTATTGGCGTCGTCCTCTTGCAGCCGGCTTTCTCTAAAGCGCGCGAGTTCTTTATCATAGTTCCCGATCATGAAATCGTCGGAGCGGTCGGATAACATAGCAGACCGGAAAGGAAAAGAAGCCAATGAGGGGCGCCAGGGTCGCCGTTACGACGAAGGTGATGATGGCACCAACTGCCAGCCCTGAGGCGAAGCCCCTCCGCCCGCTATCGCCGCCCGAACCGCCAATCCCACCATCAGTCAAAACGCACCCTCCAAAGCCTTGGCCAAGGCTGCGAGTCTATAGATCGTCCGTCAAATAGTAATTCAGAATATTGCGAACGACTGCTCCGTCCCGCACAGCCGACATTCATCGCATCCAGCTCCCAAAGAAATCTTCGGGAGCTGGATCTTTGTCATCGCGTTGTCCTGAACGACTCTCAGTTCCGTGCTGCATCATGTACTGCAAAGGGCTCGCGGATTGCGGGGCCCTCTGGTGCCGTGGGGGCAGAAAAGGCAGAGCGCGCTCAGCCCCCCGCGTTGGGAAAGAAGAGTTGCTGGCCGTCCACCTTGTAGCTGGCAATCGCGGCCTGCCCCTCGTCCGAGAGCACCCAGTCGATGAAGGTCTGTCCCGCTTCGGCCTTGACGCCCGGGTGCTTCTCGGGGTTCACGAGGATGATGCCATACTGGTTGAACATCCTCGCGTCGCCCTCGACCGCGATCCGGTAATCGCCCTTGTTGCCGAAGGCGATCCAGGTGGCGCGGTCGGTCATGACATAGGCGCCCATGCCGGTGCCGGTGTTGAGCGTGGCCCCCATGCCCGAGCCGGTTTCACGATACCAGCCGCCCGAGGCTGCCTGCACGTCGATCCCGGCGGCCTTCCACAGGCGCAGTTCGGCCTTGTGGGTGCCGCTGTCATCGCCGCGCGAGGCGAAGGGGGCTTCGGCCTCGCTGATCCTGGTTAACGCGGCGGTCACGTCGCTCATGCCTGCCACACCGGCGGGATCATCCGCCGGACCGACGATGACGAAATCATTATACATCACATCCGCGCGGCTGACCCCGTGCCCCTCGGCCACGAATTTCTCTTCCGCCGCCTTGGCATGGACGAAAAGCACGTCGCCATCGCCGTTCTCGGCATTCTTGATCGCCTGCCCCGTGCCGACCGCGACAACCCGCACCTCGATGCCGGTCTTGTCCTGAAAGATCGGCAGGATATGGTCAAAGAGGCCCGAATTCTGCGTCGAGGTGGTGGATTGCACCAGGATGAACTCCTGCGCCCGGGCCGTTCCGGCCCCAAGCGCAAGCGCCGCCCCAAGCGCAAGCGAAAGCAGATGACGTCGAAGCATAGTGGTCTCCTTTTGAGTGTCAGAAATCGGTTCGGGTATAAAGCCGCCCGGCCATCCAGGCCCGGGCTGCCTCGGAGCGGGGCGCGTCGAGCAGCTGATCGCGCGGCCCCGTCTCTGCCACGCGCCCGGCATGGAGAAAGATCACATCGTCGCCCATGCGCCGCGCCTGCCCCCGGTCATGCGTGACCATGACCACCGTCACGCCGCGCGTATGGGCCGCGTTCACCAGATCCTCGATCATCTGGGTCGACGCCGGATCGAGGCTCGATGTCGGCTCGTCCAGAAACAGCAATTCCGGCTCGCAGACAAGCGCGCGCGCCACCGCCAGCCGTTGCTGCTCGCCGCCCGAAAGAAGCCGCGCAGGCTGGTGCGCCTTGCCGGTGAGATGCGCCATTTCCAGCGCCTCTTGCGCCCGCGCCGCGCGCGCGCGCCATCCCAGACCCTGCACCCGGAGCGCAAAGCGCAGATTGGCGAGGGCCGAGCGGCGCAGCATCACCGGACGCTGGAACACCATCGCCTGAGCGCAGCGCGCGCCCTGCCAGATCACCTCGCCCGAGGAGGGCGGCAGAAGCCCGTGCAACAGCCGCAACAGAAGGCTCTTGCCCGCCCCGTTCGCGCCCATGATCATCGTGCGCCGCCCGCGCGCGATCTCCAGATCGACGCCCTGCAACAGCGCCTGCCCGCCCGCGCAAAAGCCCAGCCCGCGCGCCGTCAGGATCGGGGCGGCACAGTCCTGTGCGCTCTCCATCACCGTGTCACGCATAGGCCGCCCTCACCGCCGAGGCCCGAAGCGCCATCACCCCGGCATTGACCACCACCGCAAGGCCAAGCAGGATCACGCCGAGCGCCAGCGCCAGTTGCAGATTGCCCTTGGAGGTCTCGAGCGCGATGGTCGTGGTCATCACGCGGGTGACATGGTTGATGTTGCCCCCCACGATCAGCACCGCCCCCACCTCGGCCACCGCGCGCCCGAACCCGGCGAGCGCGACGGTCAGCAGGCTGTAGCGCGCATCCCAGAGAAGGGCCGCGACCCGCCCGCGCGCCGAAACACCGAAAGAGGCGAACTGCTCGGCATATTCGCCGTGCAGATCCTCGACCACCTGTTTCGTCAGCGCCGCGACGATGGGGGTGACAAGGATCGTCTGCGCGATGATCATCGCCGTGGGGGTGTAGAGCAATTGCAGCGGCCCGAGCGGCCCCGAGGCCGAGAGCAGCAGATAGACGAAGAGCCCTACCACCACCGGCGGCAGCCCCATCAAGGCATTCAGCGCCACGCTCGCCGCGCCCCGGCCCGGAAACCGGAAGGCGCCGATCAGCGCGCCCAGTGGCAGCCCGATCACACAGGCCAGCGCCACCGCCGAGAGCGTCACCCTGAGCGACAGCACGACGATCGCGCTCAGCTCCCGGTCCCATGCCAGGATCAGGCCAAGCGCTTCCGCAATCATGTCGCCAAAGCTGAACAAAAGCGATTTCTCCCCCTTGTGGGAAAAAAAGCATAAAAACGCACGATGCGCCAGAGTGAAATCAAGCCCGCGTCCAACGGGCCGGGCGGAGGTGCTCCGCACGGTCGGAAAACCGCCACAAAACCTTCGTGTTCCCGCTCAATCCCTCTGGACACCCCGCGTCGCCTCGCCTAAGAAACGCCCACCCAAAGGCCATGTCCTTTCCCCGTTGCCCGGGTAGCTCAGGGGTAGAGCAGTGGATTGAAAATCCTCGTGTCGGTGGTTCGATTCCGCCCCCGGGCACCATTTAACAAGCTGAAATGGTTGGGTTTTTTGGTCATGTCTGTCCTTACTCGGATCGGGTTTGACGCTTTTCGGCGGAAGGTTTGACAATCTCCGCCCACCTTGCGTTCTCCTTTTCCAGCGTCGCCATCGTCTCGCGGTTCTTGTCGGCAAGGTTGTGCGGGGTGGCTTATCTGGCTAGCTGGGCGACGGTGATGCTGCTTGGGGCTGAGGCCATGGCGATGGTGGCCGTCGCGGCGGTGTCTGCGGGTGCGCTGGTGCTTGGTGCTCCGGCTTTTTCGTTGGCGATCGGGGTGGAGCGGTATCTGCGGGGGCGATTGGAGAAGGTCTGACGAATTCGAAGGACCTATCATGAGTTTCGGCGCTAAAGCCGCTCATGAACCCCCATCTTTCTCGCCGATTTCAATGAACGTTCCGCCTTCGAGTATCCAATCCGCCAATTGCTCGACGGTGAGATCAACATTGGCCTGCTTTTTCAGCGCGCATTCCCAGACAATCGCGATCCGCCAGCCATTTTCCGACAGCGCTGTCACGACTTTCTGATCGCGCCGGATATTGGCTGCGAACTTTGCCGCCCAGAATTCGGGGCGCGTGGCAGGCGTCGATGCAAATCGACAGCCTTCGTGCCGATGCCAGAAGCATCCATGCACGAAGACTGCGACCCTGTGTTTGGTCAGGACCATATCCGGTCGGCCGCGCATGGTCTTGGGGTGAAGTCGGTAGCGGAACCCGCGCACATGAAGGGCGCGGCGCAGCAACAGCTCGGGCCGCGTATCCTTGCCGCGTATTCCCGACATCATCCGGGAACGGGTCTCCTTGTTGACAATATCTGCCATTTGGCTCCTGGCATCGTCCTTCTCACCTGGTATACAGGCATCAGTCCCCTGACGAGAGGTCCCTGATTTGCCAGCCAAATTCGGCATTGTCGATCTGTTTGCCGGTCCTGGCGGGCTGGGCGAGGGTTTCTCCTGCCTGAAGGTGGGGGACCACGCGCCCTTCCACATCGGCATCTCGGTCGAAAAGGAAGCCTCGGCGCACCGGACGCTTCGGTTGCGGGCGTTTCTGCGGGAACATCAGGCGCGGCACGGAACGCTGCCGCAAGCCTTCATCGATTTTCATGCGGGGCTTTCGGACGAACCGGACTGGCACGAGGTCGATGCCCATGCATGGGCGCGGGCCGAGGCAGAAGCGCGCTGCCTTGAGCTCGGGACCGAGGACGCAGCCAAGGCCATGGACGCAGCCATCACGAGCCTGCGCCAGGGCTACGACGACACGATCCTGATCGGCGGGCCGCCCTGCCAGGCCTATTCTCTGGTCGGCCGCGCCCGGTCGAAGGGGAAGGTCGGCTATGTGCCCGAGGAGGACGAGCGGCACTACCTGTTCAGGGAATACATCAGCGTTCTCGACCGCCTGCGCCCGGCGGCCTTCGTGATGGAAAACGTAACGGGCATGCTGTCATCGACTATCGAAAGCCGTCTGGTGTTCGAGATGCTGATGGAGGACCTGGCATCGCTCGGCACAGGCAAGGGCCACCAATACGAGTTGCGCGCGATCCATGTCGAAGATGGCAAGGCAAGTCTGCGCGAGGCAGCCCAGCCCTCCGATTTCATCGTGCGGGCAGAACGCTTCGGCGTGCCGCAGCGCCGTCACCGCGTCATCATCATCGGGATCCGAACGGACCTTGCCAATGGCGCTAGCGGTGCTGGAATCCCGGTGTCGGATGTTGCCCGAACGGTCGATGACGTGATCGGGAACATGCCGATGCTGCGCAGCGGGATCAGCCGGGGTCAGGATGATCCGGACGCATGGCGGACGGTTGTCGCCGATGCTGCCCGGCTGCTGGCCAATCTTCATGGCGGCAAGGCGAATTCGCAGATCCGGGGCGTCTTCAAGGATGTCGCGAAACGGCTGAAGGCGGGCGGCCCGGCGGTTCGCTCGGCGTCACGATTGCCAGAGGGGTATGGCACCTCCAACGACGCTCTGCTGCAGTGGCTGGAAAGGCCGGGGCTGCGCGGGCTGGCGCAGCACGAGACGCGGGGGCACATGGCACCGGACCTTGGCCGCTACCTGTTCGCGGCTGTGTTCGGTGACGTGCATGGTTACAGCCCTAAGGCCGCCGACTTCCCGTATCTCATCAGCCCGGACCACAAGAACTGGGACAGCGGGAAGTTCAACGACCGGTTCCGGGTCCAACTGGCGGGCGAGGCATCCACGACCGTTACGAGCCACATTTCGAAGGATGGTCACTACTTCATCCATCCGGACCCCATCCAGTGCCGCAGCCTGACGGTGCGCGAGGCCGCGCGCCTGCAGACCTTCCCTGACGACTATCTGTTCATCGGCAACCGGACGCAGCAATACGTGCAGGTCGGGAACGCCGTGCCGCCGTTCCTTGCACGGCAGATCGCGGATCTTGTCCATGCTGCGCTGACAAACAAGGGTAAACTAGAGCCCTGAAATCCTTGCAATATCGAGCTCCTGCCGCCAAGTTGTTGGGAAGCCAGGAGAAACGAAGGATAGCATGCAGGAAGTTGTTTCGACACGTCGCGCCGATGCAACACCGCATGCAGCCTCGTTGATCGAGGGTTTGAGGGATATCGGCTACTCCCTCGAGACCGCAATTTCCGATGTCATCGACAATTCGATCACTGCAGGAGCGCGGCGCGTCCGGATCGTGACCGAGACTTTCGCGGACGAGCCCCATATCGCCATCATCGATGATGGTGGCGGGATGACGGAAGAAGAATTGATTGCGGCCATGCGTCCGGGTAGCCGCAACCCCTTGGCATCACGGGATGAACCCGACCTGGGCCGTTTCGGTCTTGGCATGAAGAGTGCGAGTTTTTCGCAATGCCGTCGGCTGACAGTCGTGTCGCGGAGGGCTGGCAGGACATCGGCGGCTGTCTGGGATCTCGACGATGTCGCGGAGCGGAACGAGTGGGCGGTGCAGCTGCCGGATGACGTTTCGGGAATTCCCGAGGTCGAAAAGCTGGGAGAAACCGGCACCCTCGTACTTTGGGAAAAGCTTGATCGCTTGTCGGGCGGGTATGCCCACAACGCCACAAAGCGGGCCGAGGTGATCAATCAGCGTATTGCCGAAACGGAACGGCACCTGCGTCTCGTCTTCCACCGTTTCATGGAAGACGCAAAACCGCTTTCGATTTCGCTGAATGGCCGGGTGCTTCCGCCTCTCGATCCATTTGCCCGAAAGAACCCGGCGACCATTCCCGACCCCGAGGAGCGGCTTTCGCTGATCCGGGGTGATGTCGAAATCCAGAGCTTCACCCTTCCGCACCACAAGCAGATGGGCAAGACGGACTGGGAAGACATTGCCGGACCGGAGGGGCACCTGAAGTCGCAAGGCTTCTATCTCTATCGTGGCAAGAGGCTGATCCTGTACGGGACATGGTTCGGCCTGTGCCGTCAGTCGGAATTGACGAAGCTGTCGCGGGTCAGGATCGACATTCCCAACAGCATGGACGCTGACTGGAAGATCGACGTCAAGAAATCCTCGGCGCAGTTGCCGCCCATCGTCAGGGATCGCCTCAAGAAGGTCATCGAGCGGATTCAGGACGGATCAAAGCGTACCTACCGCAAGCGCGGTCAGAAGCTGGTCGATCACGAGCGTTTGCCCATGTGGCATCGCATCCAGGCCGAGGGGCAGATCCGTTACAGGCCGAACGTCGAGCATCCGGCCTTCGCGGACTTTGCCGAAAGTCTGCCGCCAGACCTGCGGCGCGGCTTCTTCAATTGCATCGCTCTGGTCGGTGCGTGCCTGCCGATCGAGACGCTTCACGCCGACATGGCCGGGACGGCCGAAGAGATCGTGCCTGATCGGGTGGACGAAGACACCCTTGCACAGGCTGTTCAGGCGACCCTTTCCGTTCTGATGGGTGCGCGAAAGGATATCAAGGAAATCATGGCCTTGATGAAGGATGTTGATCCCTTTCGGTCTGCCTGGGACGATACTCAGCGCATCATCGCGACGACGCTTGAAGAAAAGGAGCAGCAATGACCCCGCTTCTCAGCAGTCTCGAGGGCATGACGTCCATGTACATGGCGTCACAGGCGGGGCCTCACACTGCGCAGTCCATTCGCGACATCATCGCCCAATTGCGCGAAACCCCGATGTTCGCGGGCAAGATCGAGGATGAGGACGCCGAAGAACTGGCGCGCCTGATCGAGGAGAAGTACGGCATCAGCATGGGCCTCGGTGCGATTGTGGATGCCGAAGACTTCAAGCCCTGGCTTCATGACGCGCGGATCAATGGCGAAGTCGGGGATTTCTACTGGGGACGGTATCGCAGGCTTCTGGGCCTGAAGGGGCTTCCCAAGTCGGTGATCGACGGCACGGACGAGGTCACGGACAAGGTTCTGGACCGCCTCGGTAACCCGAACAACCTGAGCCCCTGGAGCCGCCGGGGCATGGTCGTGGGGCATGTCCAGAGCGGCAAGACCGCGAACTATACCGGCCTGATCTGCAAGGCGGCGGATGCGGGCTACCGGCTGATCGTGGTGATCGCGGGCATCCACAACAACCTGCGTAACCAGACCCAGGCGCGGATCGACGAAGGCTTCATCGGGCGGGATACCGGGCGGCTGGCCCATGCCAACAAGGCGCAACGGCAGAAGATCATCGGCGTCGGTCAGTTCGATCAGCGCGAATTTCCCGTATCGCTGACCAACACCCTGCGGGATTTCAACAAGGCGACGGCCACGACTTTCACCGCGCAGCTGAGCCAGATCAACGTGCCGGTGGTGCTGGTGATCAAGAAGAACTCCAGCACGTTGAAGAACCTCCTCGAATGGCTGAAGGAACATTCCGTTCACCAGAGCACGCAGATGGTCAGCCAGCCGATGCTGCTGATCGATGACGAGGCCGACAACGCCTCGATCAACACGGCCTATCAGCGGGACGAGGTGACGCGGATCAACAGCCAGATCCGCGAGCTGCTGTCGCTGTTCCATCGCAGTTGCTACGTCGGCTATACCGCGACGCCCTTCGCCAACATCTTCATCGATCCGGACACTGATGACGAGGCGCTGAAACAGGACCTGTTTCCCCGGGATTTCATCATCGGGCTGGATGCGCCCTCGAATTATTTCGGGGCGCAGAAGATCTTTCTCGACGCGCGTGATCAGCACATCCGGCTGATCGACGACAACGAGGACGTGCTGCCGATGAAGCACAGGATCGACCATCCGGTCGATGTGCTGCCCGGTAGTCTGGTCGAGGCCGTGCGCGCCTTCATCGTCGCCCGCGCGATCCGGAATGCGCGTGGGCAGCAGGCCGGTCACGCGTCGATGCTGGTCAATGCCTCGCGGTTCACCGACGTCCAGGGACGCTTGCGGTCGCGGATCGCCGATGTGGTGGCGCGTATCCGTGACGCCGTGGCCGTCGACGCCGGAAAGGGTCCGGCTGCGCTGCGGAACCCCGAGATCGCTGCGCTGCATGCGACATGGAAACGGGAATTTGCCGACGCTGACGGCGCAGACTGGCCATCGGTGCAGGCGCGATTGCACGAGGTGCTGGTGGCGGCCCGCGTGGTCGAGGTCAACGCCTCCAAGCGGGCCCAGGCGTTGGACTATGACCATGTCGGGGAACACGGGATCACGGTGATCGCGGTCGGTGGCTTCTCCCTTTCAAGGGGGCTGACCCTCGAAGGGCTGACGGTCAGCTACTTCCTCCGCAATTCCATGATGTACGACACGCTGATGCAGATGGGCCGCTGGTTCGGCTACCGCCCGGGCTACGAGGATCTGTGTCGTGTCTGGATGCCCGCGGATGGTGTCGGCTGGTATGCCCATATTCACGAGGCCATGGACGACCTGCAGACCCAGCTGAAGCGGATGGAGCTTGCCAAGGCGACGCCCGCCCAATTCGGGCTCGCCGTGCGCAGCCACCCCGAGGCGCTGATCGTGACGGCGCGCAACAAGATGGGAACGGGCAAGGAGCTGCCGGTCAAAGTCGGGCTGGCCGAGAACCTGATCGAGACCACGCGGATCGTCCTCGACAAGGCACAGCTTGATGCGAACCTGCGTGCGGGCGAGTATCTTCTGTCCACCACCGCCAGCACGGGGATACCTCTCTCCGAACAGCCAAGGGGCTTCCTGCTCTCCGGGGTAGGCGTTGAGCCGATCAGGGATTTCCTTCGCAAATACCGAACAGAACCCGGGCTTCGTCCGGTAAATCCGCTTACTGATCCCAAGTTGATCAACGATTACATCGAAGCGCGGGCTGATGATGAGCTTGCGAAATGGGATGTCTTCATCGCCAGCTCTACCCGCAAGGACATGGACCCCATACCTTTTGCAGGGCTCGATATCGTGCCCTACGAGCTATCCGTTGATCCGGACCTCGCAAAGGGCGGTGTTCTTGCCTTCAGCGGGTCCAGCCGTCGGATTGGCTCTGCCGAGGACGAGACCGAAGGCCTGACCGCAACGCAGATTGCCGATGCGCGTGAAGCATTCCGCCTTTCTCGGCCAGATCAGAAGCTGCCCAAGACCGTCAACCCGAGGATCTACCGCCAAGTTCCCGGTCGCCGCCCGTTGCTGATCCTCCGTCTCGTCAAGCCGAAGCTGGACGATCCGACCATGCCGGAAGGGGTGCTTGTGTGGGGCCTCTCGTTCCCGTCCAGCAGGATCGGTGGCGGGACCGTCGAGTATGTCGTGAACACCATCCGCATGCGCGAGATGTTCGGCGAGGAAGAGATCGAGGAGGAGGCGCTTGGTGATCCCGAATGATACACCCTGGTCCGGCCTTGAGGCAGGAAAGGTCGATACGCGGCGGGTGGATGCCGCGGCACGATGGAACTGGTTCTGGGCAGTCATGCCGCGGGCGGATGCGACGCTGGTTCTGCAGCTCAGTGATCTGCCGCGCCCCGTCCCGGACCTCCCCAAGCTCAAGAACCTTGAAATCCGTTTCCAGACCCTGCCGGGTGGTCCGATCCTCTATATCCGACTGAAGGACAACGCCCAGATGGAGCTGTTCGAGACGCTCTGCCGCGACGTGATGGCTGCGGGGGAACTGGCCGAGACCGAAGCGGAGGCGCTGGAGCGCGCCATCGGGCGCACTTTCCGGTGGCACTACCTTCTGCGCGGCGGCAAGCCGGAGGTGCTGTCCGAGGAGGCGCAGAAGGGCCTGATCGGCGAAATCGAGGTTCTGAAGCTTCTGATCGCCGAGCTTGGGCCGAAGCCCGCCCTGTCCGCATGGACGGGACCATCCGGCGCGCCCAAGGATTTCGAACTCAAGGCCGACTGCATCGAGGTCAAGGCCCGTCGCGGCGCGTCTCAGCCTTTCGTCAAGATCACCAGCGAGCATCAGCTGGCCGATGTGCCTGATCGGCGGATCTGGCTGGCCGTGCTGGCCGTCGACAAGGTGCAACCGCCGCATGGACGGACACTGACCGAACATGTCGATATGGTCACGGAGCTTCTGGAGCGCACTGAACCGTCATCGGTAATGGATTGGGACCTGCACCTCGCGGATGTCGGCTACGATGCCCTGCACGACTATTTGGCATGGCGCTGGATCGTTTCCGCGCCCGAGTTTTTCGCGGTCACAGACGAGTTTCCACGGATCGCTGCACCGGTCCCGCTCGGCGTGTCCGGCGTCACCTACGCGCTGGCGCTTTCGGCCTGTTCGCCTTTTCTCAAGGCTTGGGATGATGTGCGGGCCGGCTTGACCGAAGGTGGGCAGGCATGAGCGAGCTTCAAGAATACCATCAGAACCTTATGGCCGACATCCGCCGCGAAGCCGACGCCAGCGGGATCTTCCCGGTCGAGGCTTTTTTCGACCGGATGACCGAGCGCCTGACGGAAGCGGGCGAACTCGAGGTTGCGGATCGTTCATACTACCAGAGCGGCGAGGGCGGGCAGAGGCTCAGGATCGACGGATACGCAGGCGACCCGCGCGACAGCGGGGGCGTGTTGGGCCTGGTCGTCTGCGACTTCGTGGACAGCGAAGATATACAGACCTTTGGAAAGGGCGATGTGCCGCCCATCCTGAACCCCTTGATCCGTTTTCTTAAAAAGGCCCGGACGGAAGATTTCCGTGATGCCTTGAACGAGGTCAGCCCCGCATTTCAGGTGTCCGACCTGATCATCACGACGTGGTCGCAGGTGACCAAGGTCAAGCTGATCCTCGTATCGAACCGCCAGTATATCGGTCGTGACGACGCGGTGAAGCTGCAGGAACTCGATGACGTTCCGGTCACATGGTCGGTCTGGGACCTTGCGCGCTTCGAGCGTTTCGACCGGTCCGGTCAGGCGCGCGAGGACATGGTGATCGACTTCGCCGGGGACTTCGGCGGGCCATTGCCGGCGCTGAAGGCGTCACAGACGGGCGCTGCATTGGAAAGCTACCTCCTGATCGTGCCGGGCGAACAGTTGGCTTCGATCTACGACCGCTGGGGCGCACGGCTTCTCGAGGCGAATGTGCGCTCGTTCCTTCAGGCGAGGGCCAAGACCAACAAGGGCATCCAGAAGACGATCAAGGAAGAGCCGGACCTGTTTTTTCCCTATAACAACGGGCTATCCGCGACTGCCGACGACGTGACCTGCGTCCGCACGGATGACGGTCTTGCGATCGCCTCGATCAGCAATCTGCAGATCGTGAACGGTGCCCAGACGACCGGTTCTATACACACCGCGATGAAGAACGCCCGCGAGCAGCTTCCGCAGGTTTTTGTCCAGATGAAGCTGACCGTGGTGCCGCCCGACAGGTCAGAGGAGATCGTGCCCAAGATTTCCGAGTTTGCGAACACCCAGAACAAGGTGAACGCGGCGGACTTCTTCTCGAACCACCCGTTCCACATCCGGATCGAACAGTTCTCGCGCAGCGTGATCTTCACGGCCCGCGAAGGCGAGCGGCATGACAGCAAATGGTTCTACGAGCGGTCCCGCGGTCAGTTCATCAACGCGCGCGGGCGCCTGACGCCTGCCCAGCAGAAGAAGTTCGACCTCGAGTTCCCCAAGGCGCAGCTTTTCAGCAAGACCGACCTTGCGAAATTCGAGTATTCGGCTGCAGGTCATCCTGACTTGGTTTCGAAAGGTGCACAGAAGAACTTCGCCGAATTTGCCAAGGAAATCGGCGAGGCCTGGGCCAAGAGCGATGCCCGATATGATGAACTCTGGTATCGGCGGCTGATCGCGAAGGCCATCATCTTCAGGAAGCTGGAAACCGAGGTGCCGAAACAGCCTTGGTATGAAGGCGGCTACCGCGCGAACATCGTGACCTACGCCATGGCGAAGGTCTTCCATGACGCAACCAGCGACAAGCAGGTGCTGGATGTCGACGCCATCTGGCGGCGTCAGGCAGTCTCGGACGCCTTGTTGCGTGCGCTGCTCGTCGCCGCGGCCGAGGCCAACGATGTCATCACGCACCCACCGGCCGGCGTCCGGAACATGTCAGAGTGGGCAAAGCAGCAGGCGTGCTGGAATGGTCTCAAGGGCAGGCAGCTCGCCTACGATGACGACTTCGCCAGCTGCCTGACGCTGGTTGAGTCCGTCCGAACCGCGGTGCGGGACGCGAAGGCGAAGAAGGCGTTGACCGAAGGGATCAACGTCCAGACCCAGGTCGTCAACTTGGGGACCGAGTTCTGGGCCAAGGTGATGGACTGGGGGAAAGCTGAGCGGAAGCTGTCACCTAAGGACCTGCAGATCCTGCAGATATGCGCCTCGATGCCGCGCAGGATCCCGACCGATTTCCAAGCCAAGCACGCCATGGACGTGCTGCATAGGATGAAAGATCAGGGTTTTGAGGCCCAAAAATGATCATTTTCGGCCTTATCCACAACTTGAGCCGGTGGGTCATTGCTGCGTGTCAACGGCGGAGTAAAATTCGGCCATTGTGGCGGAGCAAAAGTCGGCCAGTTTGGGGCGAGCGCCTTGGAGCGTGCGGCCCTCATATAGCAA
>NZ_JBRJGP010000038.1:0-15017 GCF_053628555.1 Roseovarius sp. MBR-79 | reverse complement strand
AGCCCATGACCCTTGACCTCGCCGCCTGATCAGGCCCAAATCAACCCGCCCGGAGAACGCCGCCGGAGAATTTCCACCAGATTCGAGACACGACCTAATCATTGAACCAAAAACTCTCCGGTAAACCCGGGGCGGTTCAGAACATCACAACCGCTTTGCCTTACATCGGACTGCTGACCTGATCTGTATCAGTACACCAGCTGCAAACGTGATTTATCGTTCGAAGGATGGCTGTAGCGTGCGAAATTTCTCTCAGCCAAGGGCTGAAAGTTTCCCGGTTCTGTGGCCAATCGGGGCGGCCAAAGACCAATGGATGCCATGATTACGCTGGCCTGCGCTAAGCGGTCCGTTTTTGGCAGAATATCGGGAATCAAGAGATATCCGAAGGAGCGAACACATGAAGAAACATGAAAAGCCATCCACGCCGCCAGTATCCTCCGCTAAGACCGATCACGTCGAACAGCCTGTTGCGACGGGCCAAGCACAAGATGAATCCCCGTCTGCCAACGACCTTGGCCAAGGGGTCGACAGGCCCGGCTTTGATCTGGGCGGGTCTTCTGGCGACACACATGTCGGGACGTGGCTGGGCCTTGGCAAGGATGCATTCGACACGCCAGACGAAAGGAGGCTTCCCGGCCGCAGGCTTGACAACGATCTGACAATCCCGCGCTGGGGTGGATCCGATCCGCGCGACCGGGCCGCATCTGACAAGAAGACCGCAGGCGCCAGAACCCCATCAAAGCCAGAGACAAAAAAAGGACGCTGACGGTGCGACGCCCCTATGCCCAACGGGGTAGCAAAAGACCCTCCCCCTAAGCGGTCCTAGGTCTGTCGGGTCAGCACGCGACAGAAACGGCCCAAAGCGGCTCCGGTCTCCGTAAAGCGACCCGAAAAGATCCTCGAAAGGACACTTCATGCTCTATGTCGATATTCCAACCCACCCCGAAATCCGGGCATTGATCGAGGCCCGTGCTGATGCCTGTGTTTCGATCTATCTGCCGACAACACCCGAGACCCAGCATGTTACGCTCAGCCGTATCTCATTCGGCAATCTGACCCGAACGGCACTCGGGCAGCTCGACGCCGCAGGTTTCGACAAGCGCCGTCGTGCGGCTCTCGAGGAGAAACTTCTTGCGCTGGACGAGGATGACGAATTCTGGCGGTTTCAGGCCAACAGCCTTGCGGTTCTCGCCACCCCGGACAGCTTGCGGACCTTCCGGCTGGCGACAGAGGTCACCGAAACGGTCGAGGTGTCGGATCGCTTCCACCTCAAGCCGCTTATGCGCGCGATGGCCTTTCGCCAACATGCCTTCGTGCTGGCCTTGTCCGAGAATGATGTCCGTCTGGTCGAGGTCTTCGCCGACCATCCTGCAACATTGGTCAGCGTGTCGGACCTGCCCGACAGCGCCGCCGACGCGACCGGTCGCGCGTCGGTCAACAACCTCACGCAAGGCACCACACAGGCTAATTCCGAAGGCCAGAAGAAGCTTTTGCTCAGTTTCGCACGCAAGGTGGACGCGGCCCTGCGCCCGGTTCTGGCGGGTCGGGAAACGCCGCTCATCCTTGCTGCGACCGAGCCGGTTGGACCGATGTTCCGAGCAGTCAACAGCTATCCGGGTCTGTTGGCCGAGGGGATTTCCGTAAGCCCCGACAGTATGACCGAAAGCGCGTTGGCGCGTTCCGCACGCTCGGTTCTGGATGGGCATTACGCGTCGCAGATCGGAGCTGCGACCGCGCTCTTTCACGAACGGGTCGGATCACATCGCGCCATCACCGATCTTCAGGCCGTCGCGCGCGCCGTCACCTTCGGCGCGGTGGACACGCTGCTCGTCGATATCGACGAGGTGATGCCCGGCACGGTGGACGAGACCGACGGCACGGTTGTTCTGGCAACGACACCGGGCGCGGCCAGCTATGGCGTGATCGATGAGATAACAAGGCGGACGATCCTCACCGGGGGCAAGGTTCTGGCTGTGCGACGGGCGGACATGCCCGACGGCGCAGCCGTGGCCGCGATCCTGCGCTATGCCGTCTGAAGCGCCGGGGCGCATTGGATTGTGACCTCATTTGCTGTGTCGGGGGCTGGCGCATCATACCCAAGGCTAACCTCGATCAGTACCGGATCGCTCCTCTTGTCATACGTAATTTGAACGTTTGAGGCAGCCCTTGCGCCCCTAAAACTCCCTAGTCGGTATTGGCTGGCGAGAGAGGATTTGACCGTCAATGGAGCAAATCAATGCTCATTCACCGCGTTTATCCAGTCTACCAATCCAGCCTTCTGGATCCTTCGACCTCACCAAACGGAGCCTGAGTGTTTTAAATCCATAGAATGAGAAAATAGAGGCAATACCATGACCCAAGATAATACCCCAAAACCCGACAACTCAAACCACGCCCTTGGTGCCAAAGGCACGATATCTCAAGCAGGTCGTTCAGGTGGACGTTTGCCGCGTGACATCGGCACACAGGATGAACTGAAGCGGGCCAACGAACGCCCCGCCGGCAAAACCCGCGTCAAGAAGTCCGACGAAAAAGACGGGCTGTCGGAATAAACGCGAAGGCGTAAGACGGGGGGCAATTGGCCCCCGCCCGCGGTGTCAGCGATAGACGATCCCGCCGTCGGTGATGATCGCCTGCCCTGTTATGTAATCGGAATCCGGTCCAGCGAGGTATGAGACCAGTGCGGCAACGTCGTCCGGCGTCTGTGCCCGCCCCAGAGCTATTCCGCCCACGTATTTGTCGTAGGTCTCGCCGATGGGCGCACCGGTCAATTCAGAAAACCGCTTGTCGATCTCGACCCACATGTCTGTCCCGACTATGCCGGGACAGTAGGCATTCACGGTGATGCCGTCACTGGCATATTCCTTGGCCGCGGCCTGTGTCAGCGCTCGCACGGCGAACTTCGTTGCCGAATAAACGCCCAGCATTTCAAAGCCATCGTGCCCGGCAATCGAAGAGGCGTTGATGATCTTGCCCTTATGGCCCAGAGATTTGAATTTTGCAGCGGCAGCCTGTATCCCCCAGAGAACACCTTGAATATTGACTTTCAGGATGAGTTCTACGTCCTCCGGTGTGACATCTGCGATCGGATCGACCTGCGCGATCCCGGCATTGTTGACCATGATGTCGAACCCGCCGAGCGTCTTTTCAGCATGATCTACCGCAGCATAGACCTCCGCTCGGGCGCTGATGTCGGCCTTGAAGGTTGTGGCCTTGCGGCCAAGGTCTTCGATCTCGGCTGCGACTCCGGCCATCTTATCGGTATTGATGTCGACAATGGCGATATCGGCGCCGTCTTTTGCCAGGCGCAAGGCTATACCACGTCCGATCCCCTGCGCGGCACCGGTCACAAGCGCCACTTTTCCTTTGAGTGTCATTGAGTAATTCCCTTTGCTGTTGCGGACTGAGCCACACGACCGTGAGCACCGATAGCCATCTGACAGCAAAATAAGCTCCCCAGGGCTAACTCGGATCAGTGCGCTGTCGGGAAAACGGTTCTGGGCGAAGACCCGGCGAGAAAGTTGGGGGTAATGTTGTTGGACACACCGTAGACATACGCGTTGCCCATCCCACTGCGCCAAGTCCCGTCGTCCGGATCACGCCGCCGCTGATCCAGATCAGCACTCCTGCGCCGGTTTGCACGTAGCGTCCGGGGAGATGCAGATCCCGCCCCGAGCGCGGCACTTCATTCCCTTGAAAGGACGCCGCCATGGCTGGTCTCCATTCCCCCGGACCTGATATCTCCCGCCTCGAGACCCATATCGACGCCATGGCGGAACGGGTCGTGGATATAACCCCTGACGCCTATGCGCGTCACCTGCACAATGGTCTGGACACGCCATTGCCGCCCGCTGACCTGCACGGGAGCTATGTCAACAATCGCCCGCTGCCAACCGAAGGTATTTCAGATCGAAACGCCTTTATTGTCGGCAGCGGAATCGGCGGGCTGTCCGCCGCCTTTTTCCTGATCCGCGACGGGCATATGCCCGGCTGCAACATCACACTTCTGGAATCCCAAGACATCGAGGGCGGAGCGCTTGATGGGGCAGGCACCGCAGAGGATGGCTATATTGTCCGAGGCGGCCGCGAGATGGAGATGACCTATCAGAACTTCTGGGATGTCTTCTCGGAAATACCCGCTCTGGAACTCCCGGCACCCTTCACGGTGCTGGACGAATTCCGGATCGTGAATGACGCCGACAAGAATTGGTCAAAAGCCCGGCTTTTGGAGAAACAGGGCAAGATCGCCGATTTCTCGACCATGGGGCTGAGCAAGTTGCAACAGCTCGAGCTTGTTCGGCTCTTTCTGGCGCGAAAGGAGGATCTGGACAATATCTCGGTAGAAGACTGGTTCAGCGAAGGCTTTCTGAAGACCAATTTCTATACATTCTGGCGCACCATGTTCGCGTTTCAAAATTGGCATTCCGTGCTGGAAATGAAGCTCTACATGCACCGTTTCCTGCATCTGTTGGATGGGCTGAACGACATGACCGCGCTCGTTTTTCCCAAGTATAATCAATACGATAGCTTTGTCCGGCCCTTGATGGCCTGGCTTACGGACCAAGGCGTCAAGATCCAATACAACACGATTGTGTCCGACTTCGAAATGGACGTCAGCGATGAGAGCCGGACCACCACCGCAATCCGGTGCCGCGTCGCCAACGTCGACCAGACCATCAAGGTCAGCGCGCGGGATCTGGTGTTCGTCACCCTCGGGTCCATCGTCGAGGATACGGCCTTTGGCTATAACAAGACGGCTCCAGTTCTGCGCGTGAACGAGATGGAGCCGGATGTGGGCATGGCTTGGAAGCTCTGGGCGACACTCGCCCGGAAATCCCCAACTTTCGGACGACCTGAAAAATTCTTCGGAAATGTGCCCAAATCAACTTGGGAATCTGCGACCTTGACCTGCACGCCGTCCCCGCTTACCGAAAAGCTTAAGGAATTGTCAGTCAACGATCCCTATTCCGGCAACACGGCGACAGGCGGCATCATCACCTTCACCGACTCGGCCTGGCTGATGAGTTTCACGGTCAACCGCCAGCCGCATTTTGTCGATCAGCCCTCGGATGTGATCGTCCCATGGGTATTTGCGTTGCTGATGGACAAGCCGGGTGATTACATCAAGAAACCGATGCCGGACTGCACCGGCGATGAAATCCTGACAGAGCTGTGCTTTCACCTTGGCCTGATTGATCACGTTGACACGGTGATTGCCGCGACAAAAGTCAGGACTGCGCTGATGCCCTATATCACGGCGCAATTCATGCCCCGCGCCCGTGGCGACCGCCCGTGGCCGGTGCCCAAAGGCTCCAGCAACCTCGCCTGTCTCGGTCAGTTTGTGGAAACCCATAATGACGTCGTGTTCACGCTGGAAAGCTCGGTTCGCACGGCGCGCATCGGCGTCTACAGCCTGCTTGGCATCAAAAAGCAGGTGCCCGATATCTATCCCGGCCAGTACGACATTCGCCGCCTTCTGCGCGCGACACGGACCCTGAACAACGACAAGGCGTTCTTGGGGGAAGGCCTGCTTCGTCGACTTTTGGGGGAAACCTACCTCGAAAACATCCTGCCTCTTGGCCCGGATGAAACACCCGCCGATTTGCGCAAAGCTCGCCTCTTTGAAGAGCAGTTAACGGCCCTGCGAGGATTTGTCGAAGAGAACCACACTCTCGAAGCCGCGCGGAGCTGGTTCCAGGGCCTGATCGACACGATGCGCGGGCGTCCATGAGGCTTTGACGCGAGCGCCTTGCCGATCAAATCAGACGTCAGATTACAAAAGGATACCCCTATGGCTCAATCGAAGACAGAAAATCGCAAGTTCGTCCTCGCCAAACGTCCCAAGGGCGCGCCGGATGACAAGACGCTTCGGCTTGACACCGAAGATGTGCCGACCCCCGGCAAGGGTCAGATGCTGCTGCGCAACGAATACCTGTCGCTGGACCCCTATATGCGTGGCCGGATGAGCGACGCACCATCCTATGCCGTCCCGGTCAAGATTGGCGCAGTCATGGTTGGTGGCACCGTGGCACAGGTCGTGGCATCCGACGTCGCGGGTTTTGCGGAGGGCGACTGGGTGCAGGCATTCGGCGGTTGGCAGGATTATGCCCTGTCCGACGGCACGGGCGTGATCAATATGGGCACATCGCCCGAAAACCCGTCTTGGGCGCTCGGGGTGCTGGGGATGCCGGGTCTGACCGCCTGGGCGGGTCTGACCCGGATCGGCCAGCCGCAGGCGGGCGAGACGCTTGTCGTCGCCGGGGCCAGTGGTCCCGTAGGTGCCACCGTGGGTCAAATCGCCAAGATCCTCGGCCTGCATGTTGTCGGGATCGCAGGTGGGCCCGCGAAATGCGCCCATGTGGTCGATACTCTGGGGTTCGACGCCTGCATTAATTACAAGGCCGATAGGTTCCCGAACGCGCTGAAGGCGGCGGTGCCCGAGGGCATCGACATCTATTTCGAGAATGTCGGCGGCGCTGTTTTCGATGCGGTTCTTCCCCTGCTCAATGCCTCAGCTCGCATTCCGGTCTGCGGCCTGATCTCGCAATACAACGCCACCGCGTTGCCCGACGGTCCGGACCGGATGAACCTCTTGCTTGGCACGATCCTGCGCAAGCGGATGACGCTGCGCGGCTTCATCGTCTTTGACGACTTTGGCCACCTTTATCCCGAGTTCGCCAAGCAGATGGGCGCTTGGGTCGACGCAGGCAAAGTCCAATATCGCGAAGAAATGATCCACGGCTTGGAACAAGCCCCGGCGGCCTTCGTTGGATTACTCAAGGGCGAAGCTTTCGGCAAACGCGTCGTCAAGCTGACGGCCTGAAACACAGACCTATCAAAAGGCATCAACTTATGAAAATTCTCATGGTTCTCACATCGCATGACAAACTCGGCGACACAGGCAAGAAAACCGGTTTCTGGCTCGAAGAATTCGCTGCTCCCTACTATGTGTTCAAGGACGCAGGGGCCGAGGTCACGCTGGCCTCGCCCAGGGGCGGCCAACCGCCGCTCGATCCCACCAGCGACGCGGACGATGCCCAGACCGAGGCGACGAAGCGCTTCAAAAGTGACAAGGCGGCGCAGCAGGATCTGGCACAGACGGTCAAGCTGTCCACGATCTTGGCCAACGGGTTCGATGCAGTCTTTTATCCCGGCGGTCACGGCCCGCTCTGGGATCTGGCCGAGGATGCCGACAGCATCAAGCTGATCGAAACCTTCGCGCGCACCAATCGCCCGATTGCCGCAGTCTGCCACGCGCCGGCGGTGTTCAAGCACCCCAAGGGTGCGGATGGCAAATCGCTGGTCGCAGGCAAGGCCGTCACCGGGTTCACCAACACCGAGGAAGAGGCCGCTGGCCTGACAGAGGTGGTCCCTTTCCTGGTCGAGGATATGCTGAAGACCAACGGCAGTGTTTATGAAAAGGGTGCCGACTGGGCGTCTTTCGTGGTGACCGACGGCAAGCTGATCACAGGCCAGAACCCGGCCTCGTCCGAAGAGGCCGCGCGCAGATTGCTCGAACTGCTCTGAACCGGGCGGTCGCAGACCCTGGAGTTGCGCGGCTTACAGACGGCCAGGATCATACCCAAGGTCACGGCGATCACTGGCACGAAATAGGAAGTGCCGCTTCCCCGAACGGAGGCAAGGACCAACAGGCAATAGACTAAGGTGGACAAGAACGTGCCAAGCACGATCTGGTTGCCGCGGTCGCGCATGAAATTGCGCAGCATTCTGGGCCCAAATTGTGAAGATGCCAGTTGCAGGGTCAGCATTGTCGTCGATAATGTGACACCGGCAACCGTGATCATGGATCCAGCGATAGCTGACAGGATCGCGCGCGCTCTCCGGGCCGACTGCACCGGTCCATTCGTCGATCCATCCGAACCGTGCCGCCTCCAGGGAGTCCAGCAGGATCAGTAAAATGGCCGTCGCCATGGCACAAATTGCCATGACCGACGGCAGAAACCAGAAACTGCCGTGCAGTCGGCCCCATATCTTGGAATGAATTTGAAATGGCTGCGCATCATTTCCCGCACCCCGGCCGGGATACTGTCATGGGCCCATTTCACCTTGTCTCGCGAACGACATGTCAGCTCAGAACGCGGTGATCAGACAGTCCGTGAGGCCTCAGATGCACTCCGGCTATTCGTCTTTTTCGTCGGATTTGGTGACCCGGGTCTTGCCGGCGGGGCGTTCGTTCGCCCGCTTCAGTTCATCCTGCGTGCCGATGTCACGCGGCAAACGCCCACCTGAACGCCCTGCCTGAGATATGGTGCCTTTGGCACCAAGGCCGTGGTCGGTGTCGTCGGGCTTTGGGGTTTTATCGCTGGTCATGGTTTTACCTCCAAAATGTTTGGGCACGAGAATGTCTGCTCTTAGCGAAGGCCGAAAAAGCCGAGGATGAACAAGACAATGACCACGAGGCCGACGATGTATACGATCCGGTTCATTGTATTCCTATCTGTTCTGAGAATGGCCATTGCCCACCTACATGGCTGAGGTTGGCACATCGGAATTCCTGCCAGATTGGCATCAGTCAGTGCGCCAGCAGTTTCTTGCGCTCTTCAAATTCCAGAGTGTCGATTTCACCCTTTGCGTAGCGCTCCTTGAGCAACATCAGCGCCCGATCATGTGCTGGCTGGCCACTGCCGGCCACGCCGAACAATCGCAGGACGTAGATTGCGCCAACGACAATCCCGACCAGGATCAGGATCATGAAGATCGGACCAAGGACCATTCCGAACCCTCCCCATTGATCACCACCCCACATCATATCATGCCCGTGATAGAAGGGTGCATCCCGGTTGGCCATTTCACCGGCTTGCGCTAGGGCCGTTGTGGCCGTCAGGGCCGCTGCGATGGCCAAGGTCGCCACACCTGCTGCAATCCAGGGTCTCATAGGACATCTCCTTGAATGTGGCGGCAAAGGCCGCTCTGCGATCATCAAATCGGAAATGTCCCGAACGCACACTGATCTGCATCACCCTGTGCGCTGCAATCAAGGTTATCATCGCGACGGGATAAAGAACTTCGAAGCGTGGGCCTTGTGCCCGATGCGGCCGCCCGGACACGCGCCTCGGCAGGGGCCGGACCATGCGGTCTATAATTTCCACGGAAAGGATGCCACAATGAACTATACGATAAACCGCACCCTCAAAGGGGTATCTTTCAAAGACATTGATGCCCGAACACGCACAGCGCTGGCCGAAAATGGCTTTGGCGTTCTGACCGAGATCGACGTGCAAGCAACGATGAAGAAGAAGCTCGATGTCGAGATGCGGCCCTACCGGATTCTTGGCGCCTGCAACCCGAAGATGGCCTATGAAGCCATTGCGCTGGAGCCGCGCGTCGGTGCCATGTTGCCCTGCAATGTGATCCTGCGAGAGGTAGAGGGCGGGGTCGAGGTCAGCGCGATCGACCCGGTGGCCTCAATGCAGGCGATCGAAAACGCTGAACTGACGGCCGTGGCGGGTCAGGTGCGAGACCTGCTGGCCAAGGCCGTCGAGGCCATCTGAGCTTCTGATGAACGGCGTCACATGGCCCTGCCCCCTGGATTGAAGGGAGGGTGCGGGCGTGTCTGGACACTGCATCACACTGCTGTTGCCGGCTCAACCCAACCCGAGGAGCGTTTCATGTCCCTTACCAATAAAGAAACAGACCAACGGAACACTGACGATGACCATCCTTCGGGGTCACGGGGCGAGCCGCGGGCCGGGTCTACGGACATCGACCCTGTCTGCGGCATGACCGTGACCTTGAAGCCCGACACAAGGACCGAGACGCTTGACGGTGAGCTTTTCCATTTCTGCTCGGAGAAATGTCGCGCGAAATTCAAGGCCGATCCGTCATCATATGCTTCTGGTGACCGTGGAGGTCCGGACAAGGCCGCCCAAGGCAACGCGCAATACACCTGCCCGATGCACCCAGAGATCCTTCGGGACGCACCCGGTGCCTGCCCGCTCTGCGGTATGGCGCTGGAACCGATGGAGCCGACGGACGGGCCAAACCACGAGCTGGTGGACTTCACCCGCCGCATGTGGATCTCGGTAGCGGCGGCTGTCCCGCTGATCGTGCTGACGATGGGGCCGATGGTGGGGTTGCCCGTGCGCGACTGGCTCGGACATCAGGTGGCTGGCTATCTTGAGTTCGCGCTGGCGACGCCAGTCGTGCTTTGGGCCGCGGTGCCATTCTTCAAGCGTGGATGGGTGTCCATCGTCAACCGGTCATCGAACATGTGGACGTTGATCTCGCTGGGCGTGGCGGCGGCCTATATCTACTCGCTTTTTGCGGTTTTCCTGCCGGACCTGTTTCCCGAACAATACCGAACGGGCGATGGTGTCGGTACCTATTTCGAGGCATCGGTGGTGATCGTGGCGCTGGTCTTTTTCGGGCAGGTGCTGGAACTGCGCGCGCGCGAACGCACAGGCGACGCCATCCGCGCGCTTCTTGATCTCGCGCCAAAGACCGCGCGGCGCATCGAGGCGGATGGCACTGAAAGCGACGTGCCTTTGGACACCGTCGTGGCGGGTGACCGGTTGCGTGTGCGGCCCGGCGATGCGGTCCCTGTCGATGGCGTGGTGATCGAAGGGCGGTCCTCCTTGGATGAAAGCATGCTGACCGGCGAAGCGATGCCGGTGGAAAAAGGTCCGGGCGATGCGGTGACCGGGGCCACGATCAACAAAAACGGCAGCCTTGTGATCGAAGCAGGCAAGGTCGGGGCCGATACCGTGTTGGCGCAGATTGTCGAAATGGTGTCGAACGCCAAGCGATCCCGCGCGCCGATCCAGGGGTTGGCCGACCGGGTCTCGGCAGTGTTCGTGCCAACCGTAGTCGGGGTGTCGGTCTCTGCCTTCGCCCTGTGGATGATCTTCGGCCCGGAACCCGCGCTGGTCTTTGCCATGGCCGCAGCCGTGTCGGTGCTGATCGTCGCCTGCCCCTGCGCGCTTGGCCTGGCAACGCCGATCTCGATCACCACGGCGGCGGGGCGCGGGGCGCAGGCGGGCGTGCTGATCAAGGATGCCGAGGCGCTGGAGCGGATGGCGGGCGTCGATACGCTGATCGTCGACAAGACCGGCACGTTGACCATGGGCAAGCCAAAGCTGACCGATATCGTGGTGCTAGGGGATGTGGCCGAGGCCGAGCTGCTGTCACTGGCCGCGGCACTGGAACGCGGCTCGGAACACCCGCTGGCCGAAGCGATCGTGGAGGGGGCCGAAGCGGCAGATGCCGCCCGGCAAGAGGCCACCAAATTCGAGTCCGTCACCGGAAAAGGTGTGCGCGGACAAATCGGCGGACGCGCCACAGCACTTGGCAACACGGCGATGATGCAGGAGATGGGACTGGACACGGGCACGGCCGAGGAAAAGGCCGATGAGCTTCGCACGATGGGCAAGACGGCGATGTTCATCGCGGTCGACGGGGCCATCGTTGGCATCGTGGCCGTGGCCGATCCGATCAAGGACAGCACCGCGCAGGCGATCAAGGAACTTCATGCTCTGGGCCTGCGCGTCATCATGGCGACCGGTGACAACGAACGCACGGCGCAGGCCGTGGCGGGCGCACTCGGCATCGATGAGGTGCGCGCGGGTGTCCTGCCGGAGGACAAGAAGGCGCTGATCGACCAGTTGCGCAAGGACGGTCACAAGATCGCGATGGCAGGCGACGGGGTGAACGACGCCCCGGCCCTTGCTGCGGCAGATGTCGGCATCGCCATGGGCACCGGGGCCGATGTGGCGATGGAAAGCGCAGGCATCACCCTGCTCGGCGGTGATCTGATGGGCATCGTGCGGGCGCGCAAACTGGCCCGCGCCACCTTGCGCAACATTAAGCAGAACCTGTTCTTCGCCTTCGCCTATAATGCGCTTGGCGTGCCGATTGCTGCAGGTGTGTTGTACCCCGTAACCGGCCTGTTGCTCTCCCCGATGATTGCGGCGGCAGCGATGAGTCTGTCCTCCGTCTCCGTCATCACCAACGCGCTCAGGTTGCGGCGGGTTGGTCTCTAGCGGCTAAGGGAACAGACGGCAGAACAGTCGATCAAGCTGGTTCCGCTTTCGCCGCCGCCAGTTCGCGCGCGATCAAGACCATGCGCCAGAGCGGCTTCAGCGCTTCCAGCGCCAGCAAAACCCCGATCCCGGCCAAGGGTGGCACGGCCAGCCAGACGCCTTCCAGCACACCAAAGCGGAACAAATCTCGTGCCGGAGCCCAAAAGAGCGTCACGGCGAGAAGTGAGGCAACGATCGGCAACACAACCGCCAGCGCCTTGTTCGGCCGCAAGAGCGCCGACAGGATCGAGTTGGAGTTGGATCGATCGATCAGGATCAACGCGACAACGCCCAGGACCAGCGTGGCAAACGCCAATCCGCGCACCTGATCGGGGTCAAGGCCATAGCCCGGCGCAAACCACGCAGCAGACCCCGCAACGGCCAGCACCATGGCACCCTGAAGCAGGCTCCAGACCACCGTGGGCCAGGAAAACAGCGGCTCCCCCGCAGGACGCGGCGGGCGTTGCATGACGCCCTCTTCTTCTTGCTCAGCCTCGAAGACCAGCGCACAGACCGGATCAATCACCATTTCCAGAAAGGCGATATGCACCGGCCCGAACAAAAGCGGCATGCCAAACAAAAGCGGCATCAGCGCAAGGCCGGCAATCGGCACATGCACGGCGAGGATAAAGCTCATCGCCTTGCGCAGATTGTCATAGATGCGGCGGCCCAGCCGCACCGTGGTGACAATCGAGCCGAAATCATCGTCCAGCAGCACAATCGACGCCGCCTCACGCGCAACATCTGTGCCGCGCTCGCCCATCGCCACGCCAATATCCGCAGCCTTCAGGCTGGGCGCATCGTTCACCCCGTCGCCGGTCATCGCGACGACGGCACCTTCGGCCTTTAGCGCGTTGACGATCCTCAGCTTTTGTTCGGGCAGGATACGGGCAAAAATCGTCACGGTCGTGACCGCCCTGGCAAGGTCATCATCGGCCATCGCGGAAAGATCATCGCACGTCAGCACATCATCGCCGCGCAATCCCGCCTCGGATGCAATGGCCCGCGCTGTCACGGGATGATCGCCAGTGATCATGATGATCCGAATACCAGCAGCCTGACATTCTGCCACCGCTTCAGGCACCGAGGCGCGCAACGGGTCAGACAGACCGACGAGGCCCAAAAGACGAAAGGTGAACCCGGCCTGCGTCTCGGGCAGGTCCTGCCCCGCGGGCCAGGATGCCTCGGCCACTGCCAGCACACGCAGACCCTTGGCCGCCATCGCGTCCAGTTGCGCCTTGATCGCCGCGCGTTTGGCTGGTTCCAGCTTGCACAGATCGGCAATCGCCTCGGGGGCGCCCTTGGCGGCTACTGCAAAGTCATCACCGGCCTGCCAGACCTGCGACATGGCCAAAAGATCGGGGGACAGCGGATAACTGCGGATCAGGGTCCGTCCTGCGCCCGGCAAGGTCTCATCTTCTCGCAGATCGTCGGCTGCCAGCGCGTGAAACGCCACTTCCATCGGATCGAACGGCTCGGGTGCCGACGCCATGACGCCCGCCGCAGCCAGTTCGCGAAAGGCGGCTGGCAAGGCCACGTCTGCGCCGATTTGATGCGCGGTGCCATCGGCCAGTTGCAAGCCGGCGATGGTCATCCGGTTCTCGGTGAGTGTCCCGGTCTTGTCCGTGCACAGCACGCTCGCCGACCCCAAAACTTCAATGGCGGAGGCGCGGCGCGTCAGCACCCGCGCCTTGGAAATGCGCCAGGCCCCCATGGCCATGAAGACCGCCAGCACCATCGGAAACTCTTCCGGCAGCATCGCCATGCCGACCGCGATCCCCGCGAGCACGGCGTCCAGCCAGCCACCGCGCAGCACCCCGTAAAGGGCCATGACGATTGCACTGACGCCGACGCCAATCCCCGCCGTGGCAATCACAAGACGCCGCATCTGGCTTTGCAAATGCGGTGTCTCGGGCGCGATCTGGCTCAGGCTTTTGCCGATCTTGCCGATCTCGCTTTCGGCTCCAATGGCTGTGACTTCGGCCAGCGCCGATCCACGCACGATCAGTGTGCCGGAAAACACCTGCGGCAGGTCGTGGCCGCCAGGGCGCACATCGGCCTCGCCCGATCCCACCTTCTTGCGCACCGCCTCAGCCTCGCCCGTGAGTAGGGACTCATCCGCTGACAGGTCTGTCGATTCGATCAACACAGCGTCGGCAGGCACCCGGTCGCCCTCGGACAGCACGATCAGATCACCACGCACCACCTCGCGCCCCGCGATCCGCAGGCGGGCACCATCCCGGATGACCAGCGCACGCGGGCTGGACAAATCGCGCAGTGCCTCGAGCACCCGACCGGTTCGGGCCTCCTGCACCGCCGTGATGCCGATGGACATACAGGCGAAGGCCAGAAGGATCAGCGCTTCGGCCCTGCTTCCCAGCAAAAGATAAACCACGCCTCCAACCAAAAGCAGCACCAGCATCGGCTCTTTCAGCACGTCCAGCACGATCCGAAAGGGAGATCTTCGCTGTGTCGTCGCCAATTCATTGGGGCCGTCTGCGGTCAGGCGCGCCTCAGCCTCGGCAGCCGTCAAGCCAGCTTGGGCCGTTTCCTGCGCGGGCGTCATTTTGTTCATAGCTGTGATCCATCATGCGCCGAGTCCGACGTTTCCGCGATGGTGGTACAAACGGCCATCAGACACCCTGATCTGAATCAGCACCATGTGCACGTTCGGGAAGAGAAAGGGTCGCAAGGCGATGCGCAGCCGTGAAACGCCCACTCATGTGCCTACTTTCAAATCCGCCAACTGCCCGAGGAAGGGTTTTAGGACGAGTGTGGGTCCACGGCTTGAAGCGAACATCAAATCGAACAGAGCCGGAGCCCTCCAGACCAAAATCACGCCGCCTGGGACATTCCGAAGTTGCACGAGTTGCTGGAGGACATCCGGTAATCCCCCCCTTTTTAACGGGGTTCGTCCGTAGAGTTCACGCGGCCATTTTCAGTTTCATAGCGGGGGTGATGCCGCCGATGCCCATGTTG
>NZ_JBRJGP010000037.1:0-15113 GCF_053628555.1 Roseovarius sp. MBR-79 | reverse complement strand
CAGTTCGTCCAGGATTTCTTTCGAGATGGTCA
Organism: Roseovarius sp. MBR-79; assembly: GCF_053628555.1. Lineage (NCBI taxonomy): Bacteria > Pseudomonadati > Pseudomonadota > Alphaproteobacteria > Rhodobacterales > Roseobacteraceae > Roseovarius > Roseovarius sp. MBR-79. Next base: position 15,081 of record NZ_JBRJGP010000037.1, on the reverse strand, counting down.
TTCATGCTTCCTTTTGGTGAAGCATGAACCGGATCACTCATACACAAAAGATCGGACACTCTCCCGCGCAGAGCACCGCCTGTTCATCGTGATGCAAGACCAGTGACAAGATATCGACCATCTCCCGATCTCCGCCGGGCTGCCGTAGCATCTTCGCCTGCAGCAAGCGGAAGGGTTCGGGCATTTCGACGAAGGGCGCGCCATTGCGCAGCGCCCCGGGCTTGCGCTGAACGACCGCCAGATAATGGCGCCAGTCATAGATGACGCGCCCAGGCTGACGGTGGGATCGATCAATGATCCGCTGATGTGTGCAGATGACATGGCCTTCGGCGACAATCACCAACCGTTCGGGATAGATGCGCAGGCTCACCGGCCGGTTTGCAAAGCTGGCGGGCACGGAATAGCGGTTGCGATCGAAAGTGATCAGGCAGGTGGGCGATACGCGCTTTCTCTCCTCTACAAAACCATCAAACATCGTGGGCAGGGGCATCAGGGCAGACTTCTCGGCCTCCCAAACATCAGCAATGCTGCCAGGCAGTGTGCCATGTGCCGTCTCACCCCACAGCAGCTTGCAACGATCTTCCAGCCATTCATTCAGCGCAGCAAGGTCTGGGAAGACAGGAGCAACCTGCCATAGGCGATGTCGGGCATCACGCACGCTCTTCTCAACCTGACCCTTCTCCCAACCCGCCGCTGGATTGCAGAACTCAGGATCGAAGACGTAGTGGCTGGTCATGGCCAGGAACCGCGCATTCACATCGCGCTGTTTGCCAACGCCAACCCGGTCGACGGCTGTCTTCATGTTATCATAGATGCCACGCCCAGGGACGCCTTCAAAGACGCGGAATGCATGCCAGTGGGCATCAAACAGCATCTCATGCGTTTGCAGCAGATAGGCCCGCACCAGAAACGCGCGGCTGTGCGACAGCTTGATGTGGGCAACCTGCAGCTTGATACGCTCGCCGCCGACATAGGCCCAGTCCTCGCTCCAATCGAACTGGAAAGCCTCACCCGGCGCGAACACCAGCGGCACGAAAGTCCCGCGATCTGTCGTGTGATGCGCGCGCTGTCGTTCACCCTTCCATTCCCGCACGAAGGCCGCAACACGTTCGTAAGAACCGTCATATCCAAGCTTTACCAGATCGGCGTGCATAAGCTTCGCCGTCCGGCGTTCCTTGCGGGATTTACGCTGATCAGCCGTCAGCCATGCTGTAAGATGCTTAGCATAAGGGTCGAGCTTGCTGGGACGATCCGGCGCCTGAAACGCAGGCTCAACAATCCCCTCCCGCAGATACTTCTTGATCGTATTGCGAGACACGCCCGTCCGCCGCGCGATCTCACGAATGGGCATCTTCTCTCGCAGCGCCCATCGCCGAATAACTTTCAAAAATCCCATGTCTATCACTCCATGTGCCCCCTGCTGATTCAAGCCGGGGCAAGGTTGCACATGGGTCAATTCTCAATGACAATTTCTGCTGTTGCCGGGTCAGTTCTCAGTGACAATCAACACTTTCCGATGGCAGTGCCGCCCGAGGAGGCCGAGCGGCGCTGCCGCCGCGCGCTGATGGAGGCGTGGGTGGGGCGCGAGACGGCGGCGTTCCGTCTGCCGCCCTCGCGGCTCGCGCTGGATCCGGCCGACGCGATCCGGCTCGCGCATGACGGGCGGCTGGTCGATCTGCGGCTCGTCTCCATCGCCGACGCCGAAGCGCGCGGCATCGAGGCAGTCCGCCAGGACCGGGCGACCTACGATCTGCCGCCCGGCGATCCCCGCGCGGCGTCGCTGACGCGGGCCGTGGTGTTCGGCGCGCCGGATGCGGTGCTGATGGACCTGCCGCAGCTGACCGAGGACCAGCCCGCGCATCGGCCGCTGGTCGCGGCGCACGCGGTTCCCTGGCCGGGAGAAATGGCGGTGTTCCGCAGTCCGTCGACGGACGGGTTCGCGCTGCTGACCACCTTCGGCAGTCGCGCCCGGATCGGGGCTCTGGTCAACGACTTCTATCCGGGTCCCAGCTCGCGTTTCGATCTCGGAAACGCGCTGGTGGTCGATCTGCTCACTGGCACCTTGGAAAGTGTCACCGACCTGACCCTGTTCGGAGGGGCCAACGCGCTGGCCATCGAGAGCGCGTCCGGCGTCTGGGAGATCGTGCAGGCGGGCGCGGCGGAACTGCTGGCGCCCGGCCGGTATCGTCTGACCCGGCTCCTGCGCGGTCAGCGCGGCACCGAGGGCGCGATGGGCAACCCGGCTCCGGCAGGCGCGCGGGTGGTCGTGCTTGACGACAGCCTCGCGGCGCTGCCGATCGCCGAGGCCGATCTCGGCATCCCGTGGAACTGGCGCATCGGCCCCGCGAGCCGCCCTGTGACCGACGAGACCTACGTCGCGCCGGCCTTCACGCCGGAGGGCGTGGGGCTGCGGCCGTTCTCCGTCGCCCATGTTGAGCAACCGTGGCGCGCGTCGCGTTCGCCAGGCGATCTGACGATCCGCTGGACGCGCCGGTCTCGCGCGCTCGCGGCCGACAGCTGGGGCGGGCTCGAGGTGCCGCTCGCGGAGGAACTGGAAGCCTACGAGGTGGAGATCCTCGACGGCCCCGCCGTGAAGCGGGTGCTCAGCACGGCGACGACCAGCGCGCTCTACACCGCCGCTCAGCAGACCGCTGACTGGGGCGCGCCACTCGGCCCCGGCGACACCCTCGACATCCGCATCTTCCAGCTCTCCGCCCTGGTCGGGCGGGGCGCGCCGAAAACCGTCACGCTCACGTTCTGAAGGCCACCCCATGTCCGACGCCACGACCCATCTGCTGCTGCCCTACATCCTGGCGGCGCAGGCCCAGAAGCATGTCACCCACAACGAGGCACTGCGGATCCTCGACGGGCACGTGCAGCTCACCGTCCTCGACCGGGACCTGACGGCTCCGCCCGGTTCTCCGGCCGATGGCGACCGCTACATCGTCGGCTCCGGCGCGACGGGCGATTGGGCCGGCTGGGATCTGAATGTCGCGCTCTGGACCGACGGCACCTGGCTGCGCCTGCCGCCACGAACCGGGTGGCGGGCCTGGATTGAGGACGAGGGGCTGCTGCTGGTCTACGACGGCGCGACCTGGATCGGCACCACGCCCGCGACGCTGCAGAACATGGCGCTGATCGGGCTGGGCACCACGGCCGATGCGTCGAACCCGTTCTCGGCCAAGCTGAACGCCGCGCTCTGGACGGCGAAGACCGTGGCGGAGGGCGGCACGGGCGATCTGTTCTACATCATGAACAAGGAGGCGGTCGGCGACGATCTGGGCCTGACGCTGCAAACCGGCTTCGTGACCAAGGCGCTGGTCGGCCTCTTCGGCTCGGACCGCTTCCGGCTCGCGGTCTCGGCCGACGGCAGCACCTTCTTCGACGGGCTGAGCGTCGACAACGCCACCGGCATCGTCGACCAGCCCCGGCTGCCGCGCTTCAAGGCGTACACCAACTATGACAACTATGTCGGCGTCGGCACCTGGACGAAGATCGGCCTCAACAACACCGACTATAACGATCAGGGGGCGTTCGACGCCGCGAACAACCACTTCGTGGCCCCGGTCGACGGCACCTACCTCTTCGGCGCGACGCTGCTCTACAAGATCAACGCCAGCGCCACGGCCCGCATGCGCGGGCGGCTCGTCCTGAACGGTACGACCGAAATCCGCGGCTCCCTCGGCGAAATCTCCGCCACCCACGTCTCGCTCGCCACCGCGATCTGGCTGCAGACCATGGTCCCGCTGACTGCGGGCGATACCGTCGAGCTGCAGGGGTATTTCCGGGTCGCGGACGGCTACTTCGCCGCCGATCACACGTCCTTCTGGGGCTGCAAGGTCGGCTGAGCGGCGCAAGGAGGATCCGATGACACCACCCCGATCCGAGGGCTACGTCCGCATGCCCGACGCCGAGTTCGAGGCGATCCTCACGCGGGCGGCCGAGGAAGGCGCGAAGCGTGCGCTGGCCGATGTCGGTCTCGACGGCGACGAGGCCGCGCTCGACATCCGCGATCTGCGATCCCTGGTGGACTGCATCCGCCTGGTGCGCCGCACCGCGATGCAGACCGCCGTCCGCATGATCACAACCGGTGTCATGCTGGCGCTGCTGGCGGGCATCGCCATCAAGCTGAAGATCTTCGGCGGCAGTCCTTAGCCGCTCAACACCCCAAACCATCAGCCCAACCGCACCCGCCCTCGAGGCGGGCTTTTTGTTTCGGAGGACCCCATGACCACGACCTTCCACCGCCGTTGGCGTGACGTGCCAGAAAGCTCCTGGCGCTGGCCGAACTTCTCACCCGCCGAGATCGCCTGCCGGGGCACCGGCAAGCTGCTGATCAACGAGTCGGCGCTCGACAAGCTGCAGGCGCTGCGTGACCGGCTGGGCAAGCCGCTGATCGTGCGCTCCGCCTATCGCAGCCCCGAGCACAACCGCGCCGTCGGCGGCGCGACCCGGTCGAAGCATCTCGACGGTGCCGCCTTCGACATCGCCATGGCGAACCACGACCCGGTGGCCTTCGAGGCGGCGGCGCGCGAGGTCGGGTTCCTCGGCTTCGGCTTCTACCCGCGTTCGGGCTTCATCCATGTCGATCTCGGGCCCGCGCGGCAATGGGGTGAGCGCTTCCCGGTCCGGGTGACGGCCTTCGCAGCCGAGACGCCGCTTGCGCGCGAAGTGCTGGCTGACAGCCGCACCATGAAGGGTGGTGGCGCGGCGGGTGTCGCGACGCTCGGCGCGGCCGGGGTGGAGGTTGCGCAGAGCGTCCTGGCCGAGACCCAATCCGCAATCCTGCCGCTTGTGCCGTATCTCGACACCCTGCGCTGGGTGTTCATCGCCGTGGCGCTCGGCGGGATTGCGGTCACGATCTACGCCCGGCTCGATGACTGGAAGCGGGGGCGGCGGTGATCGGCGGGCTCCTCACCGGGATCGCCGCGGGCACATGGGTGCGTGCGGCCCTCCGCTACGCGTCTATAGCACTCGCCGTGCTCCTGTTCCTGCTTTCGCTTCGGCGCTCCGGGGAGCGAGCAGGACGCCTCGCCGAACGCCTTGAAACCACGGAGAAGGCCAATGACGTCCAACGCCGGATGCTGGAAGCGGCGTCTCACCGCCCTCGCGATCGCGACGAGCTTGCTGAGCGGCTGCGCGACGGTTCGTTCTGAGGACGGCAGGCTCGCGACGTGCCCACCCGTGGTCGAGTATGGCCGGGAGTTTCAAGCGAGGGCTGCCGAGGAACTGGCCCTGCTGCCGCACGGCTCGACCATCGGCGAGATGCTGGCCGACTACGCTGTGATGCGCGACCAGGCGCGGGCATGTCGATAGCCGACGGCTCCGAACGCCGAGGTAGCAATGGGGAATCCCAAAATGGACGCCGCAGTACAGAGCCGACCTTGGCAGATGCTCGGTCTGCGCAATACCTCACTAGTCATCAACGGTTTTGCGGTCGTTACCGTTCGACAAATCGGTATCCGACCCCGGGCTCATTCTGGATCAGCCTCGGAGCCGACGGGTCTTCCTCGAGCTTCTTGCGCAAGGACCGGACGGTGACGCGTAGGTATTCGACATGGTCGGTGTGAGCCGGGCCCCAGACCTCTCGCAGAAGGTGCGAATGGGTCAGGACCTTGCCCGGATGGCTGGCGAGAACGCCCAGAAGTGTGAACTCCTTCGGCGTGAGTTTCACCTCGGCTTCATTCTTCCATACGCCATGAGCATCGAGGTCGATGGTGACCGGGCCAGCCGTCAGCTTGCGCAGGTGGCCGTGGCTCTGATCTGCCCTGCGAAGGCATGACCTTATCCGGGCCATGAGTTCCTCGCTGTCGAACGGCTTGGTGACATAGTCATCAGCACCAAGGTCAAGGGCCGCGACTTTCTCGCTCGATGCCTCCCTGGCCGTCAGCACGATGATCGGGACGAGTTTCTCGCGGAACGCCCCGATCAGTTCCAGCCCGTCACGGTCGGGCAGGCCTAGATCCAATAGCACGAGCTTCGGCACGGACCGGCGCAGGGCATCGAGCGCGGCCGCCCCGCAATCCGCCTCGACGGTCGCATATCCGCTGCGCTCGATGGCCACACGAAGAAGGCGGCGGATCGGCATTTCGTCGTCGACGATCAGGATGTGCCCGCTCACGCGATGTCCTCCATCGACACATGGACAGTTGCATCATGCGGGATGCGGATCGTGAAGCGCGATCCGCCGCCCTGGCGCCGCGCGGCCTCGACCGTGAAGCCCATCGCTTCCGCGAATCCCTTGACGATGGCAAGGCCGAGCCCCGATCCGCCGGTGCGATCCGACGTCTCGCCGCGGGCGAAGCGGTCGAAAATGCGCTGTTCGCTGCCTTGGGGAATGCCGGGGCCGCCATCGAGCACGTCGATCACCGGGCCGCGCCGCCCCATCCGCGCGATGATCTCGATCGGTTCCTCCTGCGGCGAATACTTGGCCGCATTGTCGACGAGGTTCAGGAGCGCGTGGTTCAGCAGAACCGCATCGGCCCGCACGAGAGGCAGGTTCGGGTCGATCGATGTCTGCACCTTTCGTCCCGCCAGAGTCTTGGCCAGGTCGCCGACCGCCGAAGCGATCACGTCGGTCAGATCCGTCGGGACAAGATCGGGCGTGACTGCGCCTTCCTCGATACGCGTCAGGTCCAGCAGATCGGACAGGAATCGGTTCAGCCTGCGCGCCTCGCTGCGCACTGTCTCGACCAGTTCGGCCTCGTCACCTGTTGCCGAGAGCGCCTCGGCCGCCGCGGTCACGGCCGTGAGCGGTGTGCGCAGGTCGTGGCTGAGCGACGCGAGCAGCGCCGCGCGCAAGGAGTCGCGCTGGCGCACCACCTCCATCTCGCGCATGTCGGTTTCCAGCTTCAGACGCTCGTGCGCCAGTGCGGCCTGGTCGATCAGGCTTTCGGCCAGAGCCGCGCGCTCGGTTGGAATGGGGTCGCGACCGGGAGGACCGCGAAACCCAAGGACAGCGAGCGTTCCGAGGGACGTCTTGAGGGGACGGAACTGCCATTGGCTGGCCGTAAGGGTGTTGGTTCCCAAACCGGCGTCCTCTCCGTGCTCCATCACCCACTCGGCCGCCGCTTGATCGATGGGGCTCAGTTTCGGTTTGGTCTGCCCGAACGCGCTGATCTCGACGCTGTCCCCGGAGCGGTGCAGCACGATGGTCTGCACCGCCAACAACGACCGAAGCTCATCTCTTATGAGCTGCGCCGTCTCTTCCGTGGTGCTCGCGGCGCCAAGGCGCGTGGCGAAACGGGCGAGACCGGCGTTCTCGCGGGCGCTGCGCATGGCAAGGGCGGCGGCAGCCCGTGCGCGTGCCGCCAGCTGTCCGGTGATGATCGCGACCACCACGAGCAACACCGCCGTGATGATGTTCACCGGGCCATAGATGATGAACGTGTAGAACGGGGGAAGGAAGAAGAAGTTATAGGCGATGCCTGCTGCGATGGCAGCGATCAATCCGGCACGGAAGCCGTAGAAGCTGGCGCTGAAGATGACAGGCAGCAGGTAGAGAAGATCGATCGGGCCGCGACTGATCCAGCCCTGCGCAAGAAATGCGGCAAGCGTCAATGCCCCAACCGACCCGATTGCCACCACGTCCCCGGTCCAACTGCCGTGGGGCCACAGCCGCCGCCAGTCCCGCCCGCGTGGTGTGTCCAGAAAAGGGATTACATGGATGGCGATGCCGGTCGTCCCGTCGAGGATGTCCTGAACGATTCCATCGCGCCGCCTGAACCAGCCGCCCTTGCCACGCGATCTGCCAAGGACCAGCTGCGTGGCGCGCAACTCCTTGCACTGGGCCAGCATAGCCTCCTGAACCGAGGTGGCCGGTACGGATTGCAAGGTGGCCCCCAGAGAAGCAGCGAGTGACAGGTTGCGGGCAAGCTGGGTCTTCTCGGCGTCGCTGAACCGCCCGGCCCTTGGCGTCTCGACGTAGAGCGCAATGAGCGGCGCCTTCAGGGCATCGGCGAGCCTTTTGGCGGCTCGCACGACCTGCTCTCCACCTGCCGCTTCCGAGATCGCGACAAGGATGCGCTGCCCACCGGCGTAGCCGTTCTCCTTGCCGGTGACGCTCTTGTGTTCCTGGATGCGCGCATCGACGTATTGCGCGGCATGGCGCAGGGCGAGTTCGCGCAAAGCCAACAGGTTGCCCTTGGAAAAGAAGTGTTCAAGCGCATGGCGGGCTTGGTCGGGCACATAAATCTTCCCGGCATCCAGGCGCTTGATCAGGTCCTCGGGCGGCAGGTCGATCAGTTCGATCTCGGCATTCTCGAACACCTTGTCGGGCACGGTCTCCCGCACCCGGACATGGGTGAAGCTGCCGACGACGTCGTTCAGGCTTTCGACGTGCTGGATGTTGACCGTGGTCATCACGTCGATGCCCGCAGCCAGCAGCTCCCCGATATCCTGCCATCGCTTGGGGTGGCGGCTGCCAGGAGCGTTGGTGTGCGCCAGCTCGTCGACGAGGACAATTTCCGGATGGCGCTCCAGAACGGCGTCGAGGTCCATCTCGGTCAGGGTCTGACCCTTGTAATCGATGGACTTGCGCGGGATCACCGGCAACGGCGAAACCAGCGCCTCGGTTTCTTTCCGGCCGTGGGTCTCGACAATGCCGATGACCACATCCGCGCCGGCCTCAAGCTTTTCTGCGCCTTCGAGAAGCATCTCGTAAGTTTTCCCGACGCCGGGTGCGGCGCCGAGAAAGATCTTTAGGGTGCCACGCCCCTCGCGTTGAGCTTCGCGCAGCAGGGCATCGGGCGAGGGGCGGGAGTCATCTGTCATGGCACTGTTTTACTCTGTGCTCGCGGGACTTACCAATTCCGCATCGAGTTCAAGGTTCAGCTCCAGGACGTTGACGATGGGCGCCGGGGTAAAGAACCCCCCGGGCCGATGGGACATTCGGTCGATAATCGCCCGGACGGCTGCAGGCTCGACCCCGCGCGCCTCGGCTACCCTGGTCACCTGAAACAGCGCACCCTCTCGCGAGATGTGGGGGTCCAGCCCCGCGCCCGATGCGGTCACCAGATCGGCAGGGATCGGGGTGCCGTCCCGACCATGGGCCGCGATCAGCGCCAGCGCGCGTTCCGCCAGTTCGGGATTGGCGGGCGACAGGTTCGACCCGCCCGCGCCGGCAGCGTCGTAATCCACCGCCGATGGGCGCGGCCAGACATATTCCGGCGCAGTGAACCCCTGCGCGATCAGGCGGCTACCAATCACCGTGCCGTCCTGGCTGGTGATCAGCGATCCGTTGGCGGTGGCCGGTGTCACGGCCTGCGCGAAGCCGAGGATCACCGTGGTATAGCCGGCGACGCAGATCGCCATGGTGGCGGCCGTGACGCGAAGCCCCGAGATGATGTCATTCATGAGTCTGTCTCCTGTCCGTGCCGTTCAGGGCAGCGAGAAGTGTTCGGCCAGCGGGCCAAGGGCCGCTGCCGGAAGGAAGGTGAGTGCGCCGAAGATGACGACTGTCAGGCCAAGCATCGTGCCGAATGTCGCATCCTCGACGCCGAGGGTGCCGGCACTCTCCGCCGCTCGGCGCTTGGCCATCAGGCTGCCCACGATGGCGAGCGGCAAGATGATCGGCAGGTAACGGCCCAGCAGCATCACGACGCCGGTGGCGATGTTCCAGGCCCAGGTGCCGTCCCCCAGCCCCTCGAAGCCCGAGCCGTTGTTGGCCGCAGCCGACGAGAATTCGTAGAGGATTTCGGAGAAGCCATGCGGCCCGAGGTCCTGCACCGTGGACTGGCCCAGCGAGGTCGCGGCGAATAGTGCCGTGGGCCCAAGGATCAGGACCGCGTGTGAGAACAACGCGAGGATGGCCAGACGCACCTCCTTCGCCTCGATTCTGTGGCCCAGGTATTCGGGCGTGCGCCCCACCATCATGCCCGCCACGAAGACTGCCACGACGATATACAAGAACATGTTGATCATCCCCACGCCGACGCCGCCGAAGGTCGCGTTCAGCCACATGCCCGCCATTGGCATCAGGCCGGTCAGCGGGTTGAGACTATCGTGCATCGCGCCCACCGACCCGTTCGAGGTGGAGGTGGTCAGCACTGCCCAGAGCGGCCCGCCGGTGGCGCCGAAGCGCAGCTCCTTGCCTTCGAGGTTGCCGGTTTCCGTGGACACGGGCAGTTCGGCAAAGGCCGGTGTCGGCGCGGATTCAAAGGTCACCGAAACCGTGATCTTGACCAGGATGAACAGCGCCATCACGGCAAAGATGACGGTGGCGTGCTTCATCCGGCCAAGAATGCCGCCGAACATCCAGACGCAGGCCATCGGGATCAGCATGATAGCGATCATCGCCAACCCGTTGGTCCAGAAGCTGGGGTTCTCCAGCGGATGCGTGGCATTGGGGCCGAAGAAGCCGCCGCCATTGGTGCCCAACTGCTTGATGGTCAGGAATGCCGCGACGGGGCCGCGCGCGATGGTCTGCGTCACCCCCTCGAGCGTCGTGGCCACCGCAGAGCCTTGCAGCGTCATCGGCATGCCCATCAGCACCATCAGCAGTGCGACGATCAGTGCCAGAGGCAGCAGCACAAGAAAGCTCGCCCGCTGCACGTCGATCATGAAGGTGCCCAAGCTCGTGCGCCCGGCAATACCGCGCGCCAGCGCGGCCAACGCCGCGATGCCCGTGGCGGCCGAGACGAACTGCAGCCACATCAGCCCTGCAAGCTGGCTGAGGTAGCTCATTGAAGCCTCGCCCGAATAGTGCTGCAGGTTCGTGTTGGTCGTGAAGGACGCCGCTGTGTTGAAGACCAGTGTAGGGTCGTGCGGCCCCATCCCGTCCGGGTTCAGCGGCAGGTATTGCTGCAACGCGAGGATCGTGAAGGTCACTGTGAACATGATGGCGTTGAAGATCAGCATTGAGACCAGGTAGCGCTTCCAGCCCTGCTCCTCGGTGGCGCCACCGATCCGCCCGAAGAGGCTGGTCCAGCCCGTCATCCGGTCCGAGCCTGGGTCCATGACCAGTTTCATCCAGGCACCCAGCGGCAGCGACAGGAGCGCCGTTCCACCGATGATCAGGGCAACGATAAAGACGTGTTCCATCTGTTCAATCCTCGAAAAGCCGGGTCACGACGCCGATCAGCGCGGCGAAGATCGCAATCCCGAGTGCATAGGTAAGAATGATCATGTGCGTCTCCCTTCACGCGAGGCCGAGGCCGGATACGACCACGTCGATCAGCTTGATGCCGACGAAGGGGACGATCAGGCCGCCGAGGCCGTAGATGCCGAGGTTGCGGACAAGCTGGCGCGATGCGCTCTGCGGGCGATAGGTCACCCCGCGCAGCGCCAGTGGGACCAGCAGCGGGATGATGACGGCGTTGAAGATGATCGCCGACAGGATCGCGCTTTGCGGGCTCGACAGCCCCATGACGTTCAGCGCGTCGAGGCCCGGATAGAGCGCCACGAAGATCGCCGGCAGGATGGCGAAATATTTGGCCACGTCATTCGAGATCGAGAACGTGGTCAGCGCCCCCCGTGTCATAAGCAGCTGCTTGCCGATCCCCACGATCTCGATGAGCTTGGTGGGGTTGTTGTCGAGGTCGACCATGTTGCCGGCCTCGCGCGCGGCCTGGGTGCCGGTGTTCATGGCGACACCGACATCGGATTGGGCCAGAGCGGGCGCGTCGTTCGTCCCGTCGCCGCACATGGCGACCAGCTTGCCGCCGGATTGCTCCTTGCGGATCAACTCGAGCTTGTCCTCCGGAGTTGCCTCGGCGAGGAAATCGTCGACACCGGATTCGGCCGCGATGGCCGCAGCCGTCAGCGGGTTGTCCCCGGTGATCATCACCGTCCGGATACCCATCCGCCGCAACTCGGCAAAGCGTTCCTTGATGCCCGCCTTGACGATGTCCTTGAGGTTGATCGCGCCCAGAAGCCGGGTGCCGTCCGCCACGGCCAGCGGCGTGCCACCGGCGCGCGCGATCTTTTCGGTGAGGGTGCGGATCTGCCTGACGGCAACTGCATCGAAATCATGCAGCTTCAGGATCGCGTCGACCGCCCCCTTGCGGATCTTGCGCTCCCCGATGTCGATTCCGCTGACGCGGGTCTGCGCGGTGAAGGTCACCACCTCGGCTCCTTCCGGTGCCGCGTCACCCTTGCCGGCCAATTCAACGATGGACCGGCCTTCGGGCGTCTCGTCCCCCAGCGAGGACAGGCGCGCGGCCTCGACGAGTTCACCCTCGCGGACGCCCGACAGCGGCAGGAAATCGGTCGCCTGACGGTCGCCAAGCGTGATCGTCCCGGTCTTGTCCAGAAGCAGAGTGTCGATATCGCCTGCCGCCTCGACCGCACGGCCCGACTTGGCAAGGACGTTGAAGCGGATCAGCCGGTCCATGCCTGCGATGCCGATCGCCGAGAGCAGCGCCGAAATGGTCGTCGGAATCAGCGCCACGAACAGGGCAACCAGGATCGGCACGGAGATCGCGCCGCCCGCGTAAGCCGTGAAGGCCGGCAACGTGCCGACGGCGATCAGAAAGATCAGCGTCAGCCCGGTCAGCAGCACCGTCAGCGCAACCTCGTTGGGCGTCTTGGCGCGGCTCGCACCCTCGACGAGGCTGATCATCCGGTCGAGGAACCCTTCGCCGGGTTCGACCGTGACCTTGACCTTTATCCAGTCGGAGATCACGCGCGTACCCGCCGTGACGGCAGATCTGTCGCCGCCCGCCTCGCGGATGACCGGCGCGGATTCCCCGGTAATCGCCGCCTCGTTGACCGAGGCAACGCCTTCGATCACCTCGCCGTCGGCTGGGATCTGGTCGCCGGTCTCGACCAGCACGATGTCCCCTGCGCGCAGCTCGCTAGCCGGAACGACCTTGACGGAATCGCCCTTGACCCGCTTGCCCTGAAGCTCCGCCTTGGTGGAGCGCAGCGAGGCCGCCTGCGCCTTTCCGCGCCCCTCGGCCAGCGCCTCGGCGAAGTTGCCGAAGAGCACGGTGAGCCAAAGCCAGAAGACTATCTGCGCCTCGAAGGCGACATCGCCGCCCGACGCGAACGACCGGACCAGCAGCACCGTCGCCAGCAGCGCGACGCTTGCGGTGGTGAACATGACCGGGTTGCGGACCAGCTGCCGCGGATCGAGCTTGGTGAAGCTGTCCCGCAACGCTGGCACCATGAGGCCGGCGGAAAAAATCGATGGTGTGTGTTGGTGTGCCATGATGCGCGCCTCAGAACCGCTCGGGCCGCAGGAGCACGGCCAGCAGGTAGACAAGGAGCGCGGCGGCAACGAGGCCACCGAGCACGAGATCGAAGCCCATGTATCAAACCTCCAGATACCGTTTCGTTTCGGATATCTGCGCTTGATGGGCGTAAAGCCGCCATGTGAAGTTCAGCGGTCGGGAATAAGGGCGACATAAAATCCGTTTTTAATCAATTACTTAAAGTGGAGAAGGTTGGACGTCAGGCCCATCCCCTCCGCCACTTTCCCTTGCGAAAGCGTTCTCCCCATCCGGCTGCGGCCGGATTTTTTCGTTGTTTTCGAGGGTTATGCGGGAGGGGCTGAGCACTGGCGTCGTCGCGAGGAGGCCCGGAAGCGGTCTCTGACGGCCGATATTCTCCGGACCTGATGACTGCGCCGATTTGGTGCAGAGCCTGCAACCATCTGAAATACAATAGATAATTTCGCGGCCACCTAAACATTTCGATTTCAGTGGTGCTCGGGTAGAATGGACCTGGGTTCGAACCATTCCGATGTTTGATACGCTCGCCTGCGTAGCGGATCAGTTGGCATGCACGTGAAGTTCGGTTCTCTGGCGATCAGCGTAGGCCTCTGGGTGGAACCCCGCCACTACAACACGGTCCTCCAGCTCAAGCTGCCGCACAGCATTGTCGCGCCAGCCGCTCGTGCTGAACTGCAACGGACCAGCGAGCATACCCTAGTCCATACTTGGCAAGCAGCATCTTCATGGCGAGACCAGCCTTTCGCACTCGCGCCCGCGTTGCAAGTCAGATAATGATTAGAAGTCAAGCCGTTGGTGATGCTCCATGCGTCACTGCCTTGAAGCTGTTTTCACTAGTGGGAACGGCTTCAGTCTGAGGATTTGGATGTTCTGACGTGGCAAGAATTAAAGCAATATTTCAGCCTCTGGTAGGCGGACAGCAACACGCAACCCAACTTGTTTCGTTGGTAAGTCAGCCTTGGCTCGAGCAGCTAGTTCTCTCATCTGCATTTTGCAATTCAGCAGGGGTTGCAGCGGTGTCCACCGCACTTGGTCCAGTTGCAAAGGTTTGCAGGGCATTCATCGGTGTACGCAACGGTTCAACGACGGGGCAAGCCACGGCTGCCTTATTGAAGCTGGGGGTTGAACTCTATGCGCTGGACACCGCGACCAGAAGTCGAATTTTTCACCCAAAGACCTTTATGGCAACGGGTGATGACCAGGCACGGGCTATAGTCGGTAGTGCAAACTTAACTCATGCGGGTTTGTTCAACAATATTGAACTCGGATCTGATATCGAGTTGGATCTGGCGGACGCCTCTGACAAAGCGTTTGTTGACGCAATAATGGATGGGTTCGACGATCTTATAAATAATCACCCACAGCATTGCTTCCGAATATTAAATGGGCGTCAAATCGTTGATTTGATGAGGCAGGGTATCCTCGAAGACGAACGAAATCCCAAGACGCAGACTGCCTTTGGTTCTGGAACTCAAGGCAGTACTACGAGCAAGCCTCGAATTAACTTGCCGTTCAAGGGCTCACCGAAGAAAACGAAGACAAAGAAACCAAAACTTGGTACGACAGCGCCTACCGGTGGGCTGCCTGCCTCGCCTCCGATCTATGGACAATTGGTATGGTCAAAACCGAGCCTTCCTGCCTCCGATCTCCAGCTTAACCCCGGACACGCGCCGGGAGTTTTGCGACTTACGCAAGCAAGATACAAGATTGGCGGTATAGTTATTGACCAGACGACGTACTTCCGAAATCAAGTGTTCTCGACTTTGAGCTGGAACTACAATTCAGTTGCGCAGAAAGACGAAGCAGTTGCGCCGAGGTCGTGTCGCGAAGGTGGTGGAAATTTGAAGGTGGCGTAATCTCCGGGTGAACGAAACCCACCCAACCGGCGGCTGGCACCGCCAAGGAGATC
>NZ_JBRJGP010000036.1:0-15139 GCF_053628555.1 Roseovarius sp. MBR-79 | reverse complement strand
TCGCTACGTCGACCCGAACGGCAATCTGCGAGACTACGGCAAGCGCGTCCTCGGTGCTTAACGTACTATTCTGCACCCAGCCGGAATCTACCCCTATTCCGGTGCCAGATCGCGGCGCAGCCACAGCACGCCAAGCTCGAACGTGTTCCAGAGATAGACCCAGCCGACAGTCAGGTTCGCTGTGCCACCGACCAACCGGGCAATCGCTGTGCCTTCGTCCTGTCTGGTGTTCATAGGTACCTGCCTTCTTGCCCGCGCTTGCTCTGGTGACCCGATGTGTTCGGGCCAATGTCGCGTTTGGTGTTTGGCTGGGCTCCTTACGCCTCGCTGGAAAAAGAGGCGGCACCGAAGGATCCGGCGCTGCCAGTTGGTCGCCCACAGGGAGGTAAAAAAGGGCGAATGATATCGCGGATACATCGGCTCGATTTTGGTCTTTTGGGGCAATGCACACCCTTGAAATCGCCATTCTGACAACCGCAATCCACAATCACCTGACAATGCTGCCAGCTTCCATGTGGAGCCGGAACAAGAAGGCTTACGACAAAGTCGAAGCACCAGCCCACCCGCATCCGCTAGTCCGGCCCCTGCACGGAGAAGGAAAGAGTGGCGGACTCCCCGGCGGTTCGGGGCGCCCTGCCTTGTCAGTCCGGGGCCGCCGCGAGGGTGCTGCGCAGCTTCTCGGCTTCCACGCCCATGCGGGCGAAGTGGTAGTCCGGCAGGTCCGGCTGCAAATTTTCGGCACCCCAGAGGTTGCCGCTTGCCGGCTCGATCTTTAGCTCCACGAAATGCGGGCCGGGAGACGCTAGCAGATAGGGCAAGGCCTGTCGGAAGGCTTCATGGTCGGCGAAGTGGTGCGCGCTGCGATAGCCCGCCGCCTCCGCCATCTCGCTGTAGCGCACGTCGGCGCTGCCCGGCACATCGAGATTGACCATGTTCTCGAACCACACGCCGTTGTTGAAGACGACGTGGATGAAGTTTTTCGGCGCGTTCTCGACACAGGTGACGAGCGAGCCCAGCTGCATCTGCAGGCTGCCGTCGCCATCCAGCACGATGACCGACCGCTCAGGCTGGCTCAGCGCGAGGCCGAGCCCTAGCGCCGAGGCACCGCCCATCAGCGGCACGCAGCTCACCCGCAGAGTTTCGGGGGCCAGGGTGTCGACCCACTTGATCGCCGACATGGTGGGCACGAGGATGCCGTCGCCGACATGTTCCAGAACGGCCCTGACGGCCTGTTCGCATTTCATGGCTTATCCTTTCCTGAGACGGTGTGACCGGGCGCGGAAGCGACTACTGCCACGCCATGTTGCGGTCGAAGATCACGGCCGCGGGCCAGCTGCGGCGCTCGCTCTCGGAATAGGCTTCGGAGATCTTCGCGAGGTCGGCCGTGGTCTCGACCTTCCAGTATGGAATGTCGAGCAGCTCGAGTAGCGGCTCCAGTATCCGCACGATCCGGCGTGAGGAGGCGGTGGTCGGCTGGCCGAAATTGTCGGGTTCGCGCCCGAACTGACCGATCATTATCACCAGCGGCATGTTGGAGTCGAGCCCGATGCCACGCAGCGCGTTGAGCCCGGCATAGAGCCCCTGATTCTGGATCACTACGACCGAGCGCTGGCCGCCGATATGCAACCCGGCGGCCACGAGAAAGGCCTCGTCTTCGGTGGTGCATTTCTGCACGCGCACCGTCGGCGCCTCGGCTCTGTCCTTCTGGGTGTCGAGCGCGCGTTGCAGCGGCAGCTGCACCCAGTCGGATACCGTCACGACATTGCCGACGCCGTTGTCACGCAGAACCTGGAGAACCTGCTCGCCGTTGGGCGCTGTCACAGCCTGCGCCGGGTGGTCTGGGAGTTGTGCTTGGGTCATGTGTTGTCCTGTCTTTTGTAGCGTTGGAAGGACTGCGCATCAGAGCGCGGCATCTTCGAGGATCATGTCGGAGGCCTTCTCGCCGATCATCACGACCGGGGCGTTGGTATTGCCTGAGACGAGGTTGGGCATGATGCCGCAATCGGCGACCCGCACATTGGCCAGCCCGTGCACCCGGAGGCGCGCGTCGACCACCGAGTTATCGTCGCTGCCCATCCGAGTGGTGCAGCTCGGGTGGAAGATGGTGGCCCCCGCGTTTCGCATCCACTCGACGATCTGCTCGTCGCTCTCGACCTCGGGGCCGGGCTGGTGGTTGGCTTCCTTGTAGTCGGCCAGGGCCGGGCTGTCGGCCAGGCGGCGGGCAAACTTCACCCCCTCGAGCGAACAGCGCCAGTCGAGATCGGTGGTCAGATAGCGCGGGTGGATGATCGGCACGCCGTCATGCGCCGGCGAGGAGATATGCACCGAACCGCGCGAAGTCGGCCGCAGCTGGCAGACCGAGAAAGTGAACCCCGGGAACTTGTCGGGCTTGCCGGCGGCCAAGTTCGCGGTGAGTGCCGAGAAATGGAACTGGATGTCGGGCCCGGCGGATTCCTCCAACACTTGGGTGAACATGCCGGCATGGTTGATGCCCACGGCCATCGGCCCGGTGCGGCGCAGTATGTATTCCGCCCCGATGCCCAGCCGCCCCCAGAACGAGTTGAGCTTGTCGTTCGAGGTGATCGGCTTCTTGCAGCGGAACTGGAGCCGGAACTGCAGGTGGTCCTGCATGTTCTCGCCCACCGCCTTGAGCTCGTGCACCATCTCGATGCCCATCGAGCGCAGCAGCTCTGACTGGCCCACGCCAGAGCGTTCGAGCAGCATTGGGCTGTGCAGCGCGCCCGCAGAGAGCACCAGCTCGCGGCCGACATGGGCCACCTTGGTCTCGCCGTTCTGGACATACTCGATGCCGGTGGCCTTCTTGCCGTCGAAGACGATCCGCTTGGCCATGGCGCCGGTCTCGACGCGCAGGTTGGCCCGATCACGGGCCGGCTTGAGATAGCCCACTGCCGTCGAGCAGCGGAAGCCGTTATGGGTGAAGAGCTGGTAGTAACCCACACCTTCTTGGTTGGGGCCGTTGAAATCATCGGTGGTCTTCACGCCCTGCTCGTTGCCGGCGCGGATGATGGCCTCCATCAGCTCGTGGCGCTCGTGGATATCGGAGCATTTCAGCGGGCCATCGCCGCCGTGGAACTCGCTTTCACCACGTTCGTTGCCCTCAAGCTTGCGGAAATAGGGTAGAACATCGTCCCAGCCCCAGCCGCGATTACCTTCCTGGGCCCACAGATTGTAGTCGAGCGGCTGCCCGCGCACATAGATCAGCCCGTTGATCGAGCTCGACCCGCCTAGCACCTTACCGCGCGGCCAGTAGATCCGGCGGTTGTTCATTTCGGGGTCGGGCTGGGTATAGAAGCACCAGTTGTATTTCTCGTTGAACATCGTCTTGGCGTAGCCCACAGGGATATGGATCCAGTGGTAGCGGTCCTTTGGGCCAGCTTCGATCAGCAGCACGCTGTGCTTGCCATTATCGGAAAGTCGGTTCGCTAGGACGCAGCCGGCCGTGCCTGCACCGACAATGATGTAATCATAAGTTGCCATCTTTTCTCTCAACTAAGTTTTTCTGATCCTAGGATCTCGAGCTTACGCACACCTACGGGGACAAAGATTTTTTGGTAGGAGACCGGCGCGTCGAGATGCGTATAAGAGAGCACGTCGATCACCATGCCGGAGGCCGGAACATCAGTCATCTGCAGCAGCGTCGCTTGGTCATCGTTAAAGGTTTCCGCCCGGGCGTATTCCTTTAACATGAGGGTCGGCGCATTGAAGTTGCGCGCCATCACGTGGCGGATCACCACGCGCTCGAGATCCTGAGACGGCATCTCGAGGATCGGCGCGAAACGGACCGCGTCGATGTAGAACTCGCTCAGGCAGTTGAACTCGTTGTTCACCCGGATGCGCCGGCGCACGCGGATATACTCGCCCGCCCCGCCGAGAAACCGGGCGATTTCGCCCTCGTCGCGCATTAGTTCCCGGTCGACCAGCTCGGCATAGACCGGGAGTATCTCGCCGGTTTCCTCGCCGACGAACCGGAAGTGCAGAAGCTGGCGCGACTGACCCTTCCCGGCCGAGACGAAAGTGCCCGAGCCGTGTCGCCGCACGATGATCTCCTCGGCGGCCAGTGCGCTCAGCGCGTTCTGCACCGTGCCGAGGCTGATCTTGAGCTCCTTGGCGAGTAGCCCTTCCGCCGGCAGCTTGTCACCGGGCAGCCAGAGCCCCTCGATGAGCGCGTCGCGAAACGCACTTCCCAGCCGTTTGTAGAGTGGTTCGAATTTGTACGACGGGTCGGATAACTTTTCGCGGAGTGCGTCTAACTGATCCGAGAGATTGCTCCGGGAGGCGGCCCGCTCTTCCGGGGGCAAGCTCCCGCCGACACGGACCATGTCGGTGGGAAAAGTGATTTTCTTGGTGTCGGTCATGGAGTTCTCCTAGTCAGCGTGCCACGAGACCATAGGCGAAGGTGCTCAAGCTCGGGAAGATGATCAGGACAAACGCGAAGACCAGCAGCAAACCGATCAGGGGCAGGACTGCCAAGCTGATCTTCTCAATGGAGGTCCGTGACACCGCGGAGGCGACGAACAGGTTCACCCCGAGAGGCGGCGTCAGCATGCCCACCTGCGACAGCACTACGAAGAGGACGCCGAACTGCACCGGGTCGACCCCGAGCTGCACCAGCGGCGGCAGCAGGATCGGCGTGAGCAGCACGATCGAGCTCAGCGACTCCATGAAGGTGCCAATGACAATCAGCAGAAGGCTCACCAACAGCAGGATCAGTAGTGGGTTCTCAGAGATGGAGATGAAGGTCTGGGCAATCTGGTCGGGCACACCGTAGAGGGTGAGCAGACGACCGAAGGCCGTGGCCGGACCCATGATGATGAGCACCGCGCCTGTCAGCTTACCCGTGGTGATCATCGCCTCGATGAACTGCTTCATCCCCAGCTTGCGGCTGATGATGCCCGCGGCACTGGCGTAGAGCACGGCCAGCATCGCCGCCTCGGTGGGCGTGGCGAGCCCACCGTAGATGACACCGAGCACGAGCACCGGCATGACCATTGCGGCCTTGCCCTCCCACAGCGCGGCCAAGAAGGCCTTCATCCGGAACGGTTCGCCGGATTTTCCGAGCCCGGTCATGTGGCCATAGACCCAAGAATAGACCGAGAACAGTGCCACCAGTAGGATGCCGGGGATCAGGCCCGCCAGAAACAGGCCGGTGACCGACACGTTGGCCGAGACGGCATAGACGATCATCGGGTTCGAGGGCGGGATCAGGATGCCGAGCGTGCCGCCGCTGGCGACCACCGCCGCGGACCATGCCACGGGATAGCCCGCGCGCACCATCGCCGGGATCATGATGCTGCCGATCGCCGCCGTCGTCGCCGGGCCCGAGCCGGAGAGCGCCGCAAAAAACGCGCAGGACAGGAAGGTGCAGACCGCGAGGCCGCCCTTGATGTTGCCTGCTAGCACGAACATCACGCGGATGATCTGGTCTGTCAGCTTCGAGCGGACCATCAGCTCCCCGGCCAGGATGAAGCCGGGAATGGCGATCAGGGCAAAGAGCCCGGTGCCAGTATAGAGCGTCTGGGCGATGTAGATGTAGGGCGTCGGCGTGAAGGTCAGCGCGGCCGCCGTGGCGATGCCGAGCGCGTAGCCGATTGGCACGCCGAGCAGCAGCGTGATACCGAGGGAGCCGAAGATGATGAAGGCAATGTTGGGATCGGCCATCATTCACCTCCCCCTTCGACAAGGCCGAAGGCGTCTTCGTCTCGGTGCCGACCCAGCGCATAGCGTTGCACGATGCGAAAGGCGGTCAGGGCGAAGGCCACGGGAATGATCGCGTAGATAAATTGCATGGGTATGTTCAGGGACATGCTGGGCTCGCTGGAGCGCATGGTGATCTGCACGAGCTTCACGCCCTGCCAAGTGGCAAAGATGCAGAAGCCTAGCCAGAGCAGGTCGCCCACCAGAAACCGCAGGTGACGGAGCCGAGCGGGCACCATGTCGAGATGCGCGGAGACGCGGAAATGACCATTCTCACGCGCTGCCAGAACCGAGCCGAAATAGAGAAGGAACACGAACGCGAAGACGCTCAGTTCCTCGGCCATATGTGTCATCGCTCCAAGGGGGGTACCTGAAAGGAAGTAGCGCACGATCGCCGTGAAGCTCAGGCCGACGACCATGATCGTGCAACACAGCACGATCATGGTCTCCTCGAGCCTGCGATCGATAAGTCGAATCAGAGGCATGGCTGGATTTACTCCTCCAGGCCGGCGTTCTGGACGCGCTCGATCCACTCGGAGCCGATCCGGTCACGGTTCGACTCGTAGATCCCTTTCGTCGCCTCGATGAACGGCTCGACATCCTCGATTACGTTCACCTCGACCCCGAGCTCGGCCAACGCCGCCAGACCGTTGACATGCGACTTGGCAGAAATCCACCGCTGATATTCACCCGCCTCGTGGCCGGCCCTCAGAATCGCCTGCTGGTTTTCCTCGGAGAGCGACTGGAACCAAGTGTCGTTCACCAGGATCACGGCGAGCCCGTGGAAGACCGGCACATAGGAATAGTAGTCGAGGAAATCGGTGAACTTCATGTCGATCATGCCCTGCGGCGGGCCTTCGAGCCCATCGGCCACACCTTGCTGGAGGGCGCTATAAAGTTCGCCCCAGTCAATCGCGGTCGGGTTCGCGCCGAGCGCAGAGTAGGTGTCGATCATCGTCGAGTTCTTTGGCAGGCGGAGCTTGATGCCCGACAAGTCTTCGACGCTGGTGATCGGGCGGATGTTGTTCATGATGCCACGATCGCCCCACTCGAGAATCGAGACGATGCGCATGCCGCTGGCTTCGCGATAGCCCTCGAACAGTTCTTTACCGATATCGCCGTAGATCACCGTGTTCACGTGCTCACGGTCGCGAAAGATAAACGGCAGCAGCGTCACATCGAGCGGCAGATACCACTGCGTCGCGTTGTTGATAGCCACGAGTGAGCCTTCGAGCAGACCGAGCTGTGTGTCTTTCGCGGTAGCCTGCTCGAGGCCAAGCTGTGCGTTGGGGAAGATTTTGAAGTTCACTTCGCCGCGCGTGTAGACGTCGACCAGATCCGCGAACCGTTGAGCCCCGATGTCATATGGAGACCCTTCGGTGAGCGCATGTGCGAGGCGCGCCTGCGTCGCGGTCTCTTTCACGTAAGGAACTTTCACCTCTTGGGCCGCACCTAACTGTGCCGATGCAAACAGGGCAGCCGCACTCACGAGCCCCATAAAAGCCTTGCTCTTAAGTCCAATATTCACGCCACTTCCTCCCTTGGCTTTTAGCGCATGCTCCTCAAGCTCTCGGCACTCGACGGCCTCGCGCCGTGTCCTCCTGTGAGCTTTCGCGAAGACTTTGTGACTTGCTCTCTCCTTACAAGTCATATATAGCTATACAGCAACCGATACATCACTGTCAATTTTTATTTTCTCACGCCGAGGCAGCATAGGTAGGTGCGTGGACATAGTGAGGAGAGATAGGTGCAGCTAACCGAAAACGAAAAAGCAATGCTAGGCGGTGAAACGGTGAGGCCGTTCACTGGGCCATGGATCACATGATTCAAGTCGGACGGATATTCGACGCGGAGGATCTAATCGAAGTGAACCAGGCGCACATCATGGATGACCCGGAGGCCGTGGGTGTGGCTGGCGTGGAACTGATCGAGACCTTCGCCAAGGGCGGTGCGCGGGTATCCATCCCGAAGATCACCGATCTGCGCAGCGTGAATGTCGACTACTATTACCTGCTCGGCCAGAGAGAGGAGGTGGCCCAGCTCGAAGCCCGGATAATGCGGTCAATGACCGATCTTGGCATCCTGATGGCCAATACCTGCATCAACTACCAGGCGATCATTCCGCCGGTGCGTGGCGAGCGTACCGATGCTAAACGCATGGCCATCGTTGACACCTTCGAGGCCACCGGCGGCAAGGTGCTCGTGGGCACCTGCTTCTACAACGGGTTCGCACGCGAAATCTGCGAAGCGAACAACTGGTCGCGTCTGCTGAGCACCTCGGCCAAGATCGTCAACAATCTCGGCGGGTACGGCTACCAGGCGGCACTGACGAGCATGGAAAACTGCATCGCCTCCGCCGTCGCAGGGGAGATTGTGTGATGGCCTAACGGAAATGCCACGTGGGAATCGGCCAATGCGTCGAGGAGGACACCCTCGTCGCCCTTGGCGACTTTTCGGTGCGCTAGGATCTCGACCTGACGAAAGGGATCTTCAGCCACCCCAACCACGACCTCGCCGGCGAGAGCTACGTGGGCAAGATGCTGGTGCTCAACACCGCCAACACCATCCTCGCCCAGGGTGCCACCCTGGCCAACCTGACCATGGAAGACCGGTTCGAGGATGGCGATGTGACTGACCTGATCCGCTCGGGCGACCGGATCCGGGTGGACCCGGAGAACGGGGTCGTGACCGTCTTGGTTCGTGGGTCGCCAGACTGATCCCGCCGTCGCGCAGGATGTAACCCCCTTAGGCCGGTTTGCGGCCGGAAAGAAGACAATGGCACATTTCGAAAGCACCGGGGCCTCCGCATGGCTGAGGCGGCCTGACTGGTTTGAGCACGTCAACAGCCGGACATTGCGGCAGGATTTCTTCGCGGGGCTCACTGGCGCTACGATCGTCCTGCCGCAGGCCGTGGCCTTCGCGGTCATCGCCGGGCTGCCCCCCGAATACGGGTTCTACACCGCTATGATTCCGCCGATCTTCGCGGCGTTTTTCGGCTCGTCGTGGCATGCTATCACCGGACCCACGACAGCCATCTCCGCGATGGTCTTCGCCTCGCTCTCGGGACTTTACGAGGTCGGCGACCCGGATTTCATCCGCGCCGCGATCGTACTATCGCTGATGGTCGGCTTGATCCAGATTGGCTTTGCCGCCTTCCGGCTTGGCGCGGTCATCAACTTCGTGTCCCATTCGGTGATGACGGGCTTCATCACCGGGGCCTCGCTGCTGATCCTGCTAAGCCAGATCCGCTACGTCTTTGGGATAGACCTGCCCCGCCCGGAGCACCTGTCCGCGTTCGGCGCCGAGCTGGTGGCCGAGATCGGCCATACCAACCCGGCGAGCCTCTCGATCGGCCTGCTCACGCTCTGCGTGGCTCTTGCGGTGCGGCATTTCAGGCCGGGCTGGCCCAACTACCTGATCGCGCTGGCGGCGGGTACCGGGCTCTACTTCGCCTTCGGGCCGCTTGCCGCCGACGTGGCCACCGTGGGCCATATAGACGAGGCGCTCGCCACGTTCAGCCTGCCGGGCCTGCGCATGGAGGATGTCTCGACGCTGGGATCCGCCGCCTTCGCCATCGCGCTGGTAGGTCTGCTCGAAGCGGTCTCGATCTCGCGGGCGCTGGCGATGCGCTCGGCCCAGATGATCGACCCGAACCGCGAGTTTTTGGGCCAGGGCATCGCCAACCTCGTGGGCAGCTTCTTTCGCTGCTACCCGAGCTCCGGTTCCTTTACCCGCAGCGGCGTGAACTACGAGGCCGGCGCAAAGACCCCGATGGCCAGCATCTTCGCTGCGCTGGCGCTGGCAGTGATCTTGCTATTCATCTCCGACCTCTTCGCCTATGTGCCGGTCCCGGCCATGGGCGGGACCATCATCGTGGTGGCGCTGAAGCTCATCAACCTGCGGGAAATCATGCATTTCTTTCGGGTATCAAAGGCCGAAAGCGGGATCTTTATCATCACTTTCGCCTCGTCGCTCGCCATAAGCCTCGAGTTCGCCATCTACTGCGGCGTCATCATTTCGGTTGTACTGTTCCTCGACCGGGCCGCGCATCCGCGCCTCAGTGTCGGCGTGCCCTTCCAGATTCGTGGGCGGCGCTCCTTCCGCCCGGTGAAGGAGGTGGGCGGCACGGTCTGCCCGCAGCTCATCGTAGTCGGACTCGACGGTCCGCTCTTCTTCGGCTCGGTCGACGTTATCCGCCGCGAATTCCGCCGAATCGAGGCCGAGTACGGGGAGCAAAGCCACATGATCTTCAACATGCGCGGCGTCGGCCAGATCGACCTGCCCGCCGCCGAATTGCTCATCGAGGAGGCCAAGCGGCGTATCGCCCGAGGCGGCCGCCTTTATGTGCAGACGAAGATCCCGCGCACCATCCGGCAGCTGGAAAAATACGGCGTGACGGGACATATCGGGGGCGGCAAGGTGCACCACTACAAGGGCGACGCGATTTCCTTCGCCATCGGCGAATTGCGTCATGACATCTGCCAGGCCTGCGACGTGCGCCTCTGGCACGATTGCCCAACATTTCCTCAACTCCATCCAGACACGGAGCGGGCTTCGTCCACCGACCGTACAGAGAGGCAGGACTGATGACCGAGCCACCTCTGACAGGCTCTGATGATTGAGACTTTTTCAGCCATATCCTCCTGATCTTGTCCGGATCAACCTGGCACAAGTGCCGTCAGGAGGGGCTACCCAACCCATCATCAGAGCCGTACAGGCGCGCGGCATGAACGATCACGTCAGGTGAAAAGCGGTGGCGGCGGTAGAGGTTGGGACACGATCCGGAAGCGGGCGTTGAAGCTCTCGCAGTAACCGTTCTCCCAGGGTGAGCCAGGTTCGATATAAGCTGTCTTCGCACCGACAGCCTTGATCCAGTCGCGGACGGCCTGGGCGATGAATTCCGGGCCGTAGCACGTCGGGAAGAAGCGCTGCCGACAGGTTATGGCCGCACGCGCAGCCTCCACATCGCGCAGCGGGTGGCCATAACCGTGTCTCAGGTCTCAACAGTGGTTTTGCACAACCACACCGCTGAGGAGACCGGCTATGACCGCCACCCATACTATCGCTTCAACTGTTTTAGTCGCCATCGACATTTCCAAGCACCGCCACGAGGTCCTGATCGGGGTCCCCGGCAAGAAGCGCCGTCGGCGCATGACGATCATGAACACTTTGCAAGACTTCCAGCGCTTGTCCGCGGCGCTGGTCGGTTACGACATGCCGGTTCGGATCGGGTTCGAAGCGACTGGCAACTATCACAGGCCGCTGGCGCATCATCTTGGACAGGCCGGGTTCGACTTGAAGCTCATCTCCTCAGTCGGCCTCGCCCGGACACGCGAGGCTTTGCACAACAGCTGGGACAAGAACGATCCGAAGGACGCCCAGGTTATCTTGCACATGCTGGAGATCGGAGCCGTGCAGTTCTTTCACGACCCCCTGGTGGTCGGGACCGCCGACATCCAAGAACTGTCAAAGACGCACGAGATTGTCTCACGTTCGAAGAGCGAGCTCTGGCACCGCATCCTGACGCATTACCTGCCGCTCTACTTCCCCGAGGCCGAGCGGTTTCACCGAAGCTCCCGGACCGACTGGTTCCTGGCGTTCCTCGAGAAGTATCCGACACCGACGATGATCACCGCTATGAGCCGAGAAGCTTTCATCGAAGATGCGTGGCAGGTGGTGGGCAGGAAGGTTTCCAAAGAACGCCTGCTTTCAGATATTTACGCGACAGCCGTCGACTCTGTCGGACTGCCGGTGCGCCCGGATTCCGACGCGGTTCGCATGTTCCGCCTCGTCCTTGCCGAAGGTAGAAACCTTGTCCGCCAGCGGTAATAGGTCTGTTCGACAACGCCGATCTTCCTGATCGCATCCAAACGGGACATACCCTGTCCCATCAACACCTCAACCTGCCGCAGTTTCGACACAATCTCTTCCGGCTTCGGTCGCTTGTTTGCCATTTCTGATCCTCCGTTTCCTAATCATAACGGCGGACCACTTCAAAGGGGGAGGATCAGACTGCCGATACATGCGGTTCAACTTGACATTTCCATTGCAGGTTTATAAAGATATATAGCTATATAGGTGCCCGATCAAAATCCGAGTCTGAGTGATGAACATCTCAGGTGATCGGCCGACTTCTACCAACGCAGCCTTTGACGCAGGAGGGGACATTGAGACTTACGGATGAAGAGCAGACGATGCTTGCTGGGGAATTGGGGCCGGTGAAGCGATGGGCGATCGACCACATGGTGCAGGTCGGACGCATGTTCGATGCCGCCGACCTGGTCCCGGCCAGCCAGGCCCATATCATGGGGGACCCCGAAGCCGTGGGCGAAGCCGGGGCCGATCTGCTCGAAACTCTGCGCCGTGATCAGGCCCGCGTCACCATCCCGACCATCACCGATCCGCGCGGCGTCGATCTGTCCTGGTATGCGCCTCTGGGCCAGACCGAGGAAATGGCCACGCTGGAGCGTCGCATCGTCGAGGCCATGACCGGCATCGGCATTATGATGACCAATACCTGCATCAACTATCAGACCGTCATGCCGCCGGTGCTGGGCGATCACGTCGCCTTCGGTGATACCGGCGTCGTGATCTATTCCAACTCTATCTGCGGCGCTCGCTCGAACTTCGAGGGCGGTCCCTCGGCACTGGCCGCCGGCCTGACCGGCCGCACGCCGCGCTATGGCCTGCATCTGGACGAAAAGCGGCAGGCCACGCGGCGTTTCCGCGTCACCGAACAGCCGAAGAACCTGACCGACTGGGGCCTGCTGGGGGCTGCCGTCGGTAAGCTGGCCGGGTCCTATTGGGCCGTGCCGGTGATCGAGGGGCTGGAAGCCGTGCCGACCTCGGACGAGGCCAAGCATATGGGCGCGGCCATGGCCAGCTATGGCTCGACCCCGCTGTTCCACATGGTCGGCATCACCCCCGAGGCGCCGACGCTGGCCGCGGTTGGCGGCGACAAGCTGCCCGTCGAGATGGTGGGCGAGGATGTGCTGGGCGCGTTGCGCTCGCGCTTTGGTTGCCGGGGCGACAAGGTCGATGTCGTGGTCTTTGCTGCGCCGCAGCTGTCGCTGGTGGAAATGCAGATGGTCGCCGAGCTGTCGCGCGGCCGCACGTTCCAGGTGCCGATCTTTGCCTGCGCCGCACCGCAGGTCTATCCCGACGCGCAGCGCATGGGCTTTGTCGATGCCTTCGAACAGGCGGGCGGCAAGGTGTTGGTCGGCACCTGCTTCTATAATGGCTTCGCGCGCGAGGTTGGCGAGGCCAATGGCTGGACCCGCATCCTCAGCAATTCCGCGAAGATCGTGAACATCCTGGGCGGCTATGGCTATCAGCCCGCGCTGGCCGACATGGCGGCCTGCATCGGTGCCGCCGAAACCGGAGTGATCCAATGACGACGATCCTGAAATGCCATGTCGGCATCGGCCAGACGGTCGAAGACGAGGCGCTGGTGGCCAAGGACGATTTCTCGGCCCGCTATGACCTTGACCGCATCAAGGGCGTCTTCAGCCGCCCCGACCACGCGCTGGCGGGCCAAAGCTATCACGACAAGATCCTGGTGTTGAACACCGCCAAGGGTGGCGTCGCCTCGGCCTGGATGCTGCACGAGATGAAGACCCGTGGCATCGTCCCGAAGGCGATCCTGTTCAACTCGGCCAACACCATCCTGGCACAAGGCGCGGCCCTGGCCGGCCTGACCATGTGCGACCGCTTCGAGGATGGCGACGTCACGGACCTGATCCGAACCGGAGACCAGATCATCGTCGACCCCAAAACCGGAAACGTCACCATCAAAAATCGATGAACGCCCAGGAAGCAAACCAAGGAACCATCATGTCTGAGTATCCCAATACACATACACAGCTGCTGATCGCGGGCGATTGGTGTGACGGCAGCGGCAATCGCAAGATGCCTGTCT
Source organism: Roseovarius sp. MBR-79 (assembly GCF_053628555.1). Taxonomy (NCBI): domain Bacteria; kingdom Pseudomonadati; phylum Pseudomonadota; class Alphaproteobacteria; order Rhodobacterales; family Roseobacteraceae; genus Roseovarius; species Roseovarius sp. MBR-79. The sequence goes on along the minus strand of NZ_JBRJGP010000036.1, from coordinate 1,506 downwards.
ACAATCCTGCCACTGGGCTGGAAATCGGCCGGGTCGCCTTGGCAGAACCTGCCGACTTGGACCGCGCGCTGGCGGCTGCCGATCAGGGCTTCCGGGTCTGGCGCGCCACCTCTCCGCTGACGCGGGCGCAGGTCATGCGCCGGGCGGCCGACCTTCTGCGCGAACGCGCCGAAGCGATCGCCCGCGTCATCACGCTGGAACAAGGCAAGCCTATCGCGCAGTCGCGAATCGAGGTCGCGGTCGCTGCCGATACGATCGACTGGTTCGCGGATGAAGGTCGGCGCGCTTATGGCCAGATCATCCCGCCACGCCTGCCCGGCGTGATCCAGATGACGATGAAACTGCCCATCGGGCCAGTCGCCGCGTTTACGCCGTGGAATTTCCCGATCACCCAGTCGGTGCGCAAGATCGCAGTCGCCTTGGGTGCCGGTTGCTCGATGGTCGTCAAAGCCCCCGAAGAAACGCCCGCATCGCCCGCCGCACTGGTCGCCGCATTCGTCGATGCCGGCCTGCCTGCGGGGGTCTTGAACGTTGTTTATGGCGATCCGACCCAGATCTCGGACTACCTGATCAAAAGCCCGATCATCCGCAAGATCTCGTTCACCGGTTCGGTCGGGGTGGGCAAGCATCTTGCATCCCTGGCCGGTCAGCAGATGAAACGCTGCACGATGGAGCTGGGCGGTCACGCCCCGGTCATCGTCACGGCTGACGCGGATATCGAAAAGGCCGCGCAGACCATGGTGACGCACAAGTTCCGCAATGCCGGACAGGTTTGCGTGTCACCGACCCGCTTCATGATCGAAGACGCAGCCTATGACCAGTTCACTGACCGCTTTGTCGAGATTAGCTCGGGCCTGCGCATTGGGGCGGGCATCGAAGAAGATACCCAGCTAGGGCCCTTGTCGAATTCGCGTCGTCTGGACGCCATTGACGAATTGATCGCCGATGCTGTCGATCAAGGTGCCACGCTGCGCTGCGGTGGCCGCCGCGTCGGCAACGAAGGCTGGTTCTTTGCGCCGACGGTTCTGGCCGAAGTTCCGCTGAGTGCCCGGATCATGAATGAGGAACCCTTTGGCCCGGTCGCGATCCTGAACCGCTTCACCTCGCTGGACGATGCCATTGCCGAGGCGAACCGCTTGCCCTTCGGACTTGCCGCCTATGGTTGGACCGGATCCGATCAGGCCGCTTATCGCATGGGTGCCGAGGTCGAAACAGGGATGATGTCGATCAACCATCTGGGGTTGGCTCTCCCGGAAACGCCCTTCGGCGGCGTCAAGGATTCTGGCTATGGCAGCGAAGGCGGTTCAGAGGCGATGGAGGCCTATCTGGATACGCGCTTCGTCACGCGGACCTTTGCCTGAGTGTCAGACGAAAAAGAGACCCGCCTCAGGCGGGTCTCTTCTCTTTGCTTGGCCCTGTACGCACGAAGGGGGTCAAAAGCGGCCACATTTTCGGGTTGTGCGTTTTGAGTTGACATAGCGGGATGATCCGTATGTATGCTCCGAT
>NZ_JBRJGP010000035.1:0-15935 GCF_053628555.1 Roseovarius sp. MBR-79 | reverse complement strand
GCTGCAGGCGCATCAAGGGCAACGGCACTCCACATCATGCTGACAAACAAGCGAAACGTGCTCGATTCGCCGACAGCCCCATTACGGCATCTTTCGCTTTTCAGGGTGACGGGGGTCAGACCGCGCTGACCTCCAAGGCTTGGTCAGGACTTGGGTTCGACCTGCCGCTTTGCATCAATCAATGCCTGTGCGGCCTGCATCACCTGAACCTGAGATGTTCCCGAGCGTGCATCCTCCAGCGCGGCCTGCACCTTCGCGCGAAACCACGCGTCATACGAATTGACATCAGCCGCCACGGAAATGCTCCTCGAGCCCGATATCCAGCAGCTTGCCGAGGTCATCGGGCATGTCTGCAACGTGCACAGCAATTGGGAAACGGTGCCCCGTCAGGTCAGGCGCGCATTGCTCCTCTAGCCCGAGGTGCTGCCTATCCTTTTCCGCCTCAATCATTGTGCTTTCTCCGACCGTATTATCAGCCGATGCTACATCTTCCAGCGGGGCGTCGTAAACGATAATGCCAAAGGGTCACAGCAAGCTGGCCCACTTACCGATCGGGCACCGCTTCAAGGGAAGTTTCGAACCGCTTGCCCGCCGCTGCAGCTTCTTTCAAGAGCGCGTCGAAATTGTCAGGTGGATTGCCTTCTTCCAACATCCCTTTGAACGTCGCATAGGCATCCGTCTTGCTGCCATAGGCGCGCAGGGTCTTGTCGTCGTTCACCCAAGCCACCACGATGACCTTCGCATCCCTGTTGAACCGATAGAACAGCCGATACTGCTGGAAGAATTTCGCCCGGAACCAGTGCTTGCGGTGATCGCCGAGTGTGCCGCCTTGCCGGAAGGCGGCGGCACCCGGGTCCGCCGGTATGGCCTCGGTCACCAGCTTGAAGATGGCGGCCAGCCGTTTCGCGGAATTTTTCTTGCGCCAGGTCTTGGGATCGCGAGCCTTACGCGCCTCGACCTCCAGGATCAGCCCTTCGAGCTGGTCCAGAAAGAGCGGATGCGCATAAATCGACCATCCGTTTACGACAAGGGGCGCTTGGGCGGGCATGCTATCGCCGCTCATTCATCCTCGAGCGATAGCGGCGCATCGAGATCGACGTCAACGTCTCCGACCAGTGCTGCAAGACGGTCATGCAAAGCCCCATCGAACGCCCGAATGCGGTCCGGATGCGCCTTGATATCGGCCTCGACAAAATCGAGAAAGGCGCCGAGCGCGGGATCGTCCTCGTCGCTGCGCACGGGCTCGATATAGACCCTGCCACTCGGCTCGGTACAGTAACGAATCTGGTCGCCCTTACCCAACTTTAGCTGTTTGCGCACACCCGCCGGCACGGTCGTCTGATACCGGTCCGTGAGTTTCGAGACATCTTGTGCGAGCGCTGTCATGGCAGTCTCCTGAAAGAAAAGGGTCTTTGCTATTCGTGATATGTAATGCATTTGCATTGTCATGTCAAGACAAGCCGCAGCATCTGCTGTCGCCAGGCAGGCCGATGAACCGTCCGGCGCAGGACCTAATCTCGCCCGACCAGGAACTCCGCCAGCACCGGGCTAGCCGCACCTTTCGCGGAGCTGAGCAGCTCCGAGCCCGCAAGCGAGGCCTTTGACAGGCGTACGAGCCCACCAGTTTCCTCGATGCGGTAGCAGCGGCGCTTTTGCCGCCCGCGCCTGTAGTGGGTCGCGGTGACAATCTGGCAGGTACTGCCATCGGTGAGCGTCACAGGTGCTGCGAGCTTGATCTTGTCGCCTTCCTCGTAGCCCGGGATCGACGCCCAGTCCCGGCAGCGCTGACGCCAGTCCTGGGCGTAGCTGTCCGGGTCCTTCAGGTCGGAGAGGAGCTCGATCAGCCCAAGGGGAGCACGAGACTCGTTCGGGCCAGCGCTTTCCTCCATGTCCTTGTAGCCCCAGAAGCCGTCATCATATCGGGTGAGGAAGACAGCGCCAAAAGTGATCGACCCGTCCGCATCGGTCACATAGGTCGTGTCTTCGACAGGGGTGCCGTCGAGATTGATGACCTTTGCCGCCGCGTACCAAGTCGAACCCACCTTGCAGGCTTTGACCAGTTCCGTCTTGCGCCTTTCGCCCTCGAAGGTGCACAGCCGAGCAATCTCCGCTTTCTCATCCGCGTAGGATTTGACGCGACGGTCCGTGTAGAAGAGCCAACCCATCACGCCACCCTCCGATCATCGATTTCCATCAGCGCATCGAGCGGCACGCGATAGGGTTGCATGGCGTCGAAATCCTCGCAATTGCCGCAGTTCTGCACGATCGCAAAGGTGTCGCAGGCATCCTTGAGGATGACCCGGAACGTGCCGCCAAGACCCGAGGGCACTTCGTAGGTTCCGCCGATGAGATAGTCCGAGGCCCGGCGCACGAAGACGCGGATGCTGTGGCCATCTGTGGCGAGCCGGATCGCCCCCTGCCCCCGGTCGATGAGCACCTGCACATCGTCGAGAATGTCGGTGTAGAACTGGCCGGTCAGATCGCGAAACGCCATGCGGCGCTGCGCCATCCAGTCAGTGTCCCGAAACGGGTTCATGCCGTCGGCGAAGGCAAATGAGGGATCGGCCTGTTCGGTGGTGACGATACGGGTGGTCGTGCCATCGATGCCGTTCGATCGCAGATGCACACCATTGCCGACGATGAGGATGAGGGCCGGCCTGTCCACGGGCCCGTTCCAGTTGGGCAGGAAGGTCTTGCAGGCGCGCGCATGGGCGATCTGCGCCGCAACTGCGGAGGCGGAAAACTTGAGAATAGCCATGGGGATGTCTTTCCGTTGGGTGTGGGAGAGTCGACCCGCGCGGGCGAAATGCTTCGCGCGGGTCGCGTGAGGACTCAGGCCGCTTGCGCGACCTCGCTGTCAGGTTCCGGAGTTTCCGCGGTTGGCTCCGCCTCATCACAGGCGACACCGTTGGTCTGCATCATCGGCGGACACCAGGCGGCCACAGCAGCGCGCTGCGCGTCGGTGAGGGTGGCGAAGGGTTCGGCGAAGAGCTTGTCGCAGAAGGCGACGATCTCCTTCTTGCTTGACGAGGCCAACGTTACCGCCTCCTGAGCGAGGCCCAGATCCTCGCCGAGGATTTTCAGGAGCCAGGCCTTCTTGAAGCGATTGAAGAGCGCCGCATTCGGCGTCCAATGCGCGCGAATGTCGGGCATGATCTCGATCTCGAACTCATGCATCAGGCTGTCACGCTGCCGGTCCCGCGCGAAACAGGACTGCGTCGTGCTGGCGGTCGCATAGGCCACGAGCTTGGCCTTCTCGCCGGCGTCCAGCGCGCGAAACGCCGCGAACTGATCGGCAGGGGAACGGGTGTCATCGAGCCAGGAGAGGTCCAGCGCATCATGCGCCGCCGCCACCTGCTCGAGCGAGGTCTCGTCGATCTCGTCCATCTTGGCATGGCAGCGGTATTCCTTGCGGGCATCGATCTTGATCGCCTGCGTGATGCTCATCCCGGTGCCGAGGACGTCGCTGACAAGCTTGAAGAGTGTCAAGTCGAGCGTGGCCTCTGGATGCAGTGCCATCGCGGCCCCGAGCGCCATGGCCCGCTCGGTCTTGAGGTCCTCGGCCAGTGAAGCTGGATAAGTGATTTCGCCGGCGTCCGGGGCTTCTTCCCCGGTCGGGCCAGCCGAGGAGCCGCGTGCGCCCTCCTCTTTGACGGTGTCTTCCGGGCGGACGAGACCAACATGGAGCGTGATCTGCCCACCCTGCCACGAGGCGATCACCCCAGACCGTGCGAGGTCCTCGGCGCTGTAGGCCTCCTGCAGATCGCGCGCTTCCTCTTCCAGAGCGTCGACGCGGTCGTAAAGGGCGTTGTAGGCACCGTCCTCGAGCCCCTCATCCTCCATCTCGAGCTGCAATTTCTCAAGCTCGGCGGTGATCTCATCGATGCGCTTCTGGGCAGCCTCATCCGGCTCGATCGGGCCGGGATAGACGCGGCCATAGTCGGCCATGGTCGCGTAGTCATAGCGCACCATCGCATCGGCCCAGGCAAACCCCAGCCTCATACGGGCCTCTTCGGCAGCGGCACCGAGCTTCTCGAGCAAGATGGTCTCGACCAGTGCTGCATCCTCGAGCACGGAATGCTCTTCCAGAAGGTCAGCCGCGACAGCACCGCCACGCGCCTCGTAGTCTTCGCGCACGAAAGCCCCGATATCATCGCTGACCTGCACGCCGCGGGATTTGAGGGCCTGACGGACAGTATGGGCCTGCAGATAGCCGCCGTCTTTCGTGAGCGCCTCGAAAACCTCGCGCTGCGCCTCCTGGCTCGGGTGCTCGGCAAAGGCCTTCATCGTGTCGAGCGTGATCACCTTGCCCCGGGCCGCGGCGCGGATGTCGGGGTGGATAAGGCCATAGCGCAACCGGCCTTTCACGGCGGCGACGGTCGTGCCGAATGACTTCGCGATGGTCTCGGGCGTCTGGCCGTCGACCTCCATCATCCGGGCGAAGGCCTCGAACTCGTCGATTGCGTTCATCGGTGCCTGGGTGATGTTCTCGGCGAGCGACAGTGCCGTGGTGACGTCGCACTCCTCCGGCACAAGGCGACAGTCGACCTTGGTTTTCGCGGTGAACCCCTTGGCAGCCTTGTCGGCGACCAGCTCCTTCAGCGCGGCATGGCGCCGGCCACCGGCGAGGACAGCGTATTTGCCGTCGAGCTTCTGGACCAGGAGCGGTTGGAGCAGGCCCAGAACAGCGATGCTGGCTTTGAGATGCGCGATGTTCTCGGGATCATAGGTTTCCGGCGCGTTGCTGCGCACATTGGCGGGATGCGGGACCAGATCGCCGATGGCGACGGAGACGGGTTTGAAGCTTGTGGTCATGGGGTTTCCTTTTCGGTGGGTTTGGAGCGGCCCGCGCATTCAGATGCGCGGCCAATCCCCGTCTTCAGGGATCACCACAACAAAAGGCCCACTCTCCCTTTGAGGGGTCAGTGGGCCTTCATCGCCTGGGGTGTCAGAATAGGGTGTCCGCTGCCCTACCAGTCGCGCGCCAGCATGATGGTCAGCACGCGCATGGTGGTAGCGAGATTGTCCGGGGCCTCGGCGCCATAGCGGAAGTCGGAATCCGCTTCGTACAAATCCAGTTTCCAGAACACGGTCTCGCCACGGATCTCGATCGCCCCGAAATCGTGCCAGCCTTCCGGGTCATTCTCAGGCTCGAACGTGGCAAACTCACCGGTTGCCTTCACCGCCTCGGCCATGAAGCCGTCACCGGCCTCCATGAGCGAGCGAGTCACATGCATGCGGCCTTGTATGGGCGCCTCTGGCGCTATCCCGAGGCAGGCGAGCTTGCGGAAGGCATCGTTCTGATCGGCGATTACGGCGGGGTCTGGGCGGTCTGTCAGAGGGTGTGCTACGGAGGTCATGGGTCTGTCCTTTGAGAAGTTTGAAATACCCTTCCCAAAGCCTGCTTTCCCTTTGCCGAGACACATTCCCTCAAGCGGCCTGGTCGACCTCCCCTGCCCTGCCCGCCTCCGATCTGGCGATCAGATAGTCGCAGGCGCGCTGCGCATCCGCGGCGTGCTTGAAGATCGCACCCTTGTCCGACCGAAGAACGCGCAACCAGTTGTGGAGGTAGGCGGCATTCATCTCGAGCGTATGCGCTGTGAAGCCGAGCGTCTGACCCAGGAACACCGAGGTCAATTCCGCGACAATCTCCTCGCGTGCATAGGACGTGTTGCCAAACTTCGAGAACCCGAAATCACGGTTCAGTCGATGTGGGGCTTTCGTGGCATGGGCCAGCTCATGGGCCCAGACCCCGTAGAAATTGCGCGGGTCCTGGAACCGCGTGATGGACGGCATGTAGACCTTGTCCACGGGCGGCAAATAGTACGCCTCCGTTCCTGTGAAGACGGTCGTGATGTCGATGGCATCAAAAAACGCCTGCATGTGCGGGATGGGCTCGGACGGCGCATGCTCGGGCACGGGCTCCGGGTCGGGGAAAAAACTGTCGGGCAGGCCATCGATCTGGCAGGCATTGAACACGCGGTAGGATTTCTGGAAGCGGAAGATACGGGCTTCCTCGGAGCGATCATCGCCATCGCTGCGGTCGTCCTCGCCGCCCGCGTCTTTCCGGCTTTGGCCGTAATAAATGACGACAGAGGACTTTTCGCCCTTGCGGACCTTTGCGTCCAACGCATTGGCTTGCGGCAGCGTCATCCAGAAGGGAGAGCTGTGGCCCGCCATCACGGTCCGCATCGTCAGCAGGAAGTTGTTCACTCCCTGGTAGGGTTCTCCGCCCACGCGCAGGGGACGAGAGCTGCCCCCTGCGGTCCATGGCTTGCGCCACGGCAGGACGCCGCGCTCAATGATACGGATGATTTCGTTTGTGATGACCTCGGAGGCATCGAATTTGGGCGTGCGGGATCGGGCCATGACTGGCGTCCTTTCGAGTTTTGGTGAGAGGGAATGGTGATCAGATTGACTGAAGGGGCCTCGGATCGTTGGCGATCCTGGCACCGAGGACTTCGATCATGTCGATGTAGGTGGTCAGCGACACGGACCTGCCGGGACCCCAGGGTTCAGAGGCGTCCGATCCGTCCCGCGTCACCCGCGGCAGGTTCGCTAAGGCAATCACATCGGTGACGGGTCGGATATCGATGAACGGGGTCCCTCGTGCGACCGCAAGAGTGGCCAATGGAAAGCTCTCAATCGGCGCGAAGGTTGAAACGGTGGTCCATCCGAGATGGATGAATGTCCCGCCCTCTCCGCAGATCACATGCGCATTCGGCAATAACGCCGCCAGTTTCAGATAACCGAGATCACGCATTACGGTCTCGTTTTCGAGCCGCTTCGCCAGCCCCAGCTGACCGGTTTGGCGTAGTTCCTTGTGTCGCCACCACGAGGCAGCGGTCGCGCGCAACACGCGCAAGACACCTGTTTGCATGGGAATGTCCTTCATCAGGAACGGCAGACCGGAACCCGGCCCGGACCCATCTGAGGGACCCCAAAGGCCCTCATCCGTCAGTCACAAAACCCGAAGGACACTTTCTCTTTTCTCGAGCATTGACGCTGTCCTGGCCAATTTCAGCGGGTCCTCACCACACCGCGCCATGCCTGCGTTTTTGTCGAAGCCATTGATTTGGAACAGCAGAGGTATCTGCGGACGCAAAATCCGCAATGGGAATCGGCAAAATCTTGCACAAGGTGCTAAATTATCGTTACTTGGCAGATAGTTAGCATATTCAGCAGATCGGCAAGATACTTTCTACAGCCCTGCCTACACCTGCGGATGCGTAACATCTTTTAATCTTACCCTCTTACGCCGCTTGCCCGCTGAGCCTGCCATAAAAGCTACGCTCAAGATGCAGCTCCCCTGCCCCGGCTTTCTCGACCATGCCGCGCAGATATCCGCCTGGTGAGGCAACCTCGCCCGCGCTGTGCTTCTCGAACACAAGTGCAAACGCAGCCGTGGCCACCTGAGTGCCCATTCGGTCCTGAGCCACGTTCCAAGCATGCTCCGAAATCCCGATCATCGGCCTGAGTTGCCCGGCAACCCGATGCAGATCGCCCCAATCCTTCAGGAATCCGCCCATATTACGCGCCCAGGACGCGAACTCTGGACAGGCCTGCATGATTGTTGGCAGGTCAAGCGCGGTTCGCTTCTTGCGCACCTCTGCAACCCAGTCTTCCAGTTCCCCATCAACCCGCTCCTCGGGTCGTGCATTGGGCACGACATCCGCCGCTTCCTCTTTTTCAGAGGAATTACTAGTTACAGGAATAAGTTGATTTGTAATTAGTATATGAGGTTCAGAAATGACCTCCCTGGGGTTCATTTCTTGAGTCTTCTTTATAGCTTGGGCGTCATTTTTGTCGGTGTTTTCCACAGGGTTTATCGCACCAGTCGCCTTGAGATAGGCCGCCTCGACTCGTTCCTGAAGTTCCTTGAACCACGCCAGTAGTCGCTCCAGTTGTTCAGAGGCGTAATGGCGGCGCGGAAGTCGGTCCAGAAGCTCCTCGAAGAGACCCGTGAATTGCGTCCAGGGCCCGCGCAACGCGCCGCTTACCGCCGCCTCGATCCGCGCGCGGATCATCCGGCGCGCAACCGTGATCTGACGCTTCAAGCGCTGGCAGAGCTCGCGCTCGGCCTGCAACTCGGCCTGCAGCTCTTCAAACTCCTCGACTCGAGCCGAAAGCGGCGACAGATCGAAGCCGTAGGCCTCGACGATACGTCCCTCAGCGTCTCTGCGGCCCCACCGTTTGCCATTCGGGCTATCCTGGAAAGAGATCACACCGTTCTCTGCCAGACGCCGCGCATGACGCTTGAGTGCCGACAGAGAGAAGCCGGTCTGTTCCATCAGATAGGCGTTAGAGGCCCAGACGATCGGGCGCTGCCCCTCCTCCCAGTCCTGGGCCTGCGTGAAGGCCCCCAGTGTATCGAGGAGCATCATGTCGCCGGCCTTCAGACCTATATGCGCTCCAACGCGCTTGAGCGCGACAAATGCCCGCGTCTTGGGTACTGCTACCCGTTCACCAGCTTGGGCAAGCTGCTCAGCAACCCCAAGACCCGGTGTCGGCTTGCGCCAACCTGTATGTTTCATGCCTGTATCTCACCTCCGGTTGTGTGGAGGCAAAAGAAAGCCGTTCGCTCAGAAGCGTTCGTCGTTGACAGTGAATCCTGTGAGACTTATCTTGAAGGTGACCAAACCATTAAGATCAGCTCTCAGGCCACACCGCTTGGGGGCTTTTCTTTTGCCGTTAATTCACTTGTCGTTCCTTTTTTGCTCCTTGCCTCATCGTTCCGAAGAACATCTCACCAACGCTGTCTTCAGTCGGTATCCTTCTCCGTGTTTTCGACGTTCAAATAGCTTGCGACTAAGTCTCCAAGCTTTTCGAGACGCTTTTGGTCAATCGGCACTCCTGCAACCTTGATTGATAGGTTTCCATCGACGGAAGTGACCGAAAGATTTCGGTTGCCCACCTTGCGCTTTACGGTGAGTTTTTGGGGCTTTGTCTTTGGTTTTGGCTTGGCTTTGTTTGTTCTCTCCAAGCTCGCTAAGGCACCCTGTAAATCACGAAAGCTCATGTCGTAGACGTTCTTGAACGTGTTCAAGATTTGATCCTGCGCAGCGAAAACGGACCGTGCTCGCGAGACTAGGCTCTCATGCACACCAATTTTCTTGGCGAAGGCCACAGCTGTCAGTTTCTCTTCGCCAGAAGCCAGCGTCTCATACATTTCACCAATCGAAACCAATCGCTCAAAAGGGCTGAGATTTTCGCGCTCCTCATTCTCGCGAAACCGGAGAAACAACATTTCAAACTTGCTGTTCTCAGCGTTTCGCGCGTCAGGCGGGGCAAGTATTGCACGAAGGGGTACACCGAGCTCTGACGCGGCAGCCAGTCGGCGGCGTCCTGTCAGCATCACGAATGGAACCCCCGCGATATTCGACGGGTCCAACGGATCCGGCTGCCAATCCGGATCCTCCGGCCACACTAGAATGGGCGTGTCCTGCCCGTTCGAAGCGATGCTGTTTACCAAAGACCTAAAGGCTTCCTGGGACATCCAGTCTTGTCGGCGGTCGGTTCCCATTGGATCGGAGATTTGATCTGGCGACAGGCTTATCTCATGGCGACCGTTGAGGATATCCAAACAAAGCTCGGCTCTGCTTCGCTCTACTGCAGCTTGCGACTGCGCAAGCGCTCCTGATTTCCAGGCACTGCCGGCCCCCTTGAAAGGAGTCGAAACAGCATCACTCGATTCTGTCCTGCCTTCGGAGCCGCTCGCACGTTCCTTGTTTGTATCGAGATTGGTAGCCTTGCTGACCAGCGACCTTGGAATACTGCGTTTCATGCTTCACCCTCGCCGTCATCTTCATAGAATTCGTCCATCCAAGTATTGGCGTAGCCACGTTCGAGTCCTGGCCAGAGTCGCGATATTATGGCGTCGTTCACGGCATCGGCATTCGTGATGAACCGGTTGATCCCCTTGCGCTTTCCCGGCGTGTCTGGCTCGTATTCGTATACGGACTGATAGACGTCCGAAGCGTTCGAGATCGCGTCGGAACGCAAATAAAACACGGGCAGAATTTCCGTGGGGCAATGTTCTAGCAGGTTTCCGATGTGGTTAAGATCCTGCGCATTGGACCGTTGAACGATCGTTGGCAACAGCATGTTCGCACCGGTTCCGATCTCGATCCTTTCATGGGCCAGGATGTGCTGAAGCATCCCAAGCAGGCCAGTCACAAAGGTCGACAACGTCGCAATGTCGAACCCCTTCATGGTTTGCGGTATGACCAGTGAAGTAGACGCAATCACGTTATTCAACTGGAACAGTGTGAGCGCGGGTTGATAGTCGATGATGATGACATCCAGCGTCTCCGCTAGTGCGGTGTCGAGCCGCTCCTGGTCGACCTTGCCGTCGACTACCAATTCGTTGGGTGGCGTTTTCGGTGGGTGGCCCGCTTTCCAGCGGTCGATGGCATCGCGTAGGTAGCGGTAAAAGCTCTTTCCGGCGGGGGCTTCGCGGACAAGCCGCGCAATCTGGATCTCACCCTCGGATGTTTCGCCGTGAGCTGGAAGCAGGCGCAGGCCTGGCCAGGAGGTCTTGAGAAGGAAGCTATCGAGCGTTTGCGCATCGTGGTCGGTATATGGCGCGTCTTCCGACTGAAAGAGTCCAGCAAAGTCCACCATAGAGGCGGTGTTTTCGTCGGGCATTTGGGGAAGGCCCTCTCCCCCGACGAAGTAGAGCGTTATTGTACTTTGCGGGTCAGCATCCATAACACCGACACGCATGCCGTAGTGCAAGCTGAGATACTGGGCAAAATGCGCGGCGCTCAGACTTTTGGCGGTTCCGCCTTTTTGGCTTGCAAACGAGATGACGGGCAAAGGTGCGTCAGGCTTCCGCCAGGCCAGGTAGTCGTACGGCCGCTTTGCCGAGGCTGCCAGAAGGGCCCGCATGTGCATCAATTCTGAAAGCGTGAAAACACGCTCTCTTCCAACATATTCTCCTGCGGGAAAGTCATCGCTCGAATTGGCGAACTTGGTCAGATACTGAATACTCACATTGAGAAACCTAGCGCACTGGCGCATGGACCAGGTTCGCTTGATGCGCTGACGCAAGGTGAGTTCCTTGTTCACTGCCACCATCGTGCGCTCAAGCCCGCGTGACAGATCCGTCAAAAACTGTTCTAAACTACCGCTCATTTATTAGCCCTGACTTCGGTTGGGTCCGAGTTCGACTCGATTCTGCTTCAATGGTAGCACGGTTCTGAGCAAAAGATAAAGATACCACGCGCCTATAGGTTTCAGGCGCTTATTTTGAGGCTCAGTGGCTCCAGAAACTCCAATCTTGAACGCGTTCAAGATTGGAGTTTAAGTCGGCTGACCAGAGCGAAGCCGATCAACCATGCATGTTTCACGCCGCGTCTTTCGGACCCCAGGAGATGACCGTCCTAGTTGGTGGCTTTGCCCATGTTTGCGTTGAAGCCGTGATCACAGATGCTCACCGTGAAGTAGCCAGCGCCGGTCTCCCCTTTCTGAATCTTCTAGATGCCGCCGCACTCGGTCAGCTTGCCTCACGGGGAGCGTCCGGCGACGCGTTGCGCGAAGGCCGTCCTGTTCGACCTCGCGACGGGTTCGATCGTAATTTCCAGGTCGGAGGTCAAGAGGGAGATTGAGCCGAAGCCTTTGGCGGTTTCGTTGTCGGCGCTTGTGAAACTGATGCAGCCAGAAGGGCAGCTGCGCGGTTGACCAAGGGCTGACCACGCTGGATGCGAAGCGCCGCATAGAAGGGTAGGGGAGGAAGATGGGCCACAGCCGTTGTAGACGGGGCGGCCGCTGCGATGTGCATTCCATGCAACCGGTACGCACCGAGAGACCTGCGGGGACCGGAAAAAATCCCACAGGGAAATGCGCGGCGTACTTAAAACTGAACAAAACAAGTAGACCCCTTACTCTCGTGCACGCGCGCAACAAGCGTTGCGCTATAGTGCTCTCAACAGCCCGATCCCTTGCTCAAGAGGCACTGCACGAACGCCTTCGGCCACGGGGACGTCATGCTCTCCGGCGTAGATCAACAGCTTCCGGCTAGCCTTGATGTCTTCCGCGCCCACATAGAACCCGCGCGAGACCTTTGGCGCAGTCGTGCGCTTGATCTCAACGGCCCAGATGTCGCCCCCAGGCAGGCGAAGGACCAAGTCAAGTTCAGCTCCGGCAGAAGTGCGATAGAAGAAGGGTTCGGTGCCGGTTGGTGCAGCGGCAAGAAGGGCCTCGATACATAACCCCTCCCAACTGCCGCCAACGACGGGGTGCCCGAGCAGGCCCTCGATTGTCCCAATGCTTAACAGGGCATGCACGACCCCGCTGTCGCGGACATAAACCTTTGGCGATTTCACCAAACGCTTGCCGACATTCTCATGCCAGGGCTGCAGTCGCCGCACCAGCATTAGATCAACGAGCAGATCGAGGTAGCGTCCAATCGTTTGGCCGGAGACGCCCAGCCCCTCGGCGAGGGCTGCAGCGTTCAATAGACCACCTTGCACATGCGCAAGCATTGTCCAGAAGCGCCGCAAGGTTGCGGCTGGAATACGCGGTCCGAGTGCAGGGATGTCACGTTCCAGATATGTACGCAGAAAATCCAGACGCCAATCCATGCTGGCTTGATCGCTTGAAGCCATGAAGCTGTCAGGAAAGCCACCACGCAGCCAGAGCGCATTCAACTGATCAGCCCCCACCTCGGTAAGCTGTAGAGGGGGCATTTCGATATACCTGACACGTCCAGCAAGGGATTCTGCCGACTGTTGGAGTAGGACGTTGGAGGCTGATCCCAAGAGCAGGAACTGGCCCGCTCGAAAACCGGCCCGCCTGCGCTGGTCGATCTGACCACGCAGGCTCTTGAAGAGGCCAGGCATCTGCTGCACCTCATCGAGGATGACGAGTTTTCCCGCCTGTTCATCCAGATATAGATCCGGTTCGGTCAAGATCTGCCTGTCCGCATCTCGTTCTAGATCAAGGTATACCGATGGTTGCTCCGAAGCTATGTCTAGAGCGAGCGTGGTTTTCCCAACCTGCCGGGGGCCGAGGAGGACAACAGCAGCTTGGCTCTCGAGCGCGGATTGCACAAAGTGATGAGTTTGGCGCTTATACATACCTTGCAATTACTCCACACGATGGAAGATCTGCAAGGATAAACTGCTTAGCAGGTAAAGTTGCCACTCAATTGGAGATGTCGCATGATGTGACGAACAGGCTTAGCGTCAAAACTCACTCATATCATCCCAAGCCGCTTCGCCCGCTCCAGCAACATCTTCACTGATGATGGCTGCCAGCTTGTCCGGCCGCGGGGTGTGCGCTCACGCATGTTCTCCAAGCGGGCGCAGATGGCCTGAAGCGTAATGTCGGGATCGGCGCCCTTGATACCCGCGACGATGGCGGGCAGGCGATCATCTCGCGCACGCGGGCCCGCGCGATCAAGCACGGTCGCGGGGAGGAACCCATCGCGGACATAGGCGTTCACAGCGCGCAGCAGACGGCTTTGCGTCCAGCGCCGGGCCTCGGGTAGGGGGCCGTTGATGATGCGCACCAGATCTTCCCAAGCCAGATCGGGACGCAGCCGACGCACATGGGGCACCCAGTCCTGCGCAGTTTCATTCAGGCGTTCTATATATCCGTCCTGTCGCGCCAGTCGGACCTTGCGTAGCGCAGCCGGATCCCGGGCGCGCAGGCCAGGGTTTCCGCCGACCCGCCCCTTTGTTCGTGCGCTGGCAAGCCCAGCCTTGGTCCGTTCACGGATCAGGGCGCGCTCGAACTCGGCTGCTGCACCCAGAACCTGCAGCGTGAACTTGCCCTGCGGGGATCCGGTGTCGATCGGGTCCTGAATCGAGCGGAAGAAGGCGCCCTTTGCTTCCAGCCGTTCGATCACCTCCAGCAAATGCGACAGCGACCGCGCAAGCCGGTCGATGCGCACCACCACCAGCGTATCGCCCTTGCCGATCCGTTCCAGCACCCGCGCCAGCACAGGCCGCGCACGATCACCGCCAGAAGCCTGTTCCTCATGGATTTCGACACAGCCCGCTGATTTCAGCGCCTGCGACTGGGGCAGGGGGGTCTGATCCTCGGTCGATACTCGCGCATAGCCTATCAACGGCATCAAATCCTGCCTTTTGCAGTTTAGGATACGGCTAATAAACGACCGTTTGGCGTGGAATGTAGGAACCCTTCTTGCGATTTGGCAAACTTTGCCATACTCTTTGTCAGGAAGGAGATCATCATGGGCACCATGAATATTTCGTTGCCGGACCCGATGAAAACTTGGGTCGAAGAACAGGCAAAAACCGGGCGGTATGCCAATTCCAGCGACTACGTTCGCGACCTGATCCGGCGCGACCGGGCCCGTCGTGAGGCCATTTCTGAGATTCAGGCCACTGTCGATGAAGGCCTCGCCAGCGGCCCGGCCGCCCCGCTTGATCGCAGCACGTTTAAGGCTCAGATGCGCGCGAAGTATGCCAGAGAGTAGCCGCTGGGTCATTCGGCCCGCCGCTGTAACCGACTTGTCCGAGATTTGGCGCTACGGAGCCAGCAACTGGGGCATCGGCCAGGCGGATCGCTACGCGGATAGCCTGTTCGCACTCTTCGACCTGCTCGCTGACTTTCCAGAGATGGCTCGGGTGCGCCGTGAGTTCACACCCGCGGTACGCATCCATCCCAGCGGCGCGCATCTGGTGATCTACCGGGCGGACGGGCAGGGGATCGAGATCATCCGCATATTGCATGCGCACCAGAACCTGACGGCCTATCTGCTGGAAGGTTGACCGTCACAACCCTGCCGCCTTGGTCAGATTCACCCGGAACCGGTCCCGGCGGCGCTGATAGCGGCGGGTCATCTCGGCGGAGGCGTGCCCAAGGTGCTTCTGGACGTAGCGCTCGTCGACCTCGGCGGAACTGGCCAGACCCGCGCGCAGAGAGTGCCCGGAAAACAGTGCCAGTCGGTCCCTTTCGGGAAGCTCCGACCTGATCCCGGCGTCCCGGACCGTACGCTTTATCAGGCGCGCGACATGCTTGTCGTTGAGCCGCGTTGCCAGCGCGCGTTTGCCGTCCCGCGACGTGCCGACGAAAACCGGGCCGAAATCGATCTTCGCAAAATGCAGCCATTGTGCCAGCGCATGGACAGGACAGGTCTGATCTGATGAGCCGCGCCCGATCTCGACTTCGCGCCAACCGGTCTTGGCATTGAGGGTGAGCAGCGCGCCTTGTTCCATGATCTCGATCCAGCCGCCGCTGTCGGGCGTGTCATCCTTATGCCTGTCGAGACTGACGATTTCGGAGCGGCGCAGGCCACCGGCGTACCCCAGGAACAAGATCGCGCGGTCCCGCAGCCCGCGCAGATCGTAGGGCAGGGTGGCGACCATCGCGAGGATGTCCTCAGCTAGGATCGCCTCTTTCTGCACGGGCGGACGCGCATGTTTGCGCTTGATCCCGGCGAGCACTGCGGCGATGTGGCGGTTCTTGCGATCGAGGGTGAACCCCCGTTGCGCATAGGTCCAGGAGAGACCGGACAGGCGGCGGTCGATGGTCGAGACCGATAGGGATCGGGACGTCAACTGCGACGGGGCAGGTCCCGAACCGGACGCCAGATCCGCCAAATAGAGCCCGATCATCTCGGGGGAGGGGGGCAGGGGCTCGGCGCCTTTCAACCGGCACCAGCGCGCAAAATGCCCCCAGTCCTTGGCATAGGCCTTCAGAGTGTTCTCCGAGGCCGCCGCGCGGGCATAGTCCCGGGCCGTGTCCACCAGCCGGTCGAGCGTGCCGGAGCCAGCCACAAAGGAAGGCAGTCTCAAAGCCGCGCTGTCAGGGCGATCTCTCTCGTCGTTCTCATTGAACGGGCCCTCGATTGGCGGCTCTGAGCACGAATGTCGGTCTGTCGGAGTTCTTGAGACTGCGTTCCATGTGTTTTCAATAGCTTGCCTGTGTCGCATTTCTGAAACCGATTCAAGGTATGTGAGACT
>NZ_JBRJGP010000034.1:0-19037 GCF_053628555.1 Roseovarius sp. MBR-79 | reverse complement strand
CCAACATGGGCATCGGCGGCATCACCCCCGCTATGAAACTGAAAATGGCCGCGTGAACTCTACGGACGAACCCCGTTAAAAAGGGGGGGATTACCGTCTCATCCCTTGGCGAATCCTTCGCTAGCAAAAGCAAAAACGCCGCAAGCCATGCGGAGATAGTTGGTGCAATTCTCAGCGCCATCATCACGGCGCGTGCCTTCAGCGCGTGACGCATGGAAACGCGACACAGCCTGTGGCAACTTCGCGCCATGATCGAATTCCGCCTGCTCCCTGATAACCATCCCGATCTCGCGCATTCGCCGCTGCTGCGCGGCGCGCTATTGACCCTGCAATTCGCGCAGGATCACGGATCGATCGGCCTGACCAAGACCAAGGCATTCAAGCGCGTCTTCGTGCATTGGGCCGTCGAGCATTTCAGCTGGCCGGGCAAAAGCGCGGAAGAGATGTTCCGCTTCAGCAAGGTCATCAATGAATACGAATTCCCGCCGCTTGAAGTGCTGCATCAGCTGCTGATCTCCCTCCGCCTCGGGCGGCACTACAAGGGCGAGTTCCGGCTGACCAAGCGGGGTGCCGAGCTGGCGCACTCCCCCGGTCGCCTGTTTGCCGAACTGATCCCCTACTTCGTCCTCCGGATCGATCACGCCTCCTATGCGCGCTTTGACGAGCGTCCCTTCGGCAAGTGGGATGTCTGGATGAACGTGATCAACGTCGAAGCGGATCACGGCACGACGGAAGCCGCCTTGTTCGAAGCCTTCTACGGTGAGCCGAAGGACTGGCACACGGCAGGGTGGCGGGAGATGGCCGCGTTCTCTTCCTGCGTCCTGCGGCCGCTTGAATGGGCCGGTTTGCTGATGGAGACCCGCGAGGACGCAGCCGGCAAGCATGTCTGCCATGTGTTCAAGGCCCCGCTCTGGCGCAGTGCGCTGAAGCTCGACACAGACGACATGCTCCGGCCGATCGCAGTGCAATAAGGGCTGCGCCCCGAGGTTCCTGACGCGCGCTTTGCAGGATGACGGACTCTCTGGTGCCAGTTAAGCTGCAATGATGAATTTCGCCTTCTACGATCTCGAGACCACCGGCATTTCGCCCGCCTTCGACCATCCCCTGCAATTTGCCGCTATTCTGACGGATGGTGAATTCAGGGAGATCGAGCGGGTCAATCTGCGATGCCGCATCGCGCCCCATATCATCCCATCGCCATGGGCGCTGGCGGTGACCGGCGTGCGCCCAACGCAGCTGGTGCATCCAGCTCTTCCGACGCTCTTCGAGTTCACGCAGGAGATCGGCGCGCTGATCGAGCGATGGTCGCCCGCGATCTGGACGGGGTTCAACAGCATCCGCTTCGACGAAGAAATGCTGCGCCAGGCTTTCTACCAGAACCTGCAGCCCGACATCTTCGCCACCCAGTTCAACGGTAACACGCGCTTCGACGTGCTGACCGCGCTCTACGCCGTCTGGTATCGCCTGCCAGATTTTTTCAACTGGCCCGTCGATGCCGATGGCCGGGTGCGCTTCAAGCTGGACCGCATCGCGCCGCTGAATGGCTTTGCCGCGCACAATGCCCACGACGCGCTCGGCGATGTCGAGGCGACCATCCATATCACCCGCCAGATCGCCCAGCGCGCACCGGCACTCTGGGCAGAGCTGCTGGCCAACCGCGAGAAGGCGCATGTCCATGCCAACCTCGAGACCTTCCAGCCCATGGCGCTGGTCGAGCGGTTCGGGGGCGGCCTGCCGCGCGCGACCATCGGCTGCTTCTGCGGCACCTCGGTCAACAACCCCAATCAGGCGGCCTTCTTTGATCTGGATGCCGCCGATCCGGTCGAACTGCTGGCGGCCGATGACGCGGCGGTCTTTGCCGCCGTCGATGCCACCCCCAAGGTCATCCGGGCCTTCTCCATCAACAAGTCGCCCGCGTTGCTCTCCGTGCCGGCGCCCAGCGCAGAGCAGTTGCGCCGCGCCAAGATGATCGCCCATGCGCCTGAGTTCCGGGCGCGCGTGGGGCAGGCTCTGGCCGCGCGCTTCCCCGAGGATCCCGCTGCGCCCACCCCTCCGGTCGAGAAGCAGATCTACGGCGGCTTCTACGGCCACACCGACAAGGCGCTGCTCGCGGAGTTTCAGCGCGCGGACTGGCCAGGACGTCAGGAGATCGTTGCCTCGCTTGTAGATCCCCGTCTGCGCCAACTTGGCCGCCGGCTGGTGGCATTTCACGCTCCTGAGCTGCTCTCGGCGGAAGAGCGCGGGCAGTACCAGGCGTGGTTGCTGGAGCGCTGGTCAGCGCCGGATATACCTGAGACTGGATGGACCACCAAGGATCGTTCACGGACCGCACTGGACGAGATGCGGATCGACGATGGGCTCGATCAAGCCTTGGTTGCCGAAATTGCGACTTACCTTCAGAGATTCGATCCGCCAGATTTCCAGCTTTAATAGCCGGTTCGACTGCGTGACTCATTTTATTGCGAGGGACTAATTTTTAGTTCTATACTTGCGGCAATTGCAGGAAAGGGACCGCGTGCCGCGCAAGAAGGTCAAGCAACTGAACTGGGGCGCGGAGCGGCGTAACGAGTTCATCGAGTTCAGGGTGTTCTGGCAGGGTCGGATCAACCGTTCCGATCTGATGGAAACCTTTGGCATCTCGCTTCAGCAGGCTTCCCTAGACCTCGCGGGTTACGCAGAGAAATGGAAGCGCAACCTCGTCTACGACAAGAGCCAGCGCGCCTATGTCCGAGGACGGAGCTTCAAGCCTCATTTCTTTACGCCCAGCGCCGAAGACTATCTCGCACAGCTGCGCGCCGTCGATCAGGGCCTGGTCTCGCGAGAGCAGAGCTGGATCAGTGTATTTCCGGGCTATGAGGCGACGCCGACGCCCGCGCGCGGTATTGCCCCCGAGACTCTGCGCGGAGTGCTGGCCGCGATCCACGGGCCCGCAGCCATTAAGGTAACCTACCAGTCGATGTCCCGCCTCGAGCCCAGCGCGCGCTGGATCGAGCCACATTCCCTGGCCTTTGACGGCTTCCGCTGGCACGCGCGTGCGTTCTGTCGGAATGATCAGGTGTTCAAGGACTTTCTGATTTCCCGCATCGTCGAGATTGGCGAACAGGGCCCGATCACCGCAGATCCGCAGGCTGACGCCGACTGGCACAATGAAGTGGTGCTCGAGATCGGCCCTCATCCTGATCTCGCGTCCACACAGCGACGTGCGATCGAGATGGA
Source organism: Roseovarius sp. MBR-79 (assembly GCF_053628555.1). Classification (NCBI taxonomy): domain Bacteria; kingdom Pseudomonadati; phylum Pseudomonadota; class Alphaproteobacteria; order Rhodobacterales; family Roseobacteraceae; genus Roseovarius; species Roseovarius sp. MBR-79. Next base: position 15,821 of record NZ_JBRJGP010000034.1, on the reverse strand, counting down.
TTACGGCATGGATGGAGGGTGCGCCCGGATACCGGTGCGCCAGGCACTTCTGTTCTATGCACTTAAGCGCCTTGGGCTTGATACCGATCCTGCTGCGCGCAGACCGCAAGATCAGCAGATCGTCTTGATCAGTCAGAATTCAGTGCCGAAGGTCAACGCATGAATCCCACCGAGATCTATGAGGCGCTGGCCAACCTCGCGAGAAAATCATTTCAGGCTACCGAATTTCCGTTCGAGTTCGCTCTGGCGACAGACAACGCGCCGGCAACTATCGCAAAGCTCAAGGGTGGCACCTACAACAAGTCCGACATTCCGGGCGGTGTCCTTCTGAACCAGAAGTTCCATTTCGCACCGGCCCTGCTCGGGATGAGCGCGGCTTCTCTTGATGCTTTGCGGGCCAGCAAGCGGAATGCGAAGCACAAACCGGCCATCCTGATCGCCACAGACGGCGTAGAGGTGGCCGCTGAGCATCCCAAGTCCGGCGATACGCTTTTCTGCTCATTCTCCGACCTTGGAGACCGGTTCGGCTTCTTCCTTCCCGCCGCCGGCAAGGAGCGCTATCGGGCGGCCGAGGAAAACCCTGTTGACGTCAAGGTCGCGGGCAAACTGGCCAAGCTTTACGACGCCCTGATCCGCAAAAACCCGGATTGGGCCGAAAAGGCCCGCCAGCATGACATGAACCAGCTGATGACCCGGCTGATCTTCTGCATGTTCGCCGAGGATGTCGGGATCTTCCCGGAGGATCAGTTCAGCCGCCTCATCTTCACCCATGCTGGTGACCGGGGCGAGGGGATGCGGGAGGTGCTGGTCAACGCCTTCACCGCGATGAACACGCCACAATCGGACAGAGGCGCGCTGCCCGCCTGGACGCGAGAATTTGAGTACGTCAACGGCGGGCTTTTCGCCGGGCGGATCGACGCGCCGGTCTTTGACGTGACCGCCACCCGATACCTCAAGGATGTCTGCGCCGAGAAATGGACAGGGATCAACCCGGACATCTTTGGCTCGATGATCCAGTCGGTGGCGAACGCCGAGCTGCGCTCTGAACTCGGGATGCACTACACCAGCGTGCCGAACATCATGAAGGTACTGGGGCCCTTGTTCCTTGATGATCTGGACGCCGAAATCGATAATGCTTGGGATCGCGAGCGGGCCTTGCGGCAAGTGCTGGACCGGATCGCAAAGATCAGGGTGTTTGACCCTGCCTGTGGCTCGGGCAACTTCCTTGTAGTCGCCTATCGGTCCTTGCGAGAGCGCGAGATAAGGATCCTAACACAGCTGGCCGAGCTTTCGGGGGGGAGCCAGACCGAGATGTGGTCGGTGGTGCCGATCCGAAACTTTTATGGGATCGAGCTGACCGACTTCGCTGTCGAAACGGCAAAGCTGGCGCTGTTTATCGCGGAGTATCAGGCGAACGCAGTGTTTAAGGAGGCGTTTGGGCGTAAGCCAGCCGACCTGCCGCTTCGGGACGCGGCAAACATTGTCTGCGACAACGCCCTTCAGATTGATTGGGAGCAAGTTTGCCCGCCGCCTCAGGATGGCGGTGAGGTATTTATAGCGGGGAACCCTCCATATGTCGGCGCGAAGAAGCGGAAGCCGTGGCAGACGCAGGATATGATCGCCTGTGGACTGTCTGATGTCTTGCTGCTGGATTATGTGTCAGCATGGTTCTTTAAGGCGGCACAGTTTTCCGGCGGTAAGGCGAGCTTCGCTTTCGTCGCAACAAGTTCGATCTGCCAAGGTGAGCAAGTCGCGCCAATGTGGTCGAAACTTCTTTCTGATACCGCGCACATACATTTTGCCTATCGACCGTTTATGTGGAGGAACTCAGCGGCTGATAACGCTGGCGTATGGGTGACGATTATCGGGGTTGGGCCAGCAAAACCGACTCAAGCTAAGCTGTTTGACGAAGATCTCGTCTCGACCGGCGCTGAGGTCAGTCCATACCTGACGATTGGCCCGTTTATTCCAGTGGTGCCAGTTTCAAAACCTATGTTTAAAATGCCGCGTATGGTGATGGGCAGCAACCCTGTGGATGGGCGCCACCTTTCACTTTCAGCAACGGATCGCGCCTCGATTTTGGAAACTTATCCCGCTGCAGAGCGGTTCATAAAGCCATACATCGGTGGTGATGAGCTAATTGAAGAAAGTGATCGTTTTTGCATATGGATTGAAGATAGTGATATTTCTGAGGCTTTGGAAATCCCAGCTATCTCAAGGCGAGTTGCAGCATGCAGAAAATATAGAGAATCGGCTGGTAGAGATGCAAGGAAATCGGCGGGCAAGCCACATAGGTTCTGCTACCAGACTTACCAGTCCGCACCTTCGGTTGCGATACCAAACTCACAGTCATCGGATCGTCTTTACATACCTGCAGTAATGGTCGGTCCGAATGTTGTTCTAAGTAAAGAAGCTTTTGCGGTATACTATGCTGACCTACATGTGGTGGCAATAGTTTCCTCTAGAATGCACAGAATATGGCTTTCTGCTGTGGGTGGAAGGATTGGGAATGGATTCCGATATTCTGTGAAGATTGTCTACAATAGTTTTCCAATTCCTTCTTTTACGCAAACTCAACTCGAGAATCTTGACCAAGCCGCACGGCAAATTTTGCGCACTCGATATGGACATTATCCTGCTACGATTGCGGATCTCTATGACGCCGATAAGATGCCCGACGAGCTACGCGCTGTTCACAAGGCGAATGATGATCTGTTGGAGAGCATGTATATCGGTCGCCCGTTTCGTAATGACACCGAGCGACTGGAGCATCTGTTCAAACTCTATGCCGCGCGGGTGAAAAAGCTGAAGAAGGGGGCCGCCTGATGTCCGATTTCGTTCGCGTCACCTATGGCCAGACAGGCAAGACCCAGACACCGAACCCCATGGGCATGCGCCCCATGCAGGCCCGCGTCTATGACGCCCGCGCGGCCCAGTTCATCCTGCTCAAGGCGCCGCCCGCTGCCGGTAAGTCCCGCGCACTGATGTTCGTGGCGCTCGACAAGCTGGAAAATCAGGGGGTCGGCAAGGTCATCGTTTGCGTCCCCGAAACCTCGATCGGGGCCTCGTTCCGGTCCACCGACCTCACGACCTATGGTTTCTTTGCGGACTGGCAGGTGGATCCACGCTGGAACCTTTGCCTGAACGGGGCAGAGGAAGGGGCGACCAGCCGCAAGGTGCGCGCGGTCAAGGAGTTCATGGCGTCCGGGGACCGGGTTCTGGTGTGTACACACGCCACTTTCCGCTTTGCCTTTGATGAGATCGCCGAGCAGGAGGGGACGGCCGCCTTCGACGATTGTCTGATCGCTATCGACGAATTCCACCATGTCAGCGCGGGAGATGACAACCGGCTGGGCGAAATCCTCCGCCGCATCCTTAACCGGGGGCAGGCACATGTAATGGCGATGACCGGGTCCTATTTTCGCGGCGACAGCATCCCGGTGCTGCGGCCCGGAGATGAGGCGCGGTTCCGGTCGATCACCTACAGCTATTTCGAGCAACTGGACGGGTACCGTTTCCTGAAAAGTCTCGGGATTTCATACAGCTTCTACCGGGATCAGTATATCAGCGCGATCCCCGAGGTTTTGAAACCTGAGCTGAAAACCATCATCCACATCCCGCACCGCGGCTCGGCCGAGGCCTATGACGTCAAACAATCCGAGGTCGGGGCAATCCTGAGCTGCATCGGCGAGGTGATCGGACGGGATGAACAAACAGGTTTTGATCTCGTCCGGCTTTCCGATGGTCGCATACTGAAGGTCGCAGACTTGGTAGACGATGGGCCGGAGCGGGATCGGGTGAAGGCCGCACTGACGCGCGAGATCGTCGGGCCGGACGGCAAGCGCGACGACGTGGCGGATCGCGCAAAGGTGGATCTGATCATCGCGCTAGGGATGGCAAAAGAGGGGTTCGACTGGGTCTGGTGCGAGCACGCGCTGACCATTGGCTATCGATCATCGCTGACAGAGATCATCCAGATCATTGGCCGTGCGACCCGCGACGCGCCAGGCAAGCGCCATGCCCAGTTCACCAATCTGGTTGCAGAGCCTGGAGTCGAGACCGGCGTGGTCACGGACGCTGTCAACGACATGCTCAAGGCGATCTCGGGTGCGCTGCTGATGGAACAAGTCCTTCAACCGAACTTCCGTTTCTACCGGCGCGAGGATGGCGACACACGTCCGCCCGTCGAAGTCGACAGCGAGGGGCGCGTTCATATTGGCATCGGTGGTTTGTTGGTTCCGCCGACGGCACGCGCACGAGAAATCGTCGAAAACGACATGCATGAGCTGGTGGCCAAAGCATGCCAGCAGATGGACCGTCGAACCGTGGCGGATGATGTGGCGCCCGAGGTCGCAACCCAGCTGGTTCTGACCGACATTATCGAGAAGACCTACGAGAACCTTACCCCGGACGAGACAGAAGCGATCCGGCAGGATCTGGCAGCCCGGATGAACATTGCCGCCATTGCGCGCCGGGAGGCCCAGAAGGAACTGGAAACAGGTGCTGCTGGCATCGACGAAGGGGAGTCTACTGATGGAGCCAAAGATGAGCCGACCGCGCCTGACGCGCTGAACCTGATTCGGATGGTCAAGAAATTCATTAATGTTCGTGAACTGGACATCGATCTGATCGACTCCATCAATCCGTTTCGTGAGGGGTTCGATATCGCATCCAAGGCGCTCGATACACCCCTGCTCCAACAAATCCAGAGCGCCATGGTTGCTCAGCGCATACAAATGACTGAAGAAGAGGCGCTTGTACTCTGGCCTCGGATCAAGCGGTTCACCACCCAGGAGGGGCGCCCCCCGAACCCGAACTCGCCGGACGACCTAGAGCGCCGCCTCGCAGAGGCCCACGCTTACATTCGCACGAAAAAGGCTGAGCGGATGCGTGCTGCTCAGGGTGGTGTGTGAATGATGCCCCGATATCGGTCGATTGAGGAAATTCTAGAGGAAAATGACGAGCTAGGTCTTCTGAACGTGACCTTGCGATCCCGGGCCACCCGATCTCCTGAGCGGGAGCGAGACGCAGAGTTGGTCGCCGAGGTAAATGCATTTTTTGATCAGCATGGCCGGGTACCGGACGCTGGGGCGGTCGATCACGATGAGATGCGCCTTGGAATGATCTGGGGAAGGCTGGTTGCCAAGGGGGAGGCGCCCGATCTGGTTGACGTGGATCGGAACGGTCTTCTATCCGGGGCCGCGTTTGATCTGAGACCTGCGCCCGCCGCGCAGGAGCGGGACTGGCGCGACGAGCCGGATGAGCATGAGGTCCCCACCTCCCTTGACGACATCTTCGACGATGAGGCGCTTGAGGTCTCGGACGCGTTCACGACGATCCGGAACGTCACCCCGGCGGAGGACCGCCTGGTCCCGGACCACCGGGCGGAGTTCTACCCGTGCCACGACTTCGACCGGTTCCGGGACATGTTCGAGCGGGCCCAGGCCGCGCTTGAGGCCGGTGAACGTGAGGTGCGCCCGATAACCCACAAGGAGGAGGTCAGGGTCGAGGAGGGGTCCATCTTCATCCGCAAGGGGCTCCTGACCTACGTGGCAGAGAAGGCGGAGATGACCGCTCGCGCCGGAAAGCGGGATCACCGGCTCCGGATCATCTTCTCGAACGGGACGGAGAGCGACCCGCTCCTTTCCTCATTCCGGAAGGCCTTGGCCGACGACCCGACCGCGCGCGCAATCCACCGGCATGGTCTCGGCCCGCTCGACCCAGAATACGAGGGGGACCGGCTCGACCTGACCGGGACCGTCTACGTGGTGCGAAGCAGGTCCAAGGAAGCACAGATCGCCGAGGTTCGGAACATCCTGCTCAAGATCGGGGTGACGACGCAGGAGGTCCGGCGCCGGATTGCGGACGCGCGCAACGACCCGACTTTCCTGCTCGCCCCCGTGGAGGTAGTCGCGACCTATGACCTCGTGAACTTGTCCTGGCGCAAGGTAGAAGGGCTCCTACACAGGTTCTTTGATGCGGCCCGACCGCGCGATCTATGGATTACAGATAGGTTCGGCAGGAAGGTCTATCCGCGAGAGTGGTTCTACGTGCTGCCCGAGCATGTGAGCCAAGCCGTGCAGGCGATTAAGGACGGCACCCTTCATGAACTGGAATATGACCCGGAGAGCCAAACGATCCGGAGGAGGTCGGGACGTGATCAGTGATTTCCGAAACTACAGTCGAAGATTGAACTCAGCTAAGAACGTTTGGCCTCAAAATCTCTTTTATTCATGTGCAAAAGAATATCACCAGAATTGAAGCGGTGAGCAGGAAGGAAGACGGCGGTGGAGTTTTTTGCAGATATTGGGACGGGCATGTCCCAGTTCATTTTTTGGGTGTCCTCGTTTCTGACCGAAGAGCAGGCGCCCGGCCTCGTTTCGATCGGGATCCTGTTCTGGCTCCTTATTTCCGTTCTGGTTGTGGGGATCAGTGCCCGCAGAAAGCTGACCGCCTTACGTTGGCTGGAAGGACAGGTCCGGACTGCAAAAGACGAGTCCGAGTTTGCCGAACAGGTGAACAAGATCAGCCAAGAGGCGAAAAAGGTCCGGACCCGAACAGGATACGTACACATCACAGCCGCCTGGGACGAGTTTCGCGAAACCCTGATCGAGGAAAAGGGCGCCGATCGGCCGGTCCTGCGAAACAGCGTGCGCCCCTCAAGTTTCTTCAACCTCGAGGATCTTCATTTCGGCCCGGGGTTCTCGCGTTATATGCCGGGGTTGTTCGTGACGGTCGGGCTGTTCCTCACCTTCCTCGGCCTCATATCGGCGCTTCAGCAGATCACCGGGCTGAGCGACGCGTCTCCTGAGGAAATGCGCTCGTCCCTCGACGGCCTGCTCGGTGCGGCGTCCGCCAAGTTCATCATGTCCCTGACGGGGCTTCTGGCGTCGATCATCTTCACGATTGTCCTGCGCTGGCTTACGGGCAATGTGGAGCGTCGGATCCACACGCTCTGCGCCGATTTCGAGAGTCGACTGAGCTTCATCAGCCTTGAGGAGGTCGCGATGGAGCAGCTCGCGATTGCGCGTGGCCAGAAGGACAGCTTCATGGAGATCGGGACCACGCTAGTGGCTGAGCTCGGCCGGTCCCTTCAGAAGGAGATCCCAGAATCGATTTCCAGCTCGATCAGCACCGCCATGGCCCCGCTACTGGACAAAGTCGGCAAAGCGGGGGCCGACGGGGTCGGTCAGATGGTGACCGATCTCTCTTCCCGTTTTGCAGAGGACGTTGGCCAGGCGCTTTCCGACGCAAGCGCGCAGCTTTCCGCCGCGGGAGATAAGATCGCGAGCCTAACTGACCGCATGGACCGGAGCTCCGGACAGATGGGACAGGAGATGGAAGCCTCCATCGAGAAGCTCGCCAAGGCGGCGGAGGACCTATCAGCCCGTCTTGCGTCCGCTGCTGAAACGACGGACGGAACCTTGAACGCCGGCGCAGAGAAGCTCCTCGAAATCATGAACGAGACGCTGGAGGGTATCCGGCGCAACACCGCTGAGGGGGCGGACGCGCTGAAAGAGGCAGCTGCGGATATGCGCGCCTCTGCCGGAACGTTCCGCGAGGAGCTCGACGCCGCCGCCGCCAGCGGATCCGATGCGGTCCGCTCCCGGATGGAAACGGCCGGCGCGGAGGTCGAAGGGGCGATCTCCGAGGCGGGCCGCGGGATGGCGGACATAGTCACCCGCAGCGGGCAGGATCTCCTGTCCGCCTCGGGCGAGTTCCGCGAGAAGATCCGGGCCGATCTAGTGGAGCCGATCACCCAGGTAGTGGATCAGCTCGACAAGATGGCGGACCGGCTGAAAGACGGGTCCGGTCAGATCGCGACTGCGGCAGGTCTCATCAAGTCCGGCGGAGAGGCGACCCGGTCTGCGGCGGAAACTCTCACAACCGCCTCGCGTGACCTGCAAGCGGCGGCCGGGCCGGTCAGAAGCAGTGTGGAGCGGATCGAAACCGCGACCACTGGGCTCGCGAAGAGCACGGCGGACGCCGCCGAGACCGTCACTAGGTCTTCAAGGGAGACCGCGGAGAACGCCGCGCGGGTTCTGGACGCGGCAAAAGCCGCGCTGAGTGCGGAGCAGAAACTTATTGAGACGTCCCTCACGAAGTTGGGGGAGGCGCTGGACCATATGGAGCGCCAGCGTGAACAGATCGACGACATGGATGACAAGCTTGGCGCGGCATTCAATCAGTTTGCCTCTCATGTCAGGACGTCGCTCGACACGTTTGCTGAGCATGTCCGCAAGATGAACGGCGAGCTGGCACCCGCGCTGGACACGATGCGTGAGATCGTTGACCAGGCTGAGAAGTTTCGTCCTGAGCAGAGGCGCTGAGCATGCGCAGGCTGGAGCGAAACCGGGCACGCGCGGAGGAGGAGGAATCCGTTTTCGTCACGATGACGGACATGACGATCAGCTTCCTTCTGATCATCATGATCCTGCTCGCCTTCTTCGCGACCCAGCTCAACGATGACGAGACAGTCCCCCTGACCGCATATGAGAGGGTCCGTCAGGAGCGCGACGACCTGCGTGTCGAGAACCAGGATCTGCGCGCCTCGGTTGAGGCCCTCGAGGCGGAACTTGCCCGCGTCACGTCCGAGTTGGAGACGGTTGCCGCCGAGCGAGATCGGCTGCGCAGTGAACTGGACCAGCTGCGTGATGAAAATGAGGCGCTCGGGGACCGGGTTGCTGAACTTGAGGAGGAAAACGAGCAGCTGCGTTCCCGGGTCGACCAGCTTGTCGAAGAGATCGAGCGTTTGCGGGAGGAGATCGAAAGGCTCAGGGCTCCGAACCCTCTCGAGGCTTATCTTTCGGAAGGGATCGAACAGCGGCTTATAATTCTGGAAGAGCTAAGAAGCAGGCTTGTTGAGGCATTTCCTCGTTTGGAGGACGTCGTGGTAATCAGCCCAGAACAGGACGCGCTCAGGTTTCAAGGAGAAGGACTATTCCGTCCAGACTCCAGAACACTCGTCGGACGTGAGAGAGAAATCGTCGACACAATTGGTCAATTACTCGACGCAATCCTCATTTGTTTCACGGTAGGCGAACGCGCGGTTCGGGGACCAGACTGTAACAGCGGTAGCGCCCTTATCGAGGCAGTCCAAATCGAAGGTCACACGGATAGCGACGGGTCGGACGCTTACAATCTTGGTCTTTCCACGGATAGAGCCAATGCGACATTTCTGGTGATGTTTAGCGAGAACCCTTCGCTTCTTTTGCATCAAAATATCCGTGGTCAACCCGTCATGTCTGTCTCGGGCTACGGAGAAATGCGTCCGATAACGTTGAACGCGACATCACAGGGGAAGGCCGCGAACCGGCGCATCGATCTTCGCATCATCATGTACGCGCCCAGTACCGTCGAGGAGGTGGAAGAAGTCGGGCGCCGGTTGGATGCGCTGCGCGCTGCGGGGGGATCGGAATGAGCCTCTTCGAAGCGCTCGAAAAAGCGGGGCAACTCTCGTCTCTGGAGGTTCCGGAGCTGCGATACCTAAGCGCGGCTGCTGACCGGGTGCGGGAACGCTGGCCTGACGTTCAGGTGGCCACAACCGAGAAAGAGCGCGAGGCGCTGGCCCAGAAGCTCCGGGATCGTGTTGAACGCAGCGATTGGGAGGAGACCCGGCTCTCTTTCATGGTCGCTGCAGCTTCGGCCGTTTTCGATGCAGAACGCCGGAGCCGTCCCGATCTGGCTCGGACGCGAGACTTCCTCTACGCCGAGATCGCCGTATCAACATCCGAGACCTTCCTGTCCGGGCTGCTGCGCGCCTATCTCGACAGCTACGCTCCCGAAGGTTCACACACAACCGCTCTCGCGACCGTACTTAGCGCGGCGGCTCCGCGGATGAGCGCAACCGGGCGTATTCTTCTGGAGGCTATTCCGGAACTCATGGATCCCGTGTCAGGTCCGAGTCGGCTCGCGGCCCGGATGTCGAAGATGTCTGACCCTTACACGGAACTCCTCCGTCTCGGGGTTCGCAACCCGCATGGCGGCGGGTTCATGGATCTGGCCCACCTGTCCTTGACCTCTCTCGTCCGGCCGCATTTGTCCGAGCGGAACCTGATCGACTGGTACATCAGATGGCTACGTCCATCGGGCAAGGAGGAGGGTCGAAACAGTGGAGCGGAGCCGGCGATCGAAGCCCTGATCCATCCCTGGTTGGAAAAAAATCCTGAGGATAAGTTCAGATCCTACCTCGTGGAAACCCTGATCGAGCTATACGGGGATCCGCGGATCAAGTCCGGCGGGGTGTGGGGCGGCATTGACGAGCGCTACATGGCGATCGTGCATCGCTGGCTGACACGGGAAGACATGCGCTTCTTCACCGGGGTCGTAGACGCTACCCAGAAGGACGCGATGTGGCCACCGCGCCGGGATTTCTGGCTAAAGCTTTATGATGAAGGCCTGATAGACGCCGCTTGGGCAGCGTTGTCCAAGGAAGGCTTCGAGTACGCGCGCCAGCACCTCATGCGTCAGGATGCCAAGAACGCCTATACTCGGGTCGGGTATCAGCAGGCGCGCCAGAACACATCCCTCCTGATCATGAAGATCGGCAACAAGATCATGGTGGACGGGTGTCACAGCTACCGGACGCATGTTTTCGACATCTCGGACCCGATGGCACCGAAGCTGTTCGATGAGGGGTATGATTGTGAGCAGATCATGCGCGCTTCAGATCGCAGGGCATCGGCCGCCTCAAAATCACACGGCAGTATTCCGCTCTGGAGCCGCTGGGTCAGGGACATGATCAACGCGGATGTGCCGCGGTCGCAACAGACCCGGCCCTACACGAAGGTTTTCAGGCCGCGTCCGCCGAAACCAAGATACGTGCCACCACTGCATCCCGCAAAACCGGGCTACTCTGATCGTCAGCCTGTTCAGCGCGGTGTCGGGTCCTCTAACTCCGGTCAAGACCTGTTCAGTTCGAGAGGTGCCACGCGACCATCCTCCGGTAATGGACTCACCAGCCCTGCCAGTCGAGCTGTCGCACCTCCTGCAAGCGTTGCTGCAGCCATGCGCGTTCAGCCTGAGGCCCCGGAGCCGGTGAAACCCCACTATGGCGATGCGGCCTCCTTGAAACAGGCCCGGTTCCCCAGTCTCACGGACCGGATGATCGCCTACGGTCCTGCGGCCGCCGCAGCGGTTCTAGGGTATCTTGAGGCGACCGAGAACGGTCGAACACGACCAGCCTTGTCGCCGAAGTCCAGAGAAGCGTTGGCATGGGTTCGAGCGGTCAAGGGTGATCCTCCGCTCCGTTTGAGAAACGCGCTGGAGTATCTGCTGCTCAACCTGAAAACGAGCGGTGTGGAGCTGGATGATCTGTTCGCGTCATCTTCTGCCCCTCCTGCGGTATCGGGTCAGCCCGCCGAGTCCACGACCGTTCCGAAAAAAGCCGCGGTATCTGGCGACCAGAAGTTCCCGCCGCTCCCGGATCACGCCGTGGGGCGCCTTGATCTCCTTCGCGCGCATGCGGACGCGCTTGAGGATCTCGGTATGTGGAAGCGCACGTTCGATCAGCGCAAGGCTCTCGCGGTCGCTGTGCGGAAGCTCAGAGAGCGAAGCCAAGACCTTCGTTCGACAGAGGTCGCGGAGCTTCAAATGCTCTATGAGGAGCTGCGCCGGGGCGGAAAGGACGGACGAAAATGATCCAGCTGACCTATGATCAGGACGGGGTCACCCTCGAGTTCAGGTCGCGCCAGTCTCTGCTGGACCGGCTCCTCTCACGCGGGACTGATCCGGATTTCGATCACGATAAGCGGCTGAGCTTCGCGTTGGCCGATCTACGAGCCACCGCCGAGGAGGCTGGCGATCAGGTGGAGATCAGGAGTGACCGGATTCGGCTCTCTCACAGGACGCTGAGCGCGCTCTCCTCGGAGACGGCGGACGCGCTCGGTCTTCCCCCTTTGGTGGACCTTACCCTGCGCACGGACGTCATGGGCCAGATCGGCAGCCCCGATTTCCGCCTGACCCATGACTGGGTCCGGGCGGGCCGCAAGGAAATCGCCCATCGGACCGGCGCGATCCTGGAGACCTCGGGCGACGGGGCCGACGGACTTCGCCGCCTTCCCGGATGGATGCTGGACACGCTCGAGGTGGCGGACCGGTTCCGGGCCGGCTCTGACCTCGACGAGCACTGGGAGGCGCTCGCCCGTTTTCGGCGCGCCCTCGAGCCTGGGGTCCGGATGGACCGGGCCGACGCGGAGGCACGCCTCGGGATGACCGATTTCCTTTCCGGGCTCGAGGTGACCCTGACGGACCGGTTCTCGATCAGCCCGCGGGGCGAAGACCAGTTCGCGATCATCCCGTTTCTCGGCGAGACGGTCGAGGCCGCGGAACGTGACGGGGAGCAGATCAGCGAGGCGGAAGCGGAGCTGCAGGAGGGTCGGCTTCGGGCTTTCCAGGACAAGGCCTTCGCCCGAGGCGCCCGCCCCGCTTACAAGCTCGGCGCGCAGAGTTACCTGGTCGTGGACTCCGCCGCCGCCCCGGTCCTCAAGGTGATGACGGACATGCAACGAGCGGATCCGGTCACCCGGGCCGCGTTCGTTCGCAACCCACGTCAAAGGATCACGGAAGCGGTCACGGACCATCTGCGATCAAGGGGCAAACTGGAGGGGCTGTCGCCGGCCCAGGAGCAGGAGCTGATCGAGCAGATGGCGGAGCCCGCCTTCGTCGAAACACGGGAATACTCCGAACGGGTGATCGGGCTCACCGTCTATGAGAAACCGGCACTCGAAATCACTGGGTCCGGGACAACCTGGCTGCCTGAGGCGTTCACCGGAGCGGCGGCTGAGAAGATCGAGGCGATGCCCCCGGATCAGGTCGAGCGGCTCATCCATCAAGTGGACGCAGCGATCGCGGCTGGAGAGCCGTCGGTGAACGTCAACGGCGCGGAAATCCCCGCGACCCCAACAAGCCGCGCCGCGCTCGAGCAGCGTCTCGAAGCCATCCGTAGCCTGGAAGAGCCGGAAACTAAGCCGGTGATCGAGGAGGAGATCGATCCGCGGATCGGGCCGATCATTCTCGACACCGCCGACAACCTCGAGGACCTCACCTGGGCTGCAAAGATCCGCCCGCGCACCCGGCTCGCCCCGGACACGCTCCCGGAAGTGGTTAAATCAGCCCTCAAAGGGCACCAGACGGAGAGTTTTCTATGGGAGCTGGAGGCTTGGGCTGCAGGACTGCCAGGGATCTTGAACGCGGATGAGCAAGGGCTAGGGAAAACCCTTCAGGCGATCGCATTTCTCGCGTGGATGAAGGAGAACATGTCCCGATCGGAAGCCGGGCGAGCCGGGCCAGTCCTCGTGGTGGCACCCACCTCGCTGCTTGTGAACTGGGAGGAAGAGGTCGACAAACACTTGCGGGCGCCCGGACTCGGCAACGTGGTCCGGCTCTACGGGTCAGCCCTCGGAGGAAAGAAGCGACCCGGTCAGCAGGGCATCGAAACCGATAGCGGAAACGCGCTGCTGGATCTGCGCGATCTGGAGGAGGCGATCGATGAGGGGCGCGGGCATCGTTACTGGGTGCTGACCACCTACACGACGTTGACGAACTACCAGCATTCGCTGGCGAAGATCCCCTTCTCGACCGCCGTGTTCGACGAAATTCAGGCGGTGAAAAACCCCGTTAGCTTGCGCGCAAAGGCAGCGCTCGCGGTCAACGCGGATTTTCGGGTCGGGCTGACCGGCACCCCTATCGAGAACAGTACGGTCGACCTCTGGGCGATCATGGAGCAGCTTACCCCGGGCCGTCTGGGCTCGCTGAAGGTGTTCCGAGATAGGTTCGGGGAGCCGGCGGAGGGGAACATGCGCGAGCTCTATTCGCTAATGTTCGAGCCGCAGAGCGGCCTTCCCCCGGTTGCGCTGCGTCGTCTGAAAGAGGATGTTGCCCGTGACCTTCCAGAAAAATCGCGCCATCTCCATCCGCGGCTCATGCCGGAACCGCAGGCCGCCGCTTACGAGAAGGCGCGTGGAAAGCTAGCCTCCGGTACCCGAGGCGGCGCACTCAAGATGCTCCATCATATCCGATCCGTTTCCGTACACCCGGACGCGTCGTCACCGACGGAGGACGAAACCTATATCAGCATGTCCGCCCGTCTCTCGGCGGCGATGGACATCCTGCGCGGGGTGCGGGACCGGGGCGAGCGCGCGCTGGTCTTCATCGAGCACGTGAAAATGCAGCACCGGTTCATCGAGCTCACGAAACGGGAGTTCAGTCTTCTCCGTGTCGACCTAATCAACGGAAGCACCCCGATCCCGCGTCGCCAAGAGATTGTAAACCGATTCCAAAGACACCTCGACCGCGATGAGGGCTTTGATCTTCTGGTTCTCGGCCCTAAGGCGGCGGGGACCGGGTTGACTCTAACGGCAGCCACGCATGTGATTCACCTGTCACGCTGGTGGAACCCGGCTGTGGAGGAGCAGTGCAACGATCGTGTCCACCGCATCGGGCAGACCAGGCCCGTCACTGTTCACGTCCCGATGGCAATTCACCCCGGGTACCAGCACAACTCATTCGACTGCCTCCTTCACAGCTTAATGACACGAAAAAGGCGTTTGGCGAGTTCGGCATTATGGCCCATGGGCGATACTGACGATGATGCGAGCCGTCTGCAAAAAATGCTGGCAGACGGTGATGTCTTGGCCAACGGTGATCCAGTTTATGCCGCAGTATCAGCCATGTTTAATCGTGACGATAATCCAATCCCCGAGATAAATAGCGATGGATCAATGACGTATCACTGAGTTTACGAAAGGAATGGCTTTGAAGCGGAAAGACGATATTGAAGTGCTTGCGGGACAGTTGGTGGCGCAGAACATGATGCTCCAGATTCTGATCAGCGAGGCGACACTCCATGGCCATGATCGTGGTGCTGAACTGCAGAACGCACTTCAGGCAGGGCTTGGTGCGATCAAGGGAAATCCGAATATGACGCAGAGCGAAAAGTTCGGTTGCGAAAAGACCCTTGAGGATGCAATCGACACGATTGACCAGCTGCGGGTGAATGCGGGTTGGTCAAAATGAGCCTCCGGGCGGTTTACCTGCAACAGCGGACGCACCTACTTGAACGTCATATAGCGCTCTGGTTCAGATGATGAAGCTGCGCCACCCTGATGATGCTGACGATCTAATGGATCTAGAACGCGTCTGGCAGGTAGAAGTTGAGGAAATACATACTGCGCTGTTGATAGAGGATAGGGCGTATTTTGATGAACGCGAGCCGCGTGCCAGCAAGCGACGGGGCGCATAATGGCTTTCCGTTTTTGTCGTCGCGTGCGTCTGGCCCCTGGCGTCACGCTGAACCTGTCGAAATCGACCGCGTCATTGTCCTTTGGGCCGCGCGGCGCGAAGTACACGATCAGCCCACGCGCCAATCGGGCAACCAGGGCAATCGCAGTTGGCCTCACGTCTCGGCGAAGCCATTGAGAACCGACCGAAGGAAGTCGTCATCCCAGCCTGCGCGCTTTAGCTTGATTGAGAGCGAGCCCTTGGAGGTGTCCCTGCGGACGACGTCGAGCGCGCGGCGACGCAGAACAGCGATGTTGCCGGGGCCGTTGTCCTTTCGGTTGCGTGCTGCGTCTTCACGGAACGACACGTCGAGCTGCCAGTGCAGGGCGTTCTCGATGGCCCAGTGGGCACGGACTGTTTTCAGCATGACCTCTGGCGTCGGCATCCAGGACAGCGCGAAGAAGCGGGTTTCGGAGGTGACGCTCCCGTCAGTCTCCCGGGTCGCCTGGGAGTGTCATGAACTCTGTGTATCTGGCCCGGTCCATGCGGTTTCAGATACTCAAGCGTCGAAGCGCTCGCCGAACATTATGGCGAACTGGTTG
>NZ_JBRJGP010000033.1:0-19530 GCF_053628555.1 Roseovarius sp. MBR-79 | reverse complement strand
CGAAATCCGAAAGGACAAAAGTGGCCGACTTTTACGCCGCCCGCGACAACACTATGCCGCCGCTACCGTGGCCGAGTATTGCTCCGCCGATTACAGGTCACGCCGCATTTCTCGCGGGGCTGGCGGGATGACGCGATCCAGCGCGCCTATCTCGAGGCGACGTACCTCTGGTGGGGCGATGCCGCGAACAACCTGCTGTCCTCGGTCTACGGCGGCCGGATGGTGCACGTCCCCGAATGCGCCGCCTGGACATGGGACGCGCGGCCGTATCCCTTCTTCCCGGCGCTGACCGACGTCTGGACGGACGGCGCTAACTGGCGGCTCGGCCACTGGCTGACCGGGCGCCTCGGCGCGGTGTCGCTGGCCGCACTCGTCCGGCATCTCTGCCTGCGCGCAGGTCTGCCCGAAGCAAGGGTCGACGTCACCGGCCTCTGGGGCGCGGTCGAGGGCTACGCCATCTCGGCGCTCGAAAGCCCGCGCGCCTCCATCACCACGTTGTCGCGGCATTTCGGCTTCGACGCCGTGGAGACCGAGGGAATGATCCGGTTTGTCATGCGCGGCCGGGCCTCGGTCGCTACCCTCGCGCCCGACGATCTGGTGGCTGGTCGTGAAGGCGACATCCTTGAGTTCACGCGCGGCCAGGAGACTGAACTGCCGCAGGCGCTTAAATGGCAGGTCGCCCGCGCCGACGAGGATTACGATGCGGCGCTCGTCGAGGCGCGGCGCATCACCGTGGACACGACCCGGATCGCCTCCGAGTCCTTCCCGATGGCGGTGCCGCCCGAGGAGGCCGAGAGGCGCTGCCGCCGCGCGTTGATGGAGGCGTGGGTGGGGCGCGAGACGGCGGCGTTCCGGCTGCCGCCCTCGCGTCTGGCGCTCGATCCTGCCGACGCGATCCGGTTGGAGCATGACGGGCGGCTGATCGATCTGCGGCTCGTCTCCATCGCCGACGCCGAGGCGCGCGGCATCGAGGCGGTCCGCCAGGACCGCGCGACCTACGACCTACCGCCTGGCGATCCCCGCGCGGCGTCGCTGACGCGCGCCGTGGTGTTCGGCGCGCCGGATGCGGTGCTGCTTGACCTGCCGCAGCTCACCGAAGACCAGCCCGCGCATCGGCCGCTGGTCGCCGCGCACGCGGTTCCGTGGCCGGGCGAGATGGCGGTGTT
Source organism: Roseovarius sp. MBR-79 (assembly GCF_053628555.1). Lineage (NCBI taxonomy): Bacteria > Pseudomonadati > Pseudomonadota > Alphaproteobacteria > Rhodobacterales > Roseobacteraceae > Roseovarius > Roseovarius sp. MBR-79. The sequence goes on along the minus strand of NZ_JBRJGP010000033.1, from coordinate 18,364 downwards.
TCGCAGCCCATCCACCGATGGCTTCGAGTTGCTGACCACGTTCGGCAGCCGCGCCCGGATCGGGGCTCTGGTCACCGACTTCTATCCGGGCCCCAGCTCGCGTTTCGATCTCGGAAACGCGCTGGTGGTCGATCTGCTCACCGGCACCTTGGAAAGCGTCACCGACCTGACCCTGTTCAGCGGGGCGAACGCGCTGGCCATCGAGAGCGCGCCCGGCGTCTGGGAGATCGTGCAGGCAGGCGCGGCGGAACTGCTTGCGCCCGGCCGGTATCGCCTGACCCGGCTCCTCCGCGGCCAGCGCGGCACGGAAGGCGCCATAGGCAATCCGGCGCCTGCGGGCGCGCGGGTCGTCTTGCTGGACACTGCGCTGGCGTCCCTGCCGATTGCTGAGGCCGATCTCGGATTGCCGTGGAACTGGCGCATCGGCCCGGCCAGCCGCCCGGTCACCGACGAGACCTATGTGGGGCAGACCTTCACGCCTGAGGGCGTGGGCCTGCGGCCGTTCTCGATCGCCCATGTCGAGCAGCCGTGGCGCAGGCCGCGCACGCCCGGCGACCTGACGATCCGCTGGACGCGACGATCCCGCGCGCTCGCCGCCGACAGCTGGGGCGGGCTGGAAGTGCCGCTCGGCGAGGAACTGGAAGCCTACGAGGTCGAGCTCCTCGACGGCCCTGCCGTGAAGCGGATCCTGAGCACGGCCACCACCAGCGCCGTCTACACGGCCGCCCAGCAGACCGCCGACTGGGGCGGGCCGATCGGGCCCGGCGACACGCTCGACATCCGCATCTACCAGCTCTCCGCCCTTGTCGGGCGGGGCGCGCCCAAGATCGTCACGCTCACCTTCTGAAGGCCATCCCATGTCCGACGCCACGACCCATCTCCTGCTGCCCTACATCCTGGCGGCTCAGGCCCAGAAGCACGTCACCCACAATGAGGCGCTGCGGATTCTCGACGGGCTCGTCCAGCTCTCCGTTCTCGACCGGAACCTGACCGCGCCGCCCGATTCACCCGCCGATGGCGACCGCTACATCGTCGGCTCGGGCGCGACCGGCGACTGGGCGGGCTGGGACCTGAATGTCGCGCTCTGGACGGACGGCGCCTGGCTGCGCCTGCCGCCTCGGACCGGCTGGCGGGCTTGGATCGAGGACGAGGGCCTGCTGCTGGTCTATGACGGCGCGACCTGGATCGGCACCACACCGGCGGCGCTGCAGAACCTCGCTCTGCTGGGCCTCGGCACCACAGCCGATGCGTCGAACCCGTTCTCGGCCAAGCTGAACGCTGCGCTCTGGACGGCGAAGACCGTGGCCGAGGGCGGCACGGGCGATCTGTTCTACAGCATGAACAAGGAGGCCGCTGGCGACGACCTCGGTCTGACGCTGCAGACCGGCTTCGTGACGAAGGCGCTGGTCGGGCTGTTCGGCTCCGACAGGTTCCGCCTCGCGGTCTCCGCCGACGGCAGCACCTTCTTCGACGGGCTCAGCGTCGACAACGCGAACGGCATCGTCGACCAACCCCGGCTGCCCAGGTTCAAGGCTTACACCAACTACGACAACTACGTGGGCGTGGGGACCTGGACGAAGATCGGCCTCAACAACACCGACACCAACGATCAGGGAGCCTTCGACGCCGCGAACAACCACTTCGTGGCGCCAGTCGACGGCACCTACCTCTTCGGCGCGACGCTTCTCTACAAGATCAACGCCAGCGCCACGGCCCGCATGCGCGGGCGGCTCGTCCTGAACGGCACCACCGAAATCCGCGGCTCCCTCGGCGAAATCTCCGCCACCCACGTCTCGCTCGCCACCGCGATCTGGCTCCAGACCATGGTGCCCCTCACCGCGGGCGATACCGTCGAGCTGCAGGGCTATTTCCGAGTCGCGGACGGCTACCTCGCCGCCGATCACACGTCCTTCTGGGGCTGCAAGATCGGCTGAGCGGCAGAAGGAGGACCCGATGAACCCACCCCGATCCGAGGGCTTCGTGCGCATGCCCGACGCCGAGTTCGAGGCGATCCTGACGCGCGCCGCCGAGGAAGGCGCGAAGCGTGCGCTCGCCGATGTCGGGCTCGACGGCGACGAGGCGGCCCTCGACATCCGCGATCTGCGCTCCCTGGTGGACTGCATCCGGCTGGTGCGCCGCACCGCGATGCAGACTGCCGTGCGCATGATCACCACCGGCGTCATGCTGGCGCTGCTCGCTGGCATCGCGATCAAGCTCAAGATTTTCGGCGGCAGCCCGTAGCCGCGCCCCATCCCCATTCATCAGCCCGCAATGACCCGCCCTCGAGGCGGGTTTTTCGTTTTCGGAGGACACCCATGACGACGACCTTCCACCGCCATTGGCGCGACGTACCCGAGAGCGGCTGGCGCTGGCCTAACTTCTCGCCAGCCGAGATCGCCTGCCGGGGGACCGGCAAGTTGCTGATCAACGAACCGGCGCTCGACAAGCTGCAGGCGCTGCGCGACCGGCTCGGCAAGCCGCTGGTCGTCCGCTCCGCCTATCGCAGCCCCGAGCACAACCGCGCCGTGGGCGGCGCCACTCGGTCGAAGCACCTCGACGGCGCCGCCTTCGACATCGCCATGGCGAACCACGACCCTGCGGCATTCGAGGCGGCGGCACGGGAGGTCGGGTTCCTCGGCTTCGGCTTCTATCCGCGCTCGGGATTCATCCATGTCGATCTCGGGCCCGCTCGCCAGTGGGGCGAGCGCTTCCCCATCCGGGCGACGGCTTTCGCGGCTGAAACGCCGCCTGCGCGCGAAGTGCTGGCCGACAGCCGCACCATGAAGGGCGGCGGGGCCGCCGGTGTGGCTACGCTGGGCGCCGCGGGCGTCGAGGTCGCCCAGAGCGGCCTGGCTGAGACCCAGTCCGCCATCCTGCCGCTGGTGCCGTACCTCGACACGCTCCGCTGGGTGTTCATCGCCGTGGCGCTCGGCGGGATCGCGATCACGATCTACGCGCGGCTGGACGATTGGAAGCGGAGCCGCCGATGATTGGTGCGCTCCTCGCTGGGTTCGCCACCAACCCGTGGGCCCGGACGGCTCTCCGCTACAGCGCCATCGCGCTCACAGTGCTCCTGTTCCTGTTCGCACTCCGGCGCTCCGGTGAACGCACGGGCCGCCTCGCCGAACGTCTCGAAACATTGGAGGAAACCAATGATGTTCAACGCCGGATGCTGGATGCGGCAGCTCGCCGTCCTCGCGACCACCGCCATCTGGCTGCAGACCATGGTGCCGCTGACTGCTGGCGATACCGTCGAGCTGCAGGGGTATTTCCGGGTCGCGGACGGCTATTTCGCCGCCGATCACACGTCCTTCTGGGGTGCCAAAGTGGGGTGAAATCTCTAAGGTTGATGGTCCTCGTGGCGCAATAGAGCTTGAAATAAATTTCCTCGATCGGTAAAAACCATTTCACTCGTCGGGTCTGGAAACTGTGTCTACGAGATGCGTCCACTACGATGCAATCTTCAGTGTTGACTTGTCATTTCGGTCCAATCGATACAGCGCTCCTCAGGTCCAAGTATTCATAGTAGCGGGCGCAGATCTGTAGATGCTGGCGAAAGACGTCCACCATTCGACGGTGAAATAGTTCGCGTCGCGTCTTTTCCGAGACATCTTCAACACCCAAAAGCGAAGAGACCCAAAGTGTGGCGCGGATCGTGTGGCCGAAGCCGTCCCCGGCCAAGGGGTCAAGCGCAAGGGCCTCGTCCCCGACCGGACAGCCTTCTTCCTGCCAGAGCGCCCCAAGGCGTGTAGAGGCATCAAGGCGGCGCGGTGGGTCATCAAGACCTCCCTGAGCACAAAGGCCGAGACGGTCGAGAACTTCGTTACCGTTCTCGCGCGCCTCCGGTTCTGCCCCGCCAGTCAGGTAGACCTGAAGGTTGATGCCACCCGACGGCGCAGGCGCCAGCGCGGCCCAGCCTTGACCAACGGTCATCGTCGCGCACCAGTCGAGGTGGCCGTTCGACGAAACGGGCAGATCCCAGACGTAGGCCGCAAGCGGGCGGGCTGCGATGCCCAAGTTGGCCCGCCGTCCACGGGCACGAACGGTCATCTGCGGACTTTCCCTCGCCGCGGGAATCGTCCTGGCAAGTCGGCTGGCCAGCCGGACCGCATCGACCGACAGACTCCTTTCGGGAAGAATCTCGAGCCGATCGGCGTTCCAGTCGAGTCTGCGATGCCTAATCGCGATCCCGTCGGCCACGACGTCCGACAGGAGTTTTTGCCCGAAGAGGTTGCCGATCATCCACAGCGTCTTTTCGTTCAAAACGAGGGTCGGGCCGCCCGCGACCGTTTCTGAAAGGTCCGGGGCCACCACCTGGTGCCCCGCGCGCGACAGGCTTGCCGCTGCCGCGATGGCCCCAAGGCCGGCCCCTTCGACGGTCAGTGGCACAGGCATCACATCAGCCGCGCCATTTCTTCGATCATGCGCGCGTAGTGCTTCTCCATAGAAGCCGCAACGGCGCCGCTTCCACTGCTGCGTAAGTCGTCAAGCAGGGTTTCCATCGGCGCGACCAGTGAGCTCCGCAACCTGTCCTCGGGCGTCCCGCTTGCCGCCGCGAATCCGGGACCGGCAAGCAAATCTCCCATATTCGGCAGGGTGAAGAGGGGTGCGCCACCCAGCGCGATGACCTCATGCGCGGCATCATCGAGGGCATACATGGCATAGCGAGCCGCCTGCAGAAAATCGCCGGTACGGGAATTGGACATGGAGAACACGATCCCGAGGGCGGACAGCACGGTCGAATAGGCGCGGTCGGCGACGATCTCGGCCACCTTGGCGGGGTGCCCGTTCGCAAGCGGCTGCGGATTTTCCGACATAGTAGCCCGCAGCCACGACCCAGCCGGAAGGCCGTCTAGGGCGACCTTGACGTTTGAAAACCGGGTGAAATGGTCAAACCCTTCGTCGATGATCAACTTGATGAGGTGCAAGAGCCTTGCCCGCTCGTCTTCGGTGAAATCGGCACCTTGCCGGATCGATAGCAGAAGCCGCGTATAGAGACCGTCGATGGTGTCCCCCGCCTTGTCGGGATCGACCTGATCCGAAGGGCGTTCGACGTCGATGAACCAGTCGAGTTGCGCTGCGGTCAGGGGCTTCAGGGCGAAATCATGCGAGATGAATCGCGCATCGCCGTCAAGATCTTCGAACATGCCGACACGGCCAAGTTCCATCGGCTGGCCAAGTTCGCGCAGGATCTCGTTGACCCATCGGAAGTGGCGCATTTCATCTATGGAAACGCTGAGGACTGACCGGGCGACGTCGAAGTTCCGCGCCGGAACGAGATCCATGCCGGGGATCGTCCGCGGGGCTTGAACCGAGTAATGCGCATAGAGATATTCCACCATCAGTCCGTGCTCGACCGTTGCGAGGTAGCGCAGGCGGCGCAGTACTTCTGCCCTCGGAAGGACATCTGCAGGCGGCAGTTGCGTTGCCGGTTCCGGCGCGAATCCGGGGCTTTCGGCGTGGTCGAAGACAGGGTTGAGAACCTCCCAGTCGTTTAGCAGGGCCTGGTAGTTCATTACGTGGCCCGGCACATCCGTTCGGCGGGACGACCAGCCCGCGGGGTTAAAGTCCCCTGAGGCATAGGTCAGCAAACCGATCCTGTCATCCAGAACGTCCTCCACCGGACGTTCCTGTCCCGGCCCGCGTTCCGCGCGCTGGAAATTGTAGAGTTGCGGGCCCTCCGATTCGAGCGCGACAAGATCAGGCTTGTTCGACGCCCAGTAGAAACACCCGCAATCCGTGAAATCATACTGCCATGGCGCACAGAGACTGCGTGACAGGTCGCCGGGTTCGTACAGGAGAGGATTGATCACGCCATCGACCAGATAGTCTGCGCGTACACCGGCCAGGACTGCGAACTGCAAGTTGCCGGCGCCGTCGCGGCGGACAAGGTCATTGCCGCTCTGCAGGGCGGTTTCTGCTTCAAGCACGGTTGCCGCATCCAGACCGATCCCGCCTTCGGCAGCGCGCCGGGCCAAGAGCACGGCCAGCGGTCCGGGTTCGAGGTCATGCACCACGCGCCAGGCCGCAAGTCCGCCTGTGCCATCCTGCAGCGAAAATCGCTCGACCCGCTGCTGCGGCCCGATCATCGTACCGAAGGTCCCGAAGACCGCCCAGAGATGGATCGTTTCGGAACGGACCTGCCCGGTATCGGTCTGATCGATTGGCAGGGCACGTCTGGCGCGGAGCTCATCGACCGACCGCAGGATCGGCGGCAGTGCCGTGTGATACTCGAATTCGAGGCCGGGAAAGAACCGCTTGTCGAGGTTGCGCTGGTCAAACTCAAGCCCGGGATAGCAATTGTCCACACCGCTTTCGGGCCGTACAGTCACCGGGTTTCCCCGCACCCATTTCTCGGCCCGGGCGGTCAGGTTGCGTGGCTGGATCTTGCGGCTGGTCAGATCGTCGCTCATTGGATCGGCTCCAGGCTCTGGTCCTTGAAAAAGGTCTCGGGGGCATCGAAATACTCGGGGATGCGGCTGGACAGGTCAGCATAGGCCGAAAGGCAGAAATCCAGCCAACCGCGGATGTAGTCACATCCGACCCGGCCTCGCGCCAGCACCTCTTGGTGGCAGCCGCCGCCGCAAAGAAAGCGTGCCCAGCAGGTCTGGCACGGCTCTTGCCGCAATACGTGTCGCCGTTCCAGGAAATCGCGCTGCGCCTCGCGGTCGGCCCCGTTCTCGATCGTTCCGATGGCAAAGGCAGGATCGTCGATGGCGCGATGGCAGCCGAACAACCCGCCCTCTGCGCTGACGCTGGCATAGCCCGCCGCGGCGCCGCAGGGATAGGGGCGATGGCTGCCGCGGTGGATCTCGCCTAGCGCAGTTTCGAAATTCGAGAACGGGTAGCGCCGCCGGTCCAACAACGCCCGGGACGCCCGTTTCCCGCAGTCGATCATGCCCGCGAGGAAATGTTGGAAATCCGCACCGTCAAACGCGTCTCTCGGATCGGGCGAGACTAGAACAGGGGCAAAGCCCGCCTCGTCCACCCCCAGCGCCAGCATGTCCTCCAGCATCCCGGGCAATTCGCCCGAACGCGGCGTCACGGTCGCCCGGAGGGACACATGGCGCGGACGCCGCGCAGCCGTGGTCAGCTTGCGGATGCCTTCGACGGTCCGGTCATAGGCACTGTGCCCATTTCGCAGAAGGCGCTGCGCGTCGTTGGTGGCGCGCCCGCCGTCAAGGCTGACTGCGACGCTGAACGGGTAGTCACCGAGCAATGTAATATCCTCGTCCCGAAGCAGCGTTCCATTCGTGGTCACTGAAAAGCGCAGCGAGATGTTCCGCTGCGACGCAAGCTCCGCTGCAAGGCGCGTGACTTCGTGCAGCACCCTCGCGTTCAGAAACGGCTCGCCTCCCATGTAACCGAGGACCGCGTCCTGCCCCGGGGGCACCTGGTTGAGAAACCGTTCTGCTGCCATGCGCGCGATGTCGACGGACATCAAGCGCGCATGCGCGCCAAAACGGCCCTCGTCGGCATAGCAGTAGCTGCAGCTCATGTTGCAGCCCTGGGCGACATTCAGCGACAGCGCACGCAGCCCGCCGGGACGGTAAGGTGCTTCGTCCACATAGCGGGCTGCGGTCGCTGCGCGCAGGCTTACCGGTACCGTCCCGGCGGCGGCCTGCGCATAGGTTTCCTCGTCCACGTCGTAGATGCGGCTACCATCGACCAGCAGCACATGTGACCCCTGTGGGCTCCGGAATGGATGAAGGGCTGTCATGCGTCTTCTCTCTGCCGCTTGGCCCAAAGCTGGATCAGCTCGTACTGCCGCCGGGTCAAGTGCATCGCGTTCCGGTCCGACCCGCGCATCAGGGCAGGCATCCGCCGGTCGTAGAACCGCTCGGGCGGACGCGGGATCCGGATCCACTTCTCGATCAGGTCGGGTTCTTCACGCAGCCTGTCGCGGAAGTATTCGATGGCGTTGTAGCGGCGGTGCTTGCGCTGCCCCGCCATCGTCACCGGCATGGCGTCCACGTTCTGAGGTGTCACCGGGTAGGCCGGACTGGCCGAAAGACGTTGATCGATCGTGGGCCACAGCGTCCAGTGTGGGCTGGCTTCGAAGGCCGGAGACGGGTTGGGCAGATCCAGACTGTCACCGGTCGGGTTGGTGTATTCATTGAGATTGGTAAGACGCGCGCGGTAGTTCTGCGCGTCCTTGTTCATCAGGTCTGAAGTTTCGAGCGCGCGCTCGAAAATATCGGCAACGATGGATTCCAATTCGTCGTCGGAAATAGTTCCGTCGCGGGCCGAGGCACGGACTTCACGGTCGCTCAGCCCGTCCTGTAGCGACACGACCGGCCGGTTCATTGGCGCGAAGTCCGGCGGGCCGACTGCGATGCGGGCATGGGCTACCAAGTCACCGATCCGGCACGAGATTAGACCATCGCCCACATCGTCCACCAGACCGATCACCCGGCTCAGGATTGAGGCGACAAGTCCGCCGGGGTTCAACCGCCCGTCGCCGGGTCCCAAGGGCGGCACATCGGTTGCGTCCAGATCATGGGTTGCCCACGAGGAGTCGCGGTTCACCCTGTGACGGTCCGGCGGCACGACCAGGTCGCGCCAGGGCAGGATGGCACTCGCCTGATCGGGATTGGACGCGAGCGCGGCGTCGATCCGTTCGTCGATGTCCGGTGGTCCATAGATCACGCCCTGCGGAGCGTAGAAGCGCAACCGCAGTTCCGGAAAGGCGTCATCGGGTCTGGAGAGCTGGACTGCACCCATCGGGATGCCATCGGGATGCCCGACAAGCGGCTGCGCCACGGCGGGCGATCTGCCAAAGATCTCGTGCCGGGCGGTGTCATCGCCAGCGAGCTCGCGCTGCGCATTGATCCGGTCTCCGTCGCGCAGTGTGATGTGGTAGGGCTTCAGATTGCCGACGTTCACGTTCCACGTCACATCGCTCAGAGACAGGCTAAAACGGGACAGGATCGCTGGCGTCAACGGGCCTTCGACGACGGTACCGTTCTCCTCCCAGGTTCCCCAAAGCTCGAAGAACGGGCAGACCGGGCGGAAGGCGCCATCGGGATCCTTGAGCACGATCTCGTTCGGCACCGAGGACGAGACCGTTCCGTCCGCGCCCAGCGACAGGGTCTCTTCGGGCTGAAGGGTGGTCGACGCGGGTTGGTCCGGCGACAATTTGGCCGAGCGCCACGAATAGGCCGCGCAGGGCGTTTCGGAAGAGCCGACGCGGGCGAAGGCCAATGGCGGGTAGATGACGATGGATGTCAGCATGTGGGTCCCTAGGGTCAGTCTGGTGTTCTGGATGTCGGTCGGACCGACCGGCACGATTTGCAATCAGATGCGGCGAAAACGGCTCAGTGGCCTCGCCTCGGACGCAGAAGCCGGAGTCGCGCCACCGGCGCCGCCGGGAACCGGGGCGCCAAGGCAGCCGGTCTCGGCCTCTATCGGCGCCTGCGCAAGTTTGTGCGCAAGTCCGGTGACCTTGATCCTGATGCCGTCGGCGACCTGCCCGCCAAAGCGGAGTTCCTTGCCGTTGATCCGGATGTCGCCTGCGACAAAGTTCCCACCCGCTGGCGCTTCGAGCACCCCGCGCACGGCACGGCCTGCGGCACCGCGTGTATAGGTCCAGCAGTCCTCCGGCGCGACGCCATCCGGCACCTCCCAACCTGCGAAAGAAATTGACTCAAAGGCCAGTTGCGTCGGATTGGCCATGGCAATGTAATGCCCGGCGCGGGCCATTTCGTTGACCTCGGCGCCGATGGTCGGGTCGCTGTGCCGTTCCGGGTCGCCATACCGTCCGCAGAGGATCAATTCGCGCGCGCCGGTCTTTGGCGTCCCGTCCGGATTGCTGCGGACCACGCAGGCCCCGGCCACAAGTTCGACCGCCGCGCCTATCGTGTTTGGCTGACCGATCATGTGCATGGCGCCGTCCGAACTGTTGGCGTTCCAGCGGTTCACCGGCTTGTAGTTGCCCAGTCCGTCGACAAGATCGGACATCCGGACATCCGGCGATATATGCTCGCGGTACAGCGCCACAACCAGATCGGGCTGCCGCCGGAACAGGGCGCGAAAGTAGTTGCGGTCCTCGCAGGTAAACGAGATCTTCAGCACCTTGCCGTTTGCATCGCGGGTGGTGCTCCATTCGCAGTATTCAACCTGTTCGAACCGGCTTTCCTCGGCGAGGAACCAGCGTTCTTCGTCGGTGGCAGAGGAAATGGCCAGCGGACGCGGAAACGCCGTCCAGCCGATTTCCTTCTCGACCGAGTCGGCCTCGATGCCTTCGGCCGGGTTGAAGAACTGGTTGCGCGACCCAGCGAAGCTGGCCGATGGGGGAATGCGAGAACCGTCGAAATAGCCGCTGACCTCCGTGTGCCAATCCTCGGCGGCGTCGGCGTTCATTTCGGTCAGATCGCCGGGGGCGGAAAATCTGAATGCCATCGGGTCGTTCTCCAATCCGCTATCCAATCAGGTCGGGTACTTCGAAGATCGTCGCGTCGGGTGCCATCATCACGGGCGCAGCATCCGGCGGGAGCAAGTCGCCGGGCAGCGTCAGGGCAAATTCCGAAACGCCCAGCGTGCGGAAATAACGGCGTCGCGAAACTACTAACCGCATCAGGTCCCGAACCCCCTGCTCAGTCTGCATCAACTGCTTGGCCGCGTCGTAGTAGGCGGCGATCTCTGCGCCGATCCGTGCCCGTTGGGCCGCATCGTCGCCCGTTGCAAGCCAATCCAGTACTCGCGCCTCATCCGAGTCCTTGCGTGCGGAAGCCTCGGCCGCGAATGCGTCACGTATCAGGGCCTCGCATGACCCGGTGCCGGTTCCCAAGCCACCGGCCTTCGGCATGTGCCGCAAGAGGCCCGAACGGCGCGAGGATTGGATCGGATTGCTGAAGTCCACGGCCAGGATCGCGCGGACCAGCCCGGCGCTCAGGACCTCACGGTCGATCAGGGCAAAGACAGTGCTCAGGTCTTCGTAGGCGGGCGCTGGACAGGCCAGCGCAAAGAAGGCCTCGCCGGGCTGGCGAAAGCCTCCAGCCGGATCTTCCAGCGCGATGCCCAGATCGTCGATGGCCTGCAACAGGTGCCCGCCGTCGATCTGAACGCGCCCGCGGATGGTCAGCGGGTCGAGCAGACGGGTCCAGGCCTCGATGTTGAGCAGGATTGCGGGCGGAACGTTGACCTTGATCCCGGCCGCCACCTCGCTGAATTCCCGGTCCGATGCCACTAGGTTCACGGAGGTGGTCTGAACCAGTTGCCGCAGGAAAGTATCCGCAGCGCTGAGCGTCCCGCCCTGGATGGCACGGTTAAACCGCGCCTGGGTCCAGCGGTCGATCCCGGGCTGGATGATGTCGCGTTCAAGGATTTCCGCCCCCACCAGACGGGCCATCAGCCGGTGCCCGAGGATGGGGTGGCCAGACGCAAAGGCCTCGGGCGGGATCGGGATCGACTGGCTGTTCCAATGAAGCCATGGCGCACGCAGTTCCTTCATGACCAGCGAGCCGTTCACATGGCCGTCGAAGGGACCGCGCCCCCGGGTCGGTGGCTCCAGCGCGTGGGTGCTGTCGCCAGAAAGGAACCAGACTCCATCCCGGCGCTGGTAGAAATTGTACGCGCTCTTGCCGGGGTCCCAAGACAAGACCTGCAGCAGGCCGCTGGTGGATCCGGGCCGGTCATCGACGCTCATTAGGATGAGCCGGTCGCTAGGCCCGGTCCGCACGACGACAAACCGCAATGCCCGGTTCAGCGATGCGGTGGCGGAGGTGAGCGGGATCTGCCCGCCTTCGCCCAGCAAAAAGACCTTTTCGTCGGGCACGGCAGCATCGGCCAATGCGGCATCAGCAGAAAGGATGTCGAGCCGCTCCAGCACGGCGTCCACCGTCATCGGGCGTTCGTCCCGGCGCAGGACCAAGCGCGCGAAGGGGTCGCCAAGCGTGTTCAGATCCTCGGAGGTCAGGGGCACCGGGGCAGAGTCAAGGCCGACCACCATGCGCATCACCGGCGGCACCGCGGCCGGGGCGATGCCAGCGGAGACCTCGGCGGTCGCGGGGTGCCCGATCTGGCCGATCAGGCTACGCTTGTCGAAAGCTGTTTCGGCCATGGGACCTACCATGTTCGGTCGGGGCACCCGGGTCATCCGGCCCGGGCGCGTTGCGTGTCAGAGTCGCTCAGGCCGCGGCCTGGGCTCCGGTTGGGTCGTTCGGATTGCACGGGCGGCGGAGACCGCGACGCGGCGAAGGCAAAGTCCTGCGCCCGGCGACGGCGCCAGAAAGGTGACTGACCTCGTGCCGTCGCATAGTGTAGCGGCATGGCCCGATGCGTGCGCTCTGCCGTCCGCGACACCAACTCGGCATAGATGTCGAGCGCCTCTCGCTTTCCTGTCAGTGTGTCCGCCGCAGCATTCCCGGCAAAGAAGCCGCCGGAAAGCGCACTGAAGAGACCCTGCGAGGCAATCGGGTCAAAAGCTGCCGCGGCATCTCCGGCTGCAAGCCAGCCGGGCCCGGCGCAGGGAAAAAGCCGTGCGTTCCTAGCGTCCCATGTCTCGGCGCCTGCCGGAAAGCCACTTGGGCATGGCAGCAATACCGGGACATCGGGCGCGGAACTGGCGTCCCCTAGGAACCCCACCGTCCCGCCGTGCCGCATCGGCAGGCCGTACCACCAGCCGTTGGAAGCGGCTTCGATTACAAGCCGCGGCCGGAGCATTGCAGGCAGGAAAAAGGTACGCGCCACGAGAGGCGCGCTGAGGCAAAGCCGCGCGCCAAGCCGCCGCGCCAAATGCGCGGGCCGCCCCGTTGCATCGACGGCAAAACGCCCGCGCACCTCTTGTCTCGCTCCCGTGGCGATCCGCCAGTCGCCGGGCACCCCCGAAATGCCGCACAACCGAAAGGCGTGAATACGCCCGTCCATGGATTTGACACGCGCCTCCAGAAGTGTAGCCAGCGCCCCTCGGTCGATGCTGATCGCAGGGCGATGCTGCGCGGATGGGTGGCCCAGAATCTCGGGCCGTGACGACGACCAAAGTCCCAGAGCCGGATGCAGCGCCACCGCGCCGTCAAGGATATCCGCGATGCCCAGCCGAGCGATGATCGGCTCTGCGGCAGGCGGCAGCATCTCGGCACGTGGCTTTCCATTGGCCACAGCCGGCGCCAGGACGACGACGTTCAACCCACGTTCGAGCATGGCAATCGCAGCGGCCAAACCAGCCGGTCCTCCCCCTGCAATCACGGCATCGAAACGCGGGCCCGCCATCAGACCTCACCCCGGTCGAAGCGCTTGAAGGTCGGTCTCGGCGCTGTCACCTCCTCGGTCCGCATCCGCCCAGCCACCGGCCCGGACGGTTCGTCCTGGTAGAGCGCGGTCACATTGCGCGCCAGCGTTAGCGTAAAGTCGCCCTGAGAGAACTGCGGCCACCGTCCTGTTTCGACGAAACACGGGTCGGGCAGGCCGGTTCCCGGTGGCGGTGACTTTGCCTCGACCATCCCCAGCCGCCACCACAACGACACCATGTTGTCGATGCGCTCCAGATAGCCGCGCCCCTGGATGTCACGCAGCCACAGGCGGCGGTTGGAAAAATGGCGCTGCCTCTGCAACTCGGGCTGGCCGGGCAGGGTCGCGATCTCGAAAGCCTCGACCGGCATGACTTGGTTCGGCACCCGCGCGCCCCAGAAACTGGGCGAGGAGAGATAGAGGCTGGGGGTGTAGAGCGCGGCCGAATTGCAGGAAGCCTCATCCGTCTGCCAGGGCACGCCAAGCCAGCGCGTAAGCGATCCCGGCCCCGAGACCCCATGAGGCCCGTCGGAGGCAAGCGCCTCTTGCCGGGTCAGGACCGGGCCGTAGTCCTGCCGGACCGATTCACCTTCGGTCAGGGTGCGCAAGCGATACGGCGCCTCCCACATGGTGGCCAGCCGGAACGGCCATGTGATCTCGATGCCTGGATGAAACGGACCACCCAGACATTCATGCAGACCGGCCCGGTCTAGTTCCTCGGCCTGCTGCTCCGGCGAAAGCGCGTCGAAGACCGGAAGCTGGGGGACCCCGGTCCAGTCCGAGTCGAACTGTCCCGCCGCCCATCGTTCGAGATGGTCGTACTGCGTTTGGGTCACCAGCAAGTATTCCAGCGCCGCATCGACGCGATCGCCGAAGGTATCGCCGTAGAAAGGCGGCAGTGCTGCCGGCTGATCCTCCGGCGGCTGCGGTCGGAAGAGCGCGAGCACTGCGGCGCGAAAGGCCGCGGCCTGCGAAGTTGTGTCGGCCAGCCGGTCGATGACGGCGGGGTCCCGGGCGTCCAGCGGCGTCCCTTGGCCGGCCAGCAGCAAGATGCCGTCGTTGACCCATTGATGCGCGCTCATCCGGTCGAAGATTGGCCAGATGTCCCTCGTAAACGAGGTGCCTGCCGGTTTGTCCAGCCAGCCCAGCCGGATGTAGAGATCGCGCACCACGTCATCCATGGTGACCACTCCAAACAGCCCTGGTCCGTAATTTGGCGGGGCCACCACCACATGCGCCGGCGTGGCCTCGAAACTCTGGCCGTCGATTTCGAAATGCGCTCGCACCGGACCGTCGCAAGTGTCGTCGTGCCAGCCGTCGTTGTTGGCAAAGGTCGTGGGTCGCGCGCCCGGCAGTCGCGGCTCGGACACACCCGCGCCGCCAAGGAACAGCAGCCGCCCGGCCTCGTCCGTCCGCAATTCGCCCAAGTAAACCTTCTTGCCAAAAAAGGTGCCGTCGTCGAAGCGATACTGTGTGCCCTGCTCGTTCGCTCCCGAGATCTGGCGCGCGGCAGGCCGAATGCTGAGATCGTCGCGAGCCGCGCCGGTCAGGGCCACGTTGCGTTGGGCCGGTTCCTCCACGTAGGACGGGTCAAGATCCATCGCGAAAAGAAACTGGTACCAGCCGGCCTTAAGGTTGGCGACCTCGACCCGCCATGTCAGCTTGCCGTCCGCCGCCGTGATTTCGCGCACTTCGCCGGATTTCAGTGTTGCGTAGACCCGGAAACGCGGCACTTGCCGCTTGATCATGCCGCCGCTGTTACGAAAACCGTCCGGGTCTTCCGGCACACCGCCGCGCACCTCGGCTGCGGGAAACCAAGCATCGGGCGCGTTGCCGATCCGGGCGATGCCAATGGAGGGATGGATCGAAAGGGACTGAATATCCTCGGCGCGCATGATCTTCCTCAATGCTGGGGCAGTTCAAAAAGTTGTCGGGCGCGGCGACGCCCGGTCATTCGCTAAAGTCGATCTCGGTTCTGTCGACCTCCTCGGTCTCGAAGCCGGAGGACTTCAGCACCCTGACTTCGATCGCACTGGCATCGGGAAACTGGTTGAGATCCACCTTTCCGGCGTCCGGACGGTCAAGCCCGACATCCAGCGTCTGCCAGAGCGCGCTGCCCTTTTCGCGCGCCTGCAACGTGTAGGTCGCGTTCGGATCGGCTGCACCGGCCTGTATCAAAGGAACCGAATGTCCGCTGCGCGGCCCAAGGCCGAACGTCTCGGCCGTTTCCGCCACGGGGCGGAGGGCCGGCGCGGAATAAACCGCTAGTTCCTGCCCCTCCTGCATCAGGCGAAGTAGCTTTGCGCCTTCGGGAAGTTCAAAGAAGGCCTGAAATGTGCCTTCATCCACGACGTCATCACAACTGCCGAAATCCGGTGTCACCGGCATCTCCGCCAGCTGCTGCCCGCCTTCGGTTTCGACCGATATCTTCAGAGGGCTGTCCAAGCGTTTGTTCGGCACGCTGCTTTCTTGGGCAGGTTGCACCGCGACGAACTGGCCAGACTTGTCCGCCCGGTTGAAGGTTCCGACGGCCTGGATCCATGTCTTGGTCATTACATCTCCTTTCGCCGCTACGCGACCGCCGGGGCGAACTGGGTGTCTTCCAGATGCAACCGGTCAAAGATCTCGTCGTAAGTGTGGCGCGACACCCACTGGTTCTCGCAATAGGTCATGAAATCGCTGTTGTCGGGGTGCGGCAGCGCTCGCATCGGAAGCCCGAGGTCCGGATCGCCGGTGTCGAACCCGACGCAGCCCTCGGCATCGTCTGAAATGCGTCCGTTCGCGTAGGGAAAGCTCGAAAGCGGATCGCGGCCTTGGTTGCAGTGTCCGGGATGGCGGCATCCCAGCGTGTGGGCCAACTCGTGCGCGCCGTACCAGTCGGCATAGGAGCCGTCGTTGTCCCAGGCAAAGCCGCTGCGGCCGGCAGGGCCCATGGCCACGGTTGCCGGGTCCGGTGTCGCCGCGACCTGTGTCGCCCGGCCCCGGAAGAACCCGCTGTCGTCGGCTATCAACCCGTAGTAGTGGGTTCGCGGGTCCCGCCCGGCGTTGACATCCGCCTGCCGGATCAACTGAAGCCGTAGAAGAACGCGCGCGGCCAGGGTCTGCCACAGCGGGTCGTTGATCGTTCCGTCGCTGAAAGGCGGCTCGACGTTGCTGCCGATGGGGACAACGATCTGCGACCAGTCAAGCGAAGGCACCGGGTAGGCGCGCGTCAGGTAGGACCGTAGCAGGTCGAAATGCAGCGCATCGGGCGCAAAACTGGCGGGCGGGTTCAGCCGGTTGTCCGTGTAGCGCAACCCTACGACCCGGATTCGCAGGGGCGGCGAGGCCTCGAAGTCTACCTTCACTGCGTGGCCGGGGTTGCTGATCGGAACGTCGTCGCCCATGGCGACTGGTATGATCCGCTTGACGCGTACGTGCAGTTCCCCGACCTGTTGCGGCGGAAGTTCGATGTTAAGACTTTCTTCGGCATTGCCGCGTTGCGCCTCCAAATCGGGATGACCCGAGGATCGCAATGAGATGATATTGCGCGAGACGATGTATTTTTCCGGGCCGCCGCTGGTCGTGGCGACGGCAATCTCGGCTCTGACGCGCACGTTCCGTGGCAGGCCGTCTGGCTTGACGTAGATCCGGACCACCGTGCGCTTTTGTGCGATCAAGCGAACATCATGTGCGAGGTTCTGGATGGCCTGAACCACCTCTACCCCTGCGATTTGCACGGTACCACCGGAAGCTTCCGAGAAAATGCTGCGCCGACTTGCCGTGGCATCGAGACCAAAAACGCCCATCCTGCCCTCCAAGCTGATGGCGAATACTATGAGACGCGGGCATACACTATTTGCCGAGAATCCATACAGACTGGTAGCACAACTCTAGGTTCTTGTCCTCCGCAGCGTTTCGCTTAAACGAAGTATCCGTCTTGGCCGACCGGTTCGGAGGGGTGCAAACCCCCGATTTCTAGTAGCGACACCCTTCGGGGTCGTTGTTGTTGCAGGCTAGGGGATAAAGATTCGTACGCGCGATCCTCAGGTTATAGCACAGAGATCGGGTAGATGCCGCTCTCTCCTGACTGCATCGCGATGTGCCAAACTCGTGGTGTCGAAGCGCGAGCTGAAGGAGAGGGCAACCGTGAGAGAAGCAGGCATCATCGGTGTCGATCTCGCAGAGGGCGTGTTCCAGGTGCATGGCACCTCGACGGACGCCTCTTGGTCCGCTAGAGCCTATCGTTGCCGACGCTTTCCCGTGTCGCCACCAGTCGAGATTGAACCGGACGACGGTTCGAACCTTTCCTAACTTAAATAAAAACAATGACTTAGGGTGGAGAAGGTTGGACCGCAGGCCCATCCCCTCCGCCACTTGCCCCAGCGAAAGCGTTCTCCCGATCCGGCTGCGGCCGGGTTTTTCCGTTGTTTTCGAGGGTTATGCGGGTGGGGCTGAACACTGGCAGAGGCGCCGGATGACCCAGAAGCGGTCTCTCAGGGCTGATATTCTCCGGACCTCATGACTGCGCTATTTTGGTGATTTTCTTTTAAGTATAAGCAATTGCACAATATTTTTTCGTGATCAGCGTTGCTTTCGATGTCAGGCCCATCCGCCTCCGATGGAACCGGGATCGAACCCTCGGCGGATCCAAAAGAGTTGCGCGCGGAGGCTCCTTAAGTATTGGCAAGGCTAATCTTCCTGCTCGATCAGCGCTGATAGACGAGCAACGAAATAGGCGTTCACGAACTCAATCGCCTCATGAACAGGAAACTGAAAATGCTGGTCGAGGTCGTCACCAGAGATCGCGATTGGCGGTGGCAGAGATAGAAGGCCATAATAGAAGATGATGTGGGCATGGCTGGACTTCGGCACGAGTCCGATCCCGCGGCCATACGCGGAAAGAAGCATCTGAGTGCGTACGAGCTCTTCGTGAATGATCCGACGCTTCCCACCGTCGTATGAGCCGTTGCCGCGCTTCACATTGTACGCGTTGAGCGAGCCGCGTGCCTCGTCGAAGACCAAGATGTCGACGCGCACAGAGCGCTCACGATCTCCGTACGGGTCGTGTCTCGAATCTGGTGGAAATTCTCCGGCGGCGTTCTCCGGGCGGGTTGATTTGGGCCTGATCAGGCGGCGAGGTCAAGGGTCATGGGCT
>NZ_JBRJGP010000032.1:0-19944 GCF_053628555.1 Roseovarius sp. MBR-79 | reverse complement strand
CTGATCGCCCCCATCGCCATGGAAGACGGCCTGCGCTTCGCCATCCGCGAAGGCGGCCGCACCGTCGGCGCAGGCGTCGTGTCGAAAATCCTCGTCTGAGACTGATCCGCTTCGAGATTTCGGGGGCGCGCGGGTCATCTGCGCGCCCCCTTGCATTTCGGAGACGGAAATGAATCGACTGTTTGGCTATTTCGAAGCGCGGATCGACGCCTATCCCGCAGAGCCGCCCGCGCAGCCGCCGACGCGGTTCTGGCCGTTCCTGTGGCATTATGCCGGCCCCGTCGCGCCGTGGCTCATCGCCATGGCGGTCATCTCGGCGCTGTTTGCGGCAGTCGAGATCGTCCTGCTGGGCTATCTCGGCACGCTGGTCAATCGCATGGCGGAGCTGGGGCCGGAGCGGTTTCTGGCGGAAGAATCCGCGCGGCTGGGCGGCATGGCGGTGCTGCTGCTTGTGGTCCTGCCTGCACTGAGCGTGATCGGCGCGCTGATCATGTATCAGACCCTGATGGGCAATTTCCCGCAGCGCATCCGCTGGCAGGGACATCGCTGGATCCTGGGGCAGTCGCTGGGTTATTTCCAGGACGAATTCGCCGGCCGCATTGCCACGCGCCTGATGCAGACAGCACTTGCCGTGCGCGAGACGGTTATGAAGCTGATGGATGTGGCGGTCTATATCCTCGCCTATTTCGTCGGTGCGCTGGTGCTCGCCGGGGCGCAGGATATCCGGCTGGCGGCGCCTTTTGCCCTCTGGGCGCTGGCCTATGGCGGGATGCTGGCGGTGATCGTCCCCCGTCTGGGGCGGGTGTCGCAAGAGCAGGCCGATGCGCGCGCCGACATGACGGGCCGCATCGTGGACAGCTATACCAACATCGCCACGGTCAAGCTCTTCAGCCATGCCGCGCGCGAGGAGGCCCATGCGCGCGACGGACTCGACGGGTTCCTGCAAACCGTTTACCGGCAGATGCGGCTGGTGGCGGTGCAGGACATGACCGTGAACTTGCTCAATGCACTGCTGACCGGGGCGGTGACGGGCCTCGGCCTCTGGCTCTGGCTGCACGGGCGGATTGATCTGGGCGCGCTGGCGGTGGCGATCCCGCTGGCGCTGCGGCTGGGGAACATGTCGCACTGGATCATGTGGGAGTTTTCGGCGCTGTTCGAGAATATCGGCACCGCGCGCGACGGCCTGGCGACGCTGTCGATGCCGCGCAAGGTTCAGGATGCGCCCGCCGCGCGCCCGCTGACCGTGGAGCGGGGGGCAATCCGGTTCGACGCGGTGCGGTTCGACTACGACAGGTCGGTCGGTGCCAAACCGGCGGTGATCGACGGGCTCGACCTCGCGCTCGCCCCCGGCGAGAAGGTCGGGCTTGTGGGCCGGTCGGGGGCGGGCAAATCGACGCTGGTGAACCTGCTTTTGCGGTTCCATGACCTGAGCGGCGGGCGCATCGAGATCGACGGGCAGGATATCCGCGAGGTGACGCAAGACAGCCTGCGCGCCGCCATCGGCGTGGTGACGCAGGATACCGCGCTCCTGCACCGCTCGGTGCGCGACAACATCGCCTATGGCCGCCCCGATGCCACCGAGGCCGAAATCCTTGCCGCCGCCGACCTGGCCGAGGCAGGGGACTTCATCGCCGGGCTGGTGGATGCACGCGGCCGCCGCGGGCTGGAGGCGCATGTCGGCGAGCGCGGTGTCAAGCTCTCGGGCGGGCAGCGGCAGCGCATCGCGATTGCCCGCGCCGCCCTCAAGGATGCGCCGATCCTTGTGCTGGACGAGGCGACCTCGGCGCTTGATTCCGAGGTGGAGGCGGCGATTCAGGCGCAGCTTTACCGGTTGATGCAGGGCAAGACCGTGATCGCAATCGCGCACCGGCTCTCGACCATTGCCGCGATGGACCGGCTCATCGTGATGGAAGAGGGGCGCATTGTCGAAGAGGGCAGTCACACCGCGCTCTTGGCGCAAGGTGGGCTTTACGCGCGGCTCTGGTCGCGGCAATCGGGCGGGTTCCTGAGCGAGTAGTGTTCGACGCCTGCGCGATGTGACCCAATGATGATCCGGCCTGCCGTGCTGTGCAATGTGGTGCGGACGGTGTCGTGAATGGCCTTGAGGGCACGGTCGCCTCCTGTCCCCCGCGCGGAATCAAGGCGTGCTTGCACGCCGCCGCGCGAGCGCCCGACCGCCCCCCGGGCGGGCGCTTCTGCAACGTCAAACTCCCTTCAATCGTTCCAGTATTTGGCACCATAAAGCGCCCACCAAAGCCCGAGCAGCGCCCACCCGCGGTCGGGCCCTCGCGCGGCTCAGAAAATCACGCCAACCGTCCCCTTCAGGCCACGAACGTTCCCCCGTGCCGCATCGATCATGTTGTGTCAGGTGTCGAACGCTCGGCCCGGCCCTTGCCGGTGGATTTAACCCCGCGCGCCATATCTTGTTTCCACGGCGCAAATCCTCTAAACGCACGCCCAAGCGGTCGCAGCCTACCCGCTTTAAAAAACAAGGACACGAGATATGGATACCATCGTCATCTGCTCCGGCGGGCTCGATTCCGTCACGCTTGCCCACAAGGCCGCCGCCGAGCGCAGGCTCGTGGCACTTTTGTCGTTCGATTATGGCCAGCGCCATGTGAAGGAACTCGATAGCGCCGCCGCCTGCGCGCGCCGTCTGGGGGTGGCGCACCGCGTGGTGGATCTGCGCAGCGTCGGTGCCGCGCTGTCGGGGTCGGCGCTGACCGATGAGGTCGCCGTGCCCGACGGGCATTACGCCGAAGAGACCATGCGCATCACCGTGGTCCCCAACCGCAACGCGATCATGCTGGCCGTGGCCTTCGGCATGGCAGCGGCGCAAAAGGCGGATGCCGTGGCGGCGGCGGTGCATGGCGGCGATCATTTCATCTACCCCGATTGCCGCCCCGGTTTCATCGCGGCGTTCCAGGCGATGCAGGATGCCGCGCTTGAGGGCTATGCCGAGGTGACGCTCTGGACACCCTATGTGACCGGATCGAAGGCCGACATCGTGCGCGATGGCGCGCGGCTTGGCGTGCCTTTCGCCGAGACATGGTCGTGCTACAAGGGGGGGCTGCGCCATTGCGGGCGCTGCGGCACCTGCGTGGAGCGGCGCGAGGCGTTTCATCTCGCGGGCGTGCCGGACCCCACGGAATACGACGACCCGGATTTCTGGCGCGCAGCGGTGGAGGGGCGGTAATGTATCGGATCACCAAGGAGTTTCACTTTTCCGCCTCGCATCAGCTCTTTGGCCTGCGCGAGGGGCATCCTTGCGCGCGGCTGCACGGGCATAATTATATCGTGGTGGTGGAACTCGCCGCCGAGGAGTTGGGTGAGACCGGCTTTGTGCGCGATTATCACGATCTGGGCGCGCTCAAGGCCTATATCGACAACGAGCTTGACCACCGCCACCTCAACGAGGTTCTGGGCGATGGCTGCGTCACCGCCGAGCGGCTGGCGAAGCATTTCCACGACTGGTGCGCCGCGCGCTGGCCCGAGGTTGCGGCGGTGCGGGTGAGCGAGACCCCCAAGACATGGGCGGAATACCGGCCATGACCGACCCCATCCGCGTCGCGGAAATTTTTGGGCCGACCATTCAGGGCGAGGGCGCGCTCATCGGGCAGCCCACGGTTTTCGTGCGCACGGGCGGTTGCGATTACCGCTGTTCGTGGTGCGACAGCCTTCACGCGGTGGACGCCGAGTATCGCCACGACTGGCAGCCGATGCAGCCCGAAGCGGTGATGGAAGAGGTCGCGCGCCTCTCGGGCGGGCGGCCCTTGCTGGTGACGCTCTCGGGCGGCAACCCGGCGATTCAGCCGCTGGGGCCGCTGATCGAGGCGGGCCGCGCGGAGGGCTATCGCTTTGCCATGGAAACCCAAGGCTCGGTCGCGCGCGACTGGTTCGCGCGTCTTGACATGCTGGTGCTCAGCCCCAAGCCGCCCTCCTCGGGCATGGCGGTGGATTGGGCGGTGTTCGCGGATTGCGTGGCCGCCGCCAAGGGGGCCGAGACGGTGCTCAAGATCGTCATTTTCGACGAGGCGGATTACCTCTGGGCGCGGCAGGTGGCGGGGCGCTATCCTGACCTGCCGCTGGTGCTCCAACCCGGCAACCACACGCCGCCCCCGCCCGAGGATGACAGCGCGGTGGTCGATCACGACGGGATCAACGCGCGGATGCGCTGGCTGGTCGGGCGGGTGGTCGCCGATGGCTGGTTTGCCGCGCGGGTGCTGCCGCAGCTTCACGTGACGCTCTGGGGCAACCGGCGCGGGGTTTGAGAGGAGAAAGGCGATGGCCGAGAATATCTATGAGGGGCTGAAACAGCTGGGCGGGGTCACGAAGCAACCCCAAAGCCCCGAGGAGGCGGAACTGGAGCGCGTGGCCAATCCGCAGGCCGATGTGGCCTATGCGGTGCGCTTTACCGCGCCCGAGTTCACCTCGCTCTGCCCGATGACCGGCCAGCCGGATTTCGCGCATCTGGTGATCGATTACGTGCCGGGGGCCTGGCTGGTGGAATCGAAATCGCTCAAGCTCTACCTCACCAGTTTCCGCAATCACGGCGCGTTCCACGAGGATTGCACGATTTCCATCGCGCGGCGGCTGGTCGATTTCCTTTCGCCGCAATGGCTGCGCATCGGCGGCTACTGGTATCCGCGCGGCGGCATCCCCATCGACGTGTTCTGGCAAACCGGCCCCGCGCCCGAGGGCGTCTGGCTGCCCGATCAGGGCGTGCCGCCCTATCGTGGGCGGGGGTAGGGGGTGGCACCCGTCATCCTCGGGCTTGTCCCGAGGATCTCTTGTTCCGGGCGAGATCCCCGCTTTCGCGGGGATGACGCCGGTCCGAACCCTCAGCAGGGCACGGTGCGATAGGTGCCGTCACCGTTGGCATAGGCGCACTGGTTGGTGCGCGTGTTGCGCGCGATGAGCGTGCCCGCAGCAGCCCCCGCAAGCGTCGAGGCCACGATCCAGCCCGCGCTCACGTCAAAGGCGGCCGCGCCGATGAGGCCCACGCCCGCGCCGATGGCGGCGCCGGTCAGTTCCCGGTTGTCGGTGGTGTCGAGGCACCCGGCGAGCGCAAGCCCCGCCACTGCCCCGATGATCGTGTTGCGTATCATGTCATGCTCCTGTTCTGCCTGTTACCGATATAGGTATTACGCGACGCGGATGGAAATATTCCCGCGAAAAATACCGCATCGGCAATGAATTGCCGGTCAGGGGATGGGGGGCACCACCTTGCGCCGCGCGCCAGAGAGCGCGTTGCCGGCAATCGCCGCGAGCAGGATCGCGCCGCCCGCGAGCGTGCTCGGCTCGGCCTGTTCGCCCAGAAACAGCCAGACCCAGACCGGCCCGAGCACCACCTCGGCCATGGAAAGAAGCGTCAACTCGGCGGCGGGCAGGCTGCGCGAGCCAAGCGTATAGAGCACGAGCCCGGTGCCCACCTGAAACACGCCCATGCCCGAAGCGATGCCCGCGTCGCGCGGCGAGAGTGCAAGCGAGAGGCCAAGGCCCGCACAGATCGCCGCCATCGCCACCGTCCCGATCAGCCCCGAGAGCAGGACGGCGGGCATCATCTCGACCGATTTGCCACGCCGCAGCGCCACGGTGAATACCGCGAAACCAAGCGCCGAGCCGAGCGCCGCAAGATTGCCCCGGAGTGCTGCGCCAGAGGTCTTGTCCCAGACCATCACGGCAATGCCGCACAGCGCGACCAGCATGGCGATCCATGTGGCGCGGCGCACACGCTCGCCGAGAAGCACGCGCCCGAGCAGCGCCGCCATCAGCGGGGCGGCGGCGAAAAGCATCATCGCATTGGCGACCGAGGTGGTCTGAAGCGCAAAGATCGCGCCCGTGTAGGCGGCGACGAGTGCCACCCCGGCGATGAGGCCGGGCCATCCCATCGCGGCAATCAGCGAGAGGGGCGCGCGCCCGCTGCGCAACCGCACCACGGCATAGAGAAACACGCTCATGGCAATCGAGCGGTAGAACAGGATCTGCCAGACAACGGCGTCGTCGATGAGGCGGATGCCAAGGCCCACGGTGGACCACAGAACGCCCGCCATGAAGACCAGAAAATAGCCCGACATGTCCCGTTCGGGTGTGACGGCGGTCAGGCTCACGGCGCGCGCTCCTCCTCGGGCATGAGCGGGGGCAGGGGGCTGCCGGGGGCAAAGGTGGTCTCGGCGGTGACGGGAATGGCATCGCCGCGCCGCGCCGCGCGCAATTCCCGCCAGCCGATATAGAGACCTGCGCCGATGATGAGTGCCATGCCGGTGAGGGTTGCCTGCGACGGCACCTCGGCCCAGACCAGATAGCCGAGCACCACGGCGAAGGGCAGGTAGGTATAGTCGAAGGGCGCCACGAGGCTGGCGGCGGCCACCTGATAGGCGCGCGAGGCGAGCATGTAGGCCACCATCCCGATCGCCCCCAGCCCGGCGAGGCGGGGCAGGTCGGCGATGACGCCGTCGGGCAGGCCCCAGCGAAGATGGGCCGTCTCGGGTGTCAACGGCACCAGATGCGCCACGCCCCAGCCGATGGGCACGATCATCACCCCCGAGAAGCAGAGCGTGTAGAGCCCGACCGTGAGCGTGCTTTCACGTTCGCCGATGCGGCGCGCGATGATCTGCGAGGCGGCATAGGTGAGCGCGCAAAGAAGCGGCAGCACCGCCACCATCGAGAAATGACCGCCCATCGGGTTCATGGCGATGACCACGCCCGCGAATCCCACGACAAGCGCCGCCGCGCGATGCGCGCCGATCCGTTCGCCGAGAAAGAGCGCCGCCATGAGCGCCGTCATCAGTGGCGCGGAGAAAAAGATCGTGCTGACCTCCGCCAGCCCCATGAACGGGAAGGCCGCGTAGAACATCGCAAAGCCCACGGCAAAGAGAAAGGCGCGCGCCATATGCAAGGGCCAGAGCGCCGAGCGCAGGCTGTGCGGCCCGCCAAGCCACGCGATGAGCGGAACAAGCACCAGCACCGCCACCACCGAACGCGCGAAGAGAAGCGGCCAGACCGGGTAGCTGGTCAGCATCCCCTTCATCACCGCGTCCTGCGCCACGAAAAGCAGCATCGCCACCTCTATGCACACGATCCCCTGCACCGCGCGCGACGGCACGGGGGCGGGATGGGCGGACATCATCGCCATGGGGGGCCTCCTTGGCCTCGGGGGCAGACAGCCCAAAGGCCTGACCCCGGTGAGCGGGGCGTCTTGGGTCGATCATGCTGTGGGGTGGCGCTTGCGCCGGATGCGATCAGCCTGTCAGGGTGAAAAGCGACTGTCTCGCCTGTTTGCGACGAATATCGCGGGCGTCAGCCCTGCGCGCGGTCCCATGTCGGATGAAAGAGGCCGCCGGGCGAGAGGGTGAATATCTCGGCCCCCGAAGCGGTCACGCCGACCGAATGCTCGAACTGTGCCGAGAGCGACTTGTCGCGCGTGACGGCCGTCCATTCGTCGTCAAGCACCACGGTTTCGGGACGTCCGAGATTGACCATCGGCTCGATGGTGAAGAACATGCCTTCCTCGAGGCGCGGGCCGCTGCCGGGACGCCCGTAATGCAGCACGTTGGGCGGCGCGTGAAACACGCGGCCAAGGC
The DNA here is from genome assembly GCF_053628555.1 of Roseovarius sp. MBR-79. Taxonomy (NCBI): domain Bacteria; kingdom Pseudomonadati; phylum Pseudomonadota; class Alphaproteobacteria; order Rhodobacterales; family Roseobacteraceae; genus Roseovarius; species Roseovarius sp. MBR-79. Next base: position 12,361 of record NZ_JBRJGP010000032.1, on the reverse strand, counting down.
CGTGACCGCAGAAATCGCGCACCACCGACATGCGCTGCGCCTCCACATAGGCCTGAATCGCGTGGCCGATATCGCCGAAGGTGGCACCGGGGCGCACCGCCTCGATCCCCTTCATCAGCGCGTCATGGGTCACGTCGATGAGGCGCGCGGCCTTGCCGGACGGCTTGCCCGCCACATACATCCGGCTTGTGTCACCGAACCAGCCATCGACGATCACGGTCACGTCGATATTGAGGATATCGCCATCCTGAAGCCCGTCATCCTTGCGCCGCTTCTCGTAATCGCGCGAAATGGTTTCTGCCCCGCTCTTGGGGATGGGCGCGCCGGGGATGCCGTGGCAGACCACGTGGTTGACGCTGATACAGCTTGCGTGGCGATAGCCCTTGTAGCCGATGGTGGCGGATTTGGCCCCGGCGGCGTTGACCTTCTCCTCGATCAGCGCATCGAGCGCCTCGGTCGTCTGGCCGACGAAGACATGGCCCGCCATCTCGTCAAGGATCCGCGCGGCAAGCTGCCCCGCCTTGTGCATACCCGCGAAATCCGCCGCCTCGTGGATACGGATGCCTTCGCGAGTCTGTCTGCCGCGATGCGGTTCGTTCACGTCATGCCTCATCGTCTTCGCCGGATTTCGCTTTATTTAGGGCTATTTGCCGCCAAGGGCCAGAGGTTGCGGCGCGATCGTGGGCAACGAGTGACCGATTGTGATCATGTCGCGCGAAATATCCGCGCAATATGACAGGATCGTGACCCCCGCAGCCTGCGCATGGGCCAGTGCTGCCGCATAGGCCGGGTCAATATCGGCGGCGACGCCGAGAGCGCGCGCATCGCCGCGCTGCACAAGGTAGAAAAGCACGGCGCGCGCCCCCGATTGCGCGACGCGGGCCAGATCGTGCAGGTGACGCGTGCCGCGCGCGGTCACGCTGTCGGGAAATTCGGCAAGGCCGGGTTGGCGCGAGAGGGTGACGGATTTCACCTCCACATAGGCATCGGGCAGGCCGTCGCCCGACAACAGGAAATCCACCCGGCTTTTCTCGCCGTAGCGTTGCTCGGGGCGCACCCGGTCATAGGCGGCCAGCTCGGGGATGGCGCGCGCGGTCAGGGCTGAGCGCAGCACCCGGTTGGCCGCGCCCGTATCGACGCAGACCAGCACGCCCGGCCCCGTCTCGACCAGCCGCCAGCCATAGCGCAGTTTCCTGCGCGGGTCGTCGTTCGGCTCCACCCATATCCGCGCACCCGGCGCGGCCAGCCCCATCATCGAGCCGGGATTGGCGCAATGCGCCGTGGCCTCGGTCCCGTCATCAAGCCGGATATCGGCCAGAAACCGCTTGTAGCGGCGGATGAGGGTGGCAGGCAGGAGGGGGCTTTGAAAGCGCATGGCGCGGGCCTATACCGGGGCAGGTCGCAGATCAAGGAGGCCGCCATGCCCAACCCCACCGCCGCCATGCTTGTCATCGGAGACGAGATCCTGTCAGGGCGCACGCGCGACGCCAACATGCATTACCTCGCCGGAGAGTTGACGCGCGCGGGTATCGACCTGCGCGAGGTGCGGGTGATCAGCGACGATCCGGAGGCCATCGTCGCCGCCGTGCGGGCCCTTGGCGCCGCCTATGACGTGGTGTTCACATCGGGCGGGATCGGCCCCACCCATGACGACATCACCGCCGAGAACGTGGCGCGCGCCTTTGACCGCCCGATTCCCGTGCGCGATGACGCCCGCGCGATCCTTGCCGCGCATTACGACGCGCGCGGGCAGGAATTGAACGCGGCGCGGTTGCGCATGGCGCGTATCCCCGAGGGGGCCACGCTGATCGAGAACCCGATCAGCGCCGCGCCCGGTTTCACCATCGAAAACGTGCATGTCATGGCGGGGGTGCCGTCCATCTTTCAGGCGATGCTTGCCTCGGTGCTGCCAAAGGTCACGGGCGGCGCACCGCTTCTGTCGCAAAGCTACGAGATCCGGCGCGGCGAGGGCGATATCGCGGCCCCGCTCGGGGATCTGGCCGCGCGCTATCCCGATCTTTCCATCGGCTCCTACCCGTTCATCCGCGAGGGCTGTCACGGCGCGAATATCGTGATCCGGGGGGCCGATGGCGCGCGCGTCGATGCGGCCATGGCCGAGCTTGCCGGGATGTTCCCCGCATGACGCCCGACCTTGACACGCTTTATGCCGTGGCCGAGGCGACTTGGCCGCCCGCCGCGACCCATATCCTCGGCCCGGTCACGCTGCGCGACGGTGAGGGCGGCGGCAAGCGCGTCTCGGCGGCGACCGCGTCGGGGCCGGTGACGGCAGAGGACGTGGCGCGCGCCGAGGCGGAGATGCGCGCGCGCGGTCAGGCCCCCCTGTTTCAGGTGCGGGCGGCAGAGGACAATCTTGACCGGATGCTTGAGGGGCGCGGCTACGGGATCGTCGATCCGGTCAATGTGCTCGTGGCACCGACGGGCGCGCTCACGGGCGAGCGTCCGCCGCGTCTTGCGACATTCGCCGTCTGGGAGCCGCTCGAGATCATGCGCGAGATATGGGCCGAGGGCGGGATAGGTCCGGCGCGCCTCGCGGTGATGGCGCGGGTGAGGGGACCGAAAACCGGCCTCTTCGCGCGTCACGCCGATCAGCCCGCAGGCACGGGATTTGCCGCGATCGCCGCGGGTGTCGCCATGGTCCACGCGCTCGAAGTGCGCGCAGGGCACCGGCGCGCGGGTGTCGGGCGGCTGATGATGGTGCAGGCCGCCCTCTGGGCCGAGGCGCAGGGCGCCGCGCATGTCGCGGTGCTCTGCACCCACGCCAACGCCGCCGCGAACGGGCTTTATGCCGCCATGGGCTTTCGCGTCGCGGGGACGTATCATTACCGCCTGAAGGAGTAGGCCATGACCGACCAACCCACCGCCCTCGACCTGCCCCCGGTCGATCCGCTGCCCGAGGCGACCGCGCGTTATTTCGAAATCTGCGAGGAAAAGCTGGGGATCGTGCCCAATGTGCTGCGCGCCCACGCCTTTGACATCGAAAAGCTGGACGCCTTCACTGCGCTTTACAACACGCTGATGCTGGCACCTTCGGGGCTTACCAAGCTCGAGCGCGAGATGATCGCGGTGGTGGTCAGTTCGATCAACCGCTGCTGGTATTGTCAGGTGGCGCATGGTGCCGCGGTGCGCGCGCTCTCGGGCGATCCGGCCTTGGGAGAGGCGATGGTGATGAATTACCGCGTGGCGGATATTTCGGCCCGCCAGCGCGCGATGCTCGATTTCGCGGCGCAGGTGACGCAGGCCAGCGCCACCGTCGAGGAGGCGGACCGCGCCGCGCTGCGCGAGCATGGGTTTTCCGACCGCGATATCTGGGACATCGCCAATGTGGCAGGGTTCTTCAACATGTCGAACCGCGTCGCCTCGGCCACCGGGATGGTGCCCAATCCCGAGTATCATTCGCAGGCGCGCTAGGATGCGCGGGCTGGCGGTCCTTGCGCTTGGGCTGCTTCTGGCCACGGCGATCCGGGCGCAGGACCTGCCCCTGCCCGAAGGGGCAGAGCGCACGGCCGAGGTGATCCGCGAGGCGGGCACGGTTCATCTGCCTACCGGGCCGTTTTCCGGTGGCACGGTGCCGCGCCAGCGCGTCGATGGCCGCATCACCAGCCGCGCCTGGCGGATGCCGGAGCGCGGCCTTGGCACGCTGGCACGGCTTGCCCCCCTGCGCGAGGCGCTGGAGAAGGCGGGTTGGGAACCGGTCTTCGACTGCGCGGCCGAAGGGTGCGGCGGCTTCGATTTCCGCTTTGCCACACCGGTGCTGCCCGCGCCTGCCATGTTCGTCAACATCTTCGATTACCGCTATTTTCTGGCGCGGCGCGGCGACGAGCATGCCATGCTCTTCATCAGCCTCGCGGGCGAGCGTGCCTATGTGCAACTGACCCATGCCGGGCCGGGCGAAGGCCCCGCGCCTGACACCGTGGCGGTTCCGGAATCGGCGACCGGGACCACGGGCGATCTGGTGGCGCGGCTTCGGGCGCAGGGGCATGCGGTGCTGGACGGTCTTGATTTTTCCACCGGGGCCGGGTCTCTCGGAGACGGGCCGCACCCCGATCTTGAGGCGCTTGCGGCCTTCATGGCCGCCTCTCCCGGTGCGCGCATCGCCCTTGTCGGCCATACCGACAGCGTCGGCGGGCTTGAGGCCAACATAGCGCTGTCGCAGGCGCGCGCCGAGGCGGTGCGCCAGCGCCTTATCGCTGTGCACGGGGTCGATGGCACGCGCCTTGAGGCGCATGGCGTGGGCTTTCTTGCCCCGGTCGCGCCCAACACCACGCCCGGGGGGCGCGAGGCCAATCGGCGGGTCGAGGCGGTGTTGCTGGAGTAGCGCCGTCCGGCGTGTCCCGCCTCAGCCGGTGTGTTTTTGGCCCAACACCCGCCCCGCCACAGCGTCGAGCCGCGCCAGAAGCAGCGGATCGCGCTTGTCCGGCGCGGTCAGCAGCGCGAAATCGAGCGCGCGGTCGCAGCCATGCGGGCAGGGGGCGCGGACCCCTCCCAGCAGTGTCGGAAGGCGGGCAACAAGGGCGCGGCCCTTGTCGGCATTGCCCGTCAGCGTGGCTATGATGGCGGTGATGTCGACCGCGCCGTGATCCGGGTGCCAACTGTCGTAATCGGTGATCATCGCCACGCAGGCATAGCAAAGCTCGGCCTCGCGGGCGAGCTTGGCCTCGGGCATGCCGGTCATGCCGATCACGTCGCACCCCCAGTGATCGCGGTAGAGGCGCGATTCGGCCATGGTCGAGAATTGCGGCCCCTCCATCGCCAGATAGGTGCCGCCGCGATGCACGGTGATGCCCGCGTCCTGCGCCGCCCGTTCGCAGGCGTCCGAGAGGCGCGCGCAGGTCGGGTGCGCCACGCTCACATGCGCCACACAGCCGGGGCCGAAAAAGGATTTCTCGCGCGCGAAGGTGCGGTCGATGTATTGATCGACAAGGACGAAATCGCCCGGCGCAAGCTCCTCGCGGAACGACCCGCAGGCCGAGACGCTGATCACGTCCGTGACGCCCAGCCGTTTCAGCGCGTCGATATTGGCGCGGTAGGGAACCGAGGTGGGGCTATGGACATGGCCGCGCCCGTGACGGGGCAGAAAGGCCATGGGCACGCCGCCCAAGGTGCCGGTCAGGATCGCATCCGAGGGCGGGCCCCATGGCGTCTCGACGGTCTGCCAGCGGGCCTCTTCCAGCCCGTCGATCTCGTAGAGCCCCGATCCGCCGATCACCCCGATCATGGTATTTGCCATTGCCCAAGCCTTTCGCTGTGTCGGCAGAAGGCTTAGGCCGGATCGCGGCAAAAGAAAATGCCCGCGCGGGTCCGTGATCCCGCGCGGGCCGGGCCTGCCCTCCTCCCCGGATCGCAGGCCCGGTGGCGGAGGGTGTCAGCCCAGCATCGCCACGACCTCATCCGTGGTCCAGAGCGCGTTGGCCATGTAACGGAAGTTGGTGAGCGCCGCGAGATAGCCGTCGCCCTCGGGCAGCATCGCCGCCGCCGTCCCGTCCGAGACCACGGCCACCTCGAACCCCTGTTCAAGGAGTTCGCGCATGTGCCCTTCGGTGCAGAGATTGGCCGACATTCCGGCAAGGATCACCTGATCCACCCCCGCCTTGCGCAATTGGAGTGCGAGGTCATTGGTTTCCGGCCCGTAAACCTTGTGCGGCGAGCAGATGATGGTCTTGCCGTCAAGGATATAGGGTTTGTATTGCGGCATGTAATCGGCGCCCGAGCCTTCGAACCCCTCCATGCTGACCGGGCTCACCCGGTCGAACATGTTGATGGCGTGCATGAGTTTTTCCAGCGCACCCTCGAATTTCCAGCCCTTGTCGGTCGGGTAGTAGTAATGCGGCGAGATGGCGACGGGGATATCCGCGCCCTTGGCGGCCTTGAACAGGCGCTCGATGTTCTCGACGGTGTTGTTGGCCGTGACACTCCCGCCGACCGCGCCCCAGGCGACGCCATCGGGCGACAGAAAGTCGATCTGCGGATCGGTGACGACAAGGGCGGCGCGGGAAAGGTCCAGCACCATGTCGCTTGGCGGCAGGAACGGCTCGGCCGGCGGGGCATAGGGGTTGTCCTGCGCCCGCGCGCCGGTGGCGGCAAGGCCTGTGGCAGCAGCGGCAAGGGCGGCGGTGCCGGTCAGCGCGGCGCGGCGGGTGAATTTGGGGTCGTGATCGTGGTCATGGCAACTGCACATGGGGTCCTCCTTTGGTGAATCCTGTCGGCAGTCTGGAGGGGGTGATGTGCCTTTGCGTCCTGAATCTGTGGCGTCATATCAATTTTCCGTGCCTTTTCTCTCGGGTTGCGGCAGGATCGGATCATGCAGACGCACCCCCATGACCGCATTCTCGACGCGCTCGAGATCAGCGCCGAGCCCTTTGCCATCTGCGCGCTCGAGGGCGTGTGCAGCATGGGGTTGGGGCGCAATCCGCGCGCAACGCTGCATTACGTGCTGGGCGGCGAGGGGGTGCTGTCGGTGCAGGGGCGGGCACCGCTTGACCTTGCGCCGGGGCGGCTGGTGCTGGTGCCCGCGAGCCGCAGCCATTCGCTTGTCAATCGCGGCGGCGCGCAGGCGGGGCTGCCCGCGTGCCGTCCGGCGGGGCTCGATCTGGAAAGCCATGTGGCGCGCGGTGAGGGGGCGGGGGTGATGGTGGTGCTGTGCTCGACGATCTCGCTGGGGCTGCGCGGCACACATGGGCTTATTGATCTGTTGCGCGCGCCGCTCAGCCTTGATGTGGCCGCAAGCCCGGTGGCGGCGCAGGCGATGACGGCGCTGGTGGCGGAGATGGGGACCGAGCGGCCCGGACAGCGCGCGATGGTGCGCGCGCTGCTGCTGCAATGCCTGATCGAGATGCTGCGCACGCGGCTGGAGGCGGGCGATCCTGGGGTTATGTGGCTCGGCGCGCTGGCCGATCCGGGGCTTTGGCGCGGTTTATGCACGATGCTGGACGATCCGGGGCGCCCCCATACGCTCGAAAGCCTCGCCGAGGCGGCGGGGATGAGCCGGTCCCGCTTTGCCGCGCGATTCCAGGCCGCCTATGGCCAGGGCGCGATGACGCTCTTGCGCGATCTGCGGCTGGCACGGGCGGCGCAGATGCTGGCCGAGCGGCGCGCGCCGGTGGATCAGGTGGCGCGCGCGGTGGGGTTTCAAAGCCGCAGCGCCTTTTCCCGCGCCTTCGTCGCCATGTGGGGGGAAACGCCGCGCGCCTTTCGCGGGCGGCGGGGCGATCAGGCGGCCGAGCGGGTGCAGAACCGTGCCTGATTGCGGCCCCGCGCCTTGGCGGCATAGAGCGCGCGGTCGGCCTCTTCCAGCAGCACCTGCATGGTTGGCGCGGGCAGGCCGGGGCGCGCTTCGGCCACGGTCACGCCAAGGCTGAGCGTGACGGCGATGGGCGCGCGTGCGCCCGGCACGGCAACCGGCGTGGCGCGGATCGCATCGCAGAGCCGCTCGGCCACCTCCTGCGCTTCGGCGCGGGTGGTGTCGGGCAGGGCGATGAGAAACTCCTCGCCCCCGATCCGCGCCAGAAGATCACCCGCGCGCAGATGCGCGCGCAGACGTTCGGTCACGGCGACAAGCACCGCATCGCCCGCCGCGTGGCCATGGCGGTCGTTGACCTGTTTGAAGAAATCGAGATCGGCCACCATCACGGCAAGGCTCTTGCGGGTGAGCGGCAGGCGCGCGATCTGCCGTTCCAGCCAGGGCAGGGCATGGCGGCGGTTATGGGCCCCGGTCAGCGGATCGCGCAGCGCCGCCTCGAGCCCCGAGCGCATCTGTGCGCGCAAGGCCTCGTTGCGGCGCTTGCGCGCAAGCTGACGGGCAAGGCGTTCGTCGAATTCCTCGGGCGCGACCGGCGCAAACAGCACGTCATCCGCCCCCATGTCGAGCAGCGTCACCGCGAGCGCCGCGGCATCGCGGTCGAGCAGGACCAGAACCGGCGCATGGCGCGTGCCCGGCGTGGCCTTGAGGTCAGCCAGAAGGCGCAAGCCCTCCTCGGACTGCGCGAAACCGAGGGTAAGCACAAAGGCGTCCTGCGCCGCGGGCGGGGGGGCGTCGTCGAGCGCGCGGCAACTCAGCCGGTGCGGCGTGCCCTCGCCGAGAAGGGCGCGCAGCGCCAGCGCTGCGGCGCGGTCGGGGCCGAAGAGGGCCACCTGTCCGGGAAGGGCAAGGGGTGCCCGTGCCTCGGCAAAGCCCGATGTGGCGCCGGTCTGGCCGATCAATTCCTCCTCGGCGTTGCGCTGGCGCAGGAGGTTGCGCAGCCGCGCGAGCAGAAGCGGTTCGGATACCGGCTTTGTCAGCACCTCATCGGCACCCGCACGCAGAAGTGCCAGGCGCTTGGGTGTGTCATCCTCGCTCTGGAGCAGGACGACGGGGACATGGGCAAGACGCTCGACCCGGCGCAGCGCGCGCAGGAGCGGCTCGGCGCTCTGCCCGTCGAGGCGCGCATTGGCAAGGATGAGGTCGGGCGGTTCGGCCGTGGCAAGGCGCAACGCCTCGCGCGCCGTGCCTGCCTGCACCACGCGATACGGCGTGGAGTAAAGCCTGACCTTCAGGACGATGCGGTTGGTGGCCAGATCGTCAACGATGAGAATGGTGCCCGACATTGCGGCTGCGCCTTTGATCTGAGCGTTTACCTTTGCCACAGTCTCGCGCTAAGTGGTTAAGAAAACCTTTCCGGAAATTAACAAAGATGACCATGCGATGACGATAGAGCGGGAATCCGCCGAGACGGTCGCGCTTCAGGCGCTGGCCTGGCTGGCCGGGAATGACGAGTTGTGGCCGGTGTTTCTGGGCGCGACAGGGGCCTCGGAGGCGGATTTTCACGCGCGCGCGGCGGAGGCGGAGTTTCTGGGCGCGGTGCTGGATTTCCTGATGATGGATGATGAATGGGTGGTGGGTTTCTGTGACGCGCAAGGCCACAAATACGATGTGCCGATGCGGGCGCGCGCGGCCCTTCCGGGCGGGCAGGAGATGAGCTGGACATGAGATTGCGCGCCGATGCGGTGCTGTTCGACAAGGATGGCACCCTCTTTGATTTTCACGCCACCTGGAGCCATTGGGCGCATGAGGTGCTGCACGATCTGGCGGCGGGCGATGGCGCGCTTGTGGTGCGGCTTGCCGCTGCGGTCGATTACGACCTTGCCGCGCGCCGGTTCCGCCCGACAAGCCCGGTCATCGCCGGGACCAACCGCGAGGCGGCGGAATGTCTGGCCGGGGCGCTGCCGGGGCGCAGCGTGGCCGCGATCGAGGAGCACCTGATGCTGAGCGCGGCGCAAGCGCCGCTGGCACCCGCCGTGCCGCTTGGGCCCTATCTCGACGGGCTGCGCGGGCAGGGTCTGCGCCTTGGGGTGATGACCAATGACACCGAATACGGCGCGCGCGCGCATCTGGGCGCGGCGGGGGTGCTGGAGCGGTTCGATTTCGTCGCGGGGTTCGATTCGGGGCACGGGGCCAAGCCATCGCCGGAGCCGTTGCTGGCCTTCGCGCGCGCGGTCAGCGTGGCCCCGACGCGCGTGGTCATGGTGGGCGACAGCACCCATGACCTGATCGCCGGGCGCCGGGCGGGCATGGCCTGTGTCGGCGTGCTCACCGGCACGGCGCTGGCCGGGGATCTCATGCCCTTCGCCGATGCGGTCCTGCCCGATATCGGCCATCTGCCCGGCTGGCTGGCGGCGTGACGCGCCATCCGCTCTTCGGGCTGGCGCTGGCCGTGTTCGGGGCGCTGATCCTCACGCCCGATGCGCTTTTCATGCGGCTCTCGGGCATGGCGGGCTATCAGATGGTGGGCTGGCGCGGGGGGCTGATGGGGGCGGTGATGCTGTGCCTCTGGGCCGTCACGGCGCGGGCGAAAGCGCGCGATCTGGCGGCGCTGGCGACGGGGATGGGCGCGCTGCTGGTGGTGACGCAATACGCCAACATGACACTGTTCAGCCTTGGCATCGCGCACGCACCGGTGGCGGTGATGCTTCTGGGGGTGGCGTGCGCGCCGGTCTTTGCCGCGCTTTTGTCCTGGCTGGTGATGGGCGAGCGGACGCGCCCCGCCACCTGGGCCGCCATCGTGGCGGTGCTGGCGGGGCTGGCGCTGGCGGTATCGGGGGGCGACGGCACGGGCGCGGGCAGCGCGGGGTTGGGCCTTGCGGCGGGGCTGGGGGTGGCGCTGGTGCTGGCGCTCAACTTCGTGCTCTTGCGCGCACGCCCCGACATGCCGATCCCGCTCGTGCTCGGGCTGGGGGCGGTGCTGGCGGGGGCGACCGGTTGGGCGGTGACAGGACCGGCGCAGATGACCGAAGGCACGGTCTGGGCCATCGCGGTTTGTGGTCTTGTGATCCTTCCGGTGTCTTTCCTGTCATTGTCGATGGCCTCGCGCCACACCCATGCGTCGAATGTGAGCCTGCTCCTGCTGCTTGAGACGGTGCTTGGCCCGCTCTGGGTCTGGCTGGGCGTGGGGGAACGACCGACGCCGGTGATGCTTGCCGGGGGTGCTGTGGTGGTGGTGAGCCTCGCGCTCTATCTCTGGCATGAGGGGCATCGGCGCGCCGAGGGGAAAAAACGACAGGCTGCGTCGCAAAGCGGCGGGTGACGCGCCCGCACACGGTGTTTCGTGGGGGGCACGAGCACCGGGAGGGCGCGACATGGCCGAAGATCTCAAACGCAGGACACGCAGCGGCGGGCGCGCGGGCAATGCCGCGCGGCGCGGGGGTGCCGCGATCGAGCAGATGCCGTGGAATCCGCCGATCAATATCGACCGACCCGTTGAGCCGCTTTCGCCGGAGGGCGTGCTGGCGATCCATGACGGCGCGATGCGGATCCTCGAAGAGATCGGGATCGAGTTTCTGAACCCCGAGGCGGTGGCCATTCTGCGCGCCTCGGGCGGGTGCGAGATCACTGGCGAGAATGTCCGCATGGGCCGCGATTTCGTCATGGAGATGATCGCCAAGGCGCCCGAAAGCTGGACCATCACGCCGCGCAACCCGGATCGCCGGATCACCATGGGGGGCAATCATCTCAACTTCGGCAATGTCTCCTCGCCGCCCTCCTACTGGGACATGAAGATCGGGCGCAAGGTGTCGGGCACCCGCGAGATGTGCCAGAACCTTCTGAAACTGACGCAGTATTTCAACTGCATCCATTTTGCGGGCGGTTATCCGGTGGAGCCGCAGGACATTCACCCGAGCATCCGTCACCTGGACGTTCTCTATGACAAGCTGACGCTGACCGACAAGGCGATGCACGCCTATTCCCTGGGCGCGGAGCGGGTGGATGACGTGATGGAGATGGTCAGGATTGCCGGGGGCCTCAGCCACGAGGACTTCGAGGCGACCCCGCGCATGTATACCAACATCAACTCCACCTCACCGCTCAAGCATGACTATCCGATGCTCGATGGCTGGATGCGGCTGGCGCGGCGGGGGCAGGGGCTGGTGGTGACGCCCTTCACGCTGGCCGGGGCGATGGCACCGGTGACGATGGCGGGGGCTGTGGCGCAGTCGATTGCCGAGGCGCTCTGCGCGGTGGTGCTGGCGCAGATCATCCGCCCCGGCGCGCCCTGTGCCATCGGCACCTTTACCAGCAACGTGGACATGAAATCCGGCGCGCCCGCGTTCGGCACGCCCGAATACATGCGCGCCACGCAGATGACCGGGCAGTTGGCGCGGTTCTACAGGTTGCCGCTGCGCGCGAGCGGGGTCTGCGCGGCCAATGTGCCCGACGGGCAAGCGATGTGGGAGACCTCCAACAGCCTGTGGTCGGCGGTGCAGGCAGGCGCGCATATGGTCTATCACGCCGCCGGATGGCTCGAGGGCGGGCTGATTGCCTGCCCGGAGAAATTCATCATGGATTGCGAGATTTTACAGCAGATTCAGCGGTATATGGACCCGGTTCTGACGGCGACCGGCCCCGAGGAAATCGCCGTGGACGCGATCCGCGAGGTTGGCGACAAGGGGCACTTCTTCGGCATCCAGCACACGCAGGACCGCTACACCACGGCGTTCTACGCGCCGTTCCTGAGCGACTGGCGCAACTACGAGGCGTGGGAGGCGGCAGGTGCAGTGTGGACGCCCGCGCGCGCGCATCAGGTGTTTCAGGACATCATCGCAGGGTTCGAGGCCCCGCCGATGGACGAGGCCATCCGCGAGGAACTGGCGGGTTTCGTCGCCCGGCGCAAGACCGAGGGCGGGGCGCCGACGGATTTCTGAGATGGGGCCGAAAACGGCATCGGTATTTCTGGCGGGGGTGCGTCGAGGACGTCGCTGAAAGGCCGTGTTTGGCGTATTTTGTTGAAAAACTCGTGCTTGATCGAAGCGTAAGTTGCTGATTCACTTCTTCTGACCAGCGGGAGAATTGAGCAATGTTGGGACCGAGACA